>JBJKSB010000058.1:0-9309 GCA_046704385.1 Bacteroidales bacterium | reverse complement strand
CCAGATGAAGTTTTAATTCTTCCGTCACCCAGTTTCTCACTCCAACAAGGGCCTCGGTACTATTCCGTGCATTTCGCATAATTTCCTCAAGAATCGGATTTTCTTTTAACAATTGCTTTAATAGCATATGCGATTTTACGGTGATAGCAATTTTGTCGAGTGGGTGTGCTTTTAGTGTCATGATGTTTTATTTCTGATTTCCTATAAGTTACAGAAATTTGGATGTAATTGCAAGTTTATTACCCGGGGGACCTGACCAAAGAGTTGGCCAGCATTATGTAATTATAAATGATGTACTGATAATTTACCCTCCAATCTCCCTTAAATTTATTTTCATTGACCTATCATGTCAATTATGAAAATTCTGTTGTTTAATCGGAATGCTATGACCTTGATTCCGCAAGTCATCGGATGACAAGTTAATTTACAGGTAATTCGTTCAATTCTTTTGGTGCTTTAGTTTTAGCATCCGATGACTATTAACCAGTTGGGTAAACGTCCTACATATTTTAGGTTTGTGTAGCACCCGGATTAGATTTAGAATAATACGAATATGACAATTGCCTTAGATCGAACTGAGGTTAATTTATATATTTGTCAAAAATTAAATTTATGAGATCATCAATAATAATTTGCTCCATCGTTTTTACTTTGCTTGGATTTGCCTGCAACGGACCTAAAAAACCAAAACCTGATACTTCATTACCGCCAAAATATGCTGTAACATCTGAACCTCAATTTAAATACCAAGGCGATTTATCTTTTATTTCTGAAAAGGGCGATTTTTTAAAAACTATTAAAGTTGAAATTGCAGACACTGATGCAACGCGTGAGAAAGGTTTAATGTACAGGCATTCGATGAAAGAAGATAACGGTATGTTATTTATTTTTGATGAGGAGAGGAGGCAGGCGTTTTGGATGAAGAATACCCATATTCCGCTTGATATTATTTTTGTAAATGCCAATTTTGAAATCGTTCATATCGCATATAACACAACTCCATATTCGCTCGATCAGATACCTTCGTTTGAATATGCTCAATATGTGGTTGAGGTAAATGCCGGATTTTGCAAAAAATATGACGTAAAAGTGGACGGTAAAATTGCTTATTCACGAAAATAAGAAGAAATTGAAGATGGTAATTAGCATAAATTCAACACTATAAGGTTGTAAAATATATTTTTAGGTAGCAGAATCACGAATTGAGTTTTCATATAAATTTGCGCTGTTCTAATTTGTATTTATGGATATAGTGCGCAAAGCCCGTGCTGTTGAAAAACTCTTCAAATCACTGGAAAAAGACATTGCAAAATTACAATCACAAACCGGAATTCATTGTATTGAAAATTGCATAAAATGTTGTACCACCCCTAAAATTGTGGCTACAGCTCTGGAGTTTTATCCTTTTGCCCTGCATTTGTATTATAGTGGTCAGGCCGAAAGTTTTTTAGCTACCATTGAGCTAATTAATAATCAAACCATTTGCCCTGTGTTGGAGAATCTGTCAATAGATGGGAGCAGGATTGGCTGTAAACATTATGATTACAGAGGGTTAATTTGTCGGTTGTTTGCCTACAACCATACTACCGACAAATACGGAAGACGTAGGGTTGCTGCTTGCAAATCCATCCAGTTGGATCAGCCGGAATCCATAAGCAAAGCTAATACAATTCTGGCACAAAAGCCCTTGGGACCGAAAGCATCAAATTATTATTCGCGATTACAATTTATTGATTTCACCGAGTCGCAGCAATTATATCCTATTGGTGAAGCGATCAGGATTGCCATTGAAACGGTAGTTACCTATTTTCATTACAGAGGAAAGAAGGCGGTTTAGTATCAGCCGACAGAGCAGGCAGTCTGCAGTCCGAAGTAAACGGTTCACAGTGAAAAGTAAACAGTTTGGTACAATAGAATTACCCGACTATAGGCTGAAGCTGAAAAAGAACACGCGATGTAGTCTTGCCGTCTAAATTCTTAAATCTTAATCTAATTACTGAACTTCATTATTGGTAAATAAAGGGTATTACATTATCTTTAAAGTATACTTTATCGAATCATCATGAAGATTAGCTTAACTTTTTTATTTTCGATTTTTCTTTATGTTGCGCAATCACAAAACCTGGCAGCATTTTCAGACTATCAAAACCGTTTTTTTGTTTTTGATGCCGGCAAAACCCGGCAGTTGGAATTTCAACCGGTTTTAGACTATCAAATTGGTGATAAATGTGTGGGTTATGTCACCAATGGGAATCATTTTAAGATATACTATAACCATATCGATTATGATGTAAGCGCCATGGTTAAATCGTACAAGGTTACCGATAACCTTGTTACCTACCAGGTTGGAACCCAGTTGTATGTGTTTGAAAATGGCAATAAAAAACTGTTGTCGAAATTTGTGGGGACTTATTTTGCCGGTGACAGCCTGGTGGCTTTTTTCGATACTGAAAACTATTATTTCCAGGTTTATTATAAAGGGGAAGTTATTCCGATTGAAGATGGATTATTGTTCGAAGATCTGGCACTTTTTAAAGTAGGTCCTAATATTGTAGGTTATATTGATGCTTACCAGGATTTTAAAATATTTTACCAGGGCAAAGTGGTGCCGGTATTACAAACACCATCGGTTACCACTGAGGTAGGAAGGAACATTTTAGCTTATATTGATCCCACCACGGAATTTTTACAGGTTTTTTACCGGGGCAAGACTTATGAAGTGGAGACCTTTAAACCCAAATCGTTCCAGATGGGTTATGAAAAAGTAGCCTATGTCAGCAATATGGGCGACTTTAAAATGTTCGATAATGGAGAGGTGGTTACTATCAGTTCTTTTGCACCCGACAGCTATGAACTGAAAGACGACATGCTGGTTTATCAACAACAAAACCAGTTTTATGCTTTCTATAAAGGGGAGAATTATCTTATTGAGAATTACGTCCCGTCGTCGAATAAAATACATCAGAATTCAGTGGCTTATATTGATCAGAACGGTTATCTAAAACTTTTTACCGGGGGAGAAACCCAGACGCTTTCCTATGAAAAAATTAACGACTACCAGGTGTTACGTAATGTGGTGATTTTTAATGTGGGAATGAATACCACCAAAATATATTATAACGGGAAGATATATGAACCATAATCAGGCAGTTCTCAGTCTATAGGAATTAGTCTATAGTTTTAAGTATATATCTTAAACTTTGCACCTGGTAACCCTGTATCCTGAATTTACTCTTTAGTACAGTACTTTTTAATTACCGGATAAGCATCCTGAACACCCAGCTCACCAGCCTTACTCATATCGAGGCATCCTTTTTCATTATCCTGCAGATAAATCAGGGTTAATCCCCGGTTAAAGTAGGCCTCAGGAATTTCTGGTTTAACCTGGATGCTTTTAGTATAATCATCAATAGCACCTGTAAAATCTTTCATCATACATTTTACATTGGCCCGGTTAAAATAGGCAAACGCAAAATTTGGATTTAACTCAATGGCTTTATCCAGGTCCTGAATTACATCCTGGTAATCGGGGTACTCCATGTTTTGTTTCTTTTCATCTTTACGGGTGGTGGCTTTACCGTCAATAGTTAATACCTGCGAATAATCATCAAGTGAATTAATGTAGTCAATCATTAAATACCGCGTATTGGCCCGGTTAAAATAAGCCAGGTCAAAATCGGGATTCAGGGCAATGGCCGTTGTATAGGCTTTTAACGATTGGTTAAAATTCTGGATCATACTATTTAGCAGTCCCTGATAAAAATACAGGTAGGTATCGTACGATAAATTAAGTTTTTCCTGTTCAGTCAGGTTAAGTAAAGCTCTTACACTGTCGACATCCATTTTTGATAATTCCGTTGATACGGTGAATTCAGTATGCAAGGGATTATTGGAATTAAGTTTTTGCAGACTTTCCAGGTAAAATGCTATTTTAAGTGGCTTTAGTTCGTCCTGTTTACAGGTAATTAATAAAATAGGTTTTAAATCGATTACTATACGGCGATTCTGGATTTGTCCATCGTCCATGTTGGCTCGATAAAAATCCGAATCGAATTCAATAATTTTGTGGAAATTATAACTGGTGTCCATAAATTCGGCCATAGTAGTATCGTTTCCTGTTTTTGACTGGTATTCTTCAATTTTTTTCTTTGCAGTATCTTTATCTTCTAAAGCTCCGGCAACATCTCCAACCTGGAATCTTGCGGATGATCGGGCCTGGTATGCCTTGGCGAAATCGGGGAAAATCTCAATAGCCTGGCTCCAATCCTGTATAGCCCCGTAATAATCACCTTTGTCGTATTTTACTCCTCCGCGATTAAAATATGGCAGTATATTACCCGGGTTATATTCCGAAGCTTTGGTGTAATCAGCGATAGCACCATCGGTGTCGCCCAATTCCGATTTCAGGATGGCCCGGTTAAAATAGGTCAGGGCATTTTCTGGGTCAAGTTCCAGTACTTTATTATAATCTTCCATGGTACCATCCAGGTTTTTAGCATGATACCGGATTATTGCACGTTGAAAATAATATAGTGTATTACTGTCATCCATTTTAATGGCGCGGTCGAGGTCGGTTAATGCATCAGCATATTCCTCTTTTTGTGACAATGCAATGGCACGACGGGCAAATCCATCGGGATTGTAGGGATTAAGTTTTATTCCTTCGCTAAAATCTTTAATGGCCCCATCGTAATCACCTTTGCTCATTTTGGCATAACCCCGGTGCAAGTATGCATATGGAAGGTCTTTTTGTATTTTTAGTGCCTCATCGAAATCCGCAATGGCTTTGTCATATTCTTTTATCATCAGATAGGTAAACCCCCGGCTTACATAATTATCGGCACTGCTTAAGTCAAGTTCAATAGCCTTATGAAAATCTTCCAGAGCATCCTGGTAATCCTGCATGGCAGCTTTGGTAATTCCCCTGAAACGGTATCCTTCTGAAAAATAGGGATTCAGTTCAATTACTTTGTTGAAATCGACAAAAGCCCCCTGGTAATCACTAAGTGAATATTTGGCAAATCCTCTGAAATAATAGGCTTCAAGTACTTCGGGTTTTATTTGAATGATGGTATTGAAACGCTGGATAGCTGAGGCATAATCCGATTTCATCAAATCGCGGTGTCCTTCAATTAAGTAATGCTGAATGTCGAATTGCGCCATCGAAGTAACAGAGCATATGAGAAAAATGGTTAACCCCAGAATTTTTCGTATCAATTTCATACCCGTATCTAAATTTTTAAATCGTTTAAAAATACAGGTTTTTTTTGCACAAAAAAAAAGGCTATAAAAAATGCTATAATTTATTTCTATACCTTTATCGATAAACTTATTAACCCTTAAACCGTTACATTGACTAAATTTGCAGATAGATTTTAATTATCAATAATATAGATTAACATGAACAAACCCGAATCACATATATTAGTAATTTTTGGTGCATCGGGCGACCTCACCAGAAGGAAGCTGATGCCTGCATTATTTAGTTTATATCATCAAAACCTATTGCCTGATAAATTTGAAATACTGGGAGTAGGCAGAACCGCTTTTACGGATGAAGAATTCAGAGATAATTTTAAAAACTGGATTGCAAAAGATGTTGATATACAGGGCTTTTTATCGAAATTGCATTACCTGGGAATAAACACAAGTGAAGTGGGGGCTTATACTCAGGTAAAGAAAAAGCTGGATGAACTCAGGATTCCGGAAAATATACCTGAAAATTATATTTATTATTTATCGACTCCGCCCACTTTATTTGAGACCATTGCCAAAGGACTCACCCAGGCTTCCATCAATAAAGATATTGAAGGCAAATCGTGGAAACGGATTATCCTGGAAAAACCCTTTGGAACAGATTTAGAATCGGCTAAAAACCTAAATAATAATTTATTAAATTATTTTGATGAAGATCAGATTTATCGCATTGATCATTACCTGGGAAAAGAAACTGTTCAGAATATGCTGGTGACCCGTTTTGGCAATGGTATTTTTGAGCCGTTGTGGAATCGGAATTATATTCATCATATTGAAATTACGTCGGCTGAAGATTTGGGAGTGGGTACCCGGGGCGGTTATTACGATCAGTCAGGCGCTTTACGCGATATGGTTCAGAATCATTTACTTCAACTTGTGGGATTGGTGGCAATGGAACCACCTATACATGCCGAATCGCAGGCTATTCGAAATGAAGTTCTGAAAGTTTTTCAATCGTTACGACCCATAAAAGAAGAAGATGTGCCGAAATATGTAATCCGTGGTCAATACACTTCTTCGACGGTAAAGGACGAAAAACATCCGGGATACCGTGAGGAAAAAGGAGTTCCGAAGCATAGCAGAACAGAATCGTACCTTGCCATGAAATTTTTTATCGATAACTGGCGCTGGAAAGGGGTGCCATTCTACATACGGACCGGAAAACGTTTACCTACCAGGGTAACAGAGGTGGTTATACATTTTCACAAATCGCCGCATCATATTTTTAGTCACGACGATCAGCAAATTAATTCACATAACCAGCTGGTAATGCGTGTTCAGCCTGATGAAGGTCTGTTGTTTAAATTTAGTATGAAAGTTCCGGGTGCCGGTTTTAAAGCAAAAACAGCAAATATGGATTTTCATTACTCCGATTTGCATGAAGGTACGTTGCCCGAAGCTTATGAAAGATTGCTACTGGATTGCATGATGGGTGATTCAACTTTGTATATTCGTGGCGATGCGGTAGAAGAGGCCTGGGCATTTGTTCAGCCCATAATAAATGCATGGAAAAATAATCCAAAAATACCGGTTTATGGATACCCGGTGGGTACATGGGGACCTGAACATGCCGATTCGCTTATTGATGAGCCTGAAATTACATGGCGGTATCCTTGTAAAAATCTGAGTAATGACGGTGAATATTGTGAGCTTTAGAATTATTGATACCAAAAAAGAAGATTTTTGCATAATATTTGAAGTTTACCTTTAGGTGGAAAGTGAATTTAAATAATTAACCTTAACCCGGTTTTTTAGAATTATTAAAAAATCATTTTGTAAATGGCAATGCACTACAAAATATTTTCTGATAAATATGAAACTGCCAAAGCCTTGGCAGAAGAACTTTATGGCATTATTGCCGGGATAAAGGAGGATAAAATTAGTATGGCTGTTTCAGGTGGGACAACGCCATATATTTTGTTTGATATCATTGCATCGGAATATGGTTCACGGATTGAATGGAGGAAAATTCATTTTTATTGGGTTGATGAACGTTGTGTTTCTCCATTGAGTCATGAAAGCAATTATGGGAACACCAAAAGGGTGCTTTTCGAAAATATTTCGATTCCTCAGGAAAATATTCATCGTATCAGGGGTGAAGAGGTTATTGAACAAGAGGTTATGCGATACAGTGACGATATTTTTGCCAATGTGCCTTTTGTGGGTGGAATTCCACAGTTTAATATAGTTTTACTGGGAATGGGCGACGACGGTCATACCGCTTCAATTTTCCCTAACCAGCTTTATTTAATGAAGGATGATGATATTGTTTCAAAATCGATGAATCCCTACAACAAACAGGAGAGAATAACCCTGACAGGAAATATTATTAATCATGCACAATATATTTTTTTCCTGGTTACAGGTTCAGGTAAATCAGAAAAAGTAAATACTATTTTTAACAGAATTGATGGGTATTTAGATTACCCGGCCGCACATATTAATCCGGTATCCGGTAAAATGGTATGGTACCTGGATAGGGAAGCGGGGAGTTTTTTATAGTCCTCAGTCGCCAGTCCTCAGTCTTCAGTCGCCAGTCAGCAGTCTTCAGATTCTATGTGTTCTGGTATTATATTTTCCAGGAAAACATAAAAAGTAAAAGTCACCAAATGGTCAAGGGTCCGCATCTAATCTACTGTCGACTGAAGACTGAGGACTCAAATCCGGAAGGTATAACTTAAGTAATAGTTTTCCCAAAAAGCACTACATTTGAGTTAAATCTGAAACAAATGAACCTTTTTGCCTGGTACTGGTCGTTTTGTGTGGTTGCCGGTGTTTTGTATACCGCTTTAATTGTTTGGTTTTTAAATGGCTGGAGGAGTATCGGGGTTTTTCATCGCCAGCAAAAAACTTATCATACAAAAGTTACGGTTCTGGTTCCTTTTTATAATGAAGCCAAGAATCTTGAGCAGTGCGTCCGGGGACTATTAAATCAAGCTATTCAGACTACGGATTATGAAATCCTGTTGATTGATGATCAGTCGACAGATCAGTCAAAGGAAATTGCCAAAGATTTTGCGGCAAAATACCAAAGGGTTAGTTACCTGTTTAACGAAAACAAAGGAAAGAAACGCGCATTGATGCTCGGGGTACAGCAGGCGTTGGGACAATTAATAGTAACCACTGATGCAGACTGCCGCCACCCTGAATTTTGGTTGGCCAGCATGGTGGAATATTATGAAATATTTAAACCTAATTTAATTGTGGGTCCGGTGGTGCTTGAAACGGGCTTATCCTTTTTCCAGCAGTTTCAGCAAATGGAATTTGTCAGTTTAGTGGCAAGTGGAGCCGGGGCCATTGGGATAAATCATGCCATCATGTGCAACGGGGCCAACCTGGCTTTTGATAAAGAAATATTCAATCAGTTTGACGATCCTTTAAATATTGAATATCAATCGGGCGATGATGTGTTTTTGTTGCATCAAATGAAAATTCGGGATTCCGATAAAATACATTTCTTAAAATCAGAAGAAGCCATTGTGAGTACTTCTTCACAAGAGAGCTGGCATCAATTTATGAAACAACGCCGCCGATGGCTTTCAAAAGCGCCGGGTTATGATGATGGTGACACTAAGTTCACAGCGTTTGTTGTTTTTACAGCTTCGTTTTTGTGGGTTATTGGACTGGTGGGCCTCAGTTTTAACACTGAGTTTTGGAAGCCGGTACTTTTTATGTTTATCTTAAAAACCCTGGTTGATTTTATTTTCTTAAGACAGGTTTCGGAATTTTTTAACCTTAAAAAGATACTACCCATACTTCCTGTTTTCCAGGTTTTTTATGGATTTTATGTGCTGGTTAGTGTATTGTCGATTCCGGGATCAAGGAAGTGAGGAGTACAGTCGGCAGTTCTCAGTCGGCAGTCTCCAGTTCTCAGTCTCCAGTCGGGTTATTCTGTTGTACTAAACTGTGATTTGTGGCACGACTTGGACCTCATATCCGTAAGTTATTGTTGAAAAAAGCTGTAAAACTTTAATTATTAAAGTTTTACAGCCACGGTATTTTCACCTAAATTGGTGTTACTAAACAATACCGACATGAAGATACTAAAATCTG
>JBJKSB010000057.1:0-38696 GCA_046704385.1 Bacteroidales bacterium | reverse complement strand
AAGAAGTTGTTTTGACGTAAATTTCATTTGAAACACAATAAAACTACTTTTTAACTTTACCAAAAAATTAGGAAATGAGATTACAACCTTTAGCTGAACGATTACGTCCGAAAACGCTCGATGAGTACATTGGACAAAAGCACCTGGTAGGTAAAAATGCCATTTTACGTCAAAGTATTGAATCGGGGCATATTCCTTCCATGATTCTTTGGGGACCTCCGGGTGTCGGAAAGACTACACTAGTCCATATTATTTCGCAACAACAGAACCGACCGTTTTATAGTTTAAGTGCCGTAACTTCAGGAGTTAAAGATGTTCGCGAAACAATAGACAAAGCCAAAAAAGCGCGGTTTTTCGATCAGCCCAATCCTATTTTGTTTATCGATGAAATTCACCGGTTTAGCAAATCGCAACAAGACTCACTGCTGGGAGCTGTTGAACAGGGCATTGTGACTCTGATTGGTGCCACTACCGAAAATCCTTCGTTTGAGGTAATATCGCCATTACTTTCGCGTTGCCAGGTGTATGTATTGCGGGCACTTGAAAAACCGGATCTTGAAGAATTACTTAACAGAGCCTTGAAAACCGATTTTGAATTAAAGAACCGGGAAATAAAGGTAGAAGAACCTGAAGCCATGTTCCGCTTTTCGGGAGGAGACGCCCGTAAGTTGTTGAATATTATTGAACTGGTGGTTAACTCGGGAGGCAACGGCGAAGTGATTATTACTAACAAAAAGGTTGAGGAAATACTTCAGGAAAATATTGCTACTTATGACAAGCAAGGCGAAATGCATTACGATATCATTTCGGCCTTTATTAAAAGCATCCGTGGCAGCGATCCGAATGGAGCGGTTTATTGGCTGGCTCGCATGCTCGACGGTGGCGAAGACATTAAATTTATTGCCCGCCGTTTGGTAATTCTCGCCTCAGAAGATATCGGCCTGGCGAATCCCAATGCGCTGCTGATGGCCAATACCTGTTTTGATGCTATCCATAAAATAGGTATGCCCGAATCGCGTATTATTTTAAGCGAATGTGTTATTTACCTTGCCACCAGCCCAAAGAGCAACTCGGCCTATATGGCCATTGATGATGCCTTGGGGGAAATTAAAAATTCCGGCGATTTGCCGATTCCCCTGCATTTACGAAATGCACCCACCAAGCTGATGAAGGAACTGGGTTATGGAGCGGAATACAAATATTCGCATAGCTTCGAAGGAAATTTTGCCGAACAGGATTTTCTACCCGAAAAAATAAGAAACCGCAAATTCTATGAGCCACAGAAAAACAATCAGGAAGAAAGTATTCGTACCCGATTGGTCGGTTGGTGGAAGAAGAAGTATGGGTATTAGGGAATGGTATTTTAGTATAAAATATTAACGTGTATAGTATAACAACTTGTTTTGTACGATATTTTACCGTACATTTGTAAAAAATATATCATGGAAGCGCAATTAAACAAAGACGAACGAATTGAAATTAGAATATCTTCGAACGACAAACGGATTTTTCAAAAAGCACAGAAACTTAGTGGAGATAAATCTTTTAGTAGTTTTATTGTTCGGATTGTAAAAAAACAAGCTGAAGAAATAGTTGCACAAAATGACCGTATAATTGCAAGCGAGAGAGATCGGGAAATATTCTTTGAAGCTGTGTTTGGCGATAGTATACCCAATGAATATCTTGTCGCAGCTGCTAAAAAATATAAATCTCAAAAAAGCACATAGTGGAAATTGTCCTGTTGGAGAAAAAACATAATAGAGATAATTTCACCTGTGAAGAACCTGCACTTACTGATTATATTAAATACCAGGTTAGTCAGGATATTCGTAAAAAACTTACAATTTGTTTTGTAGCAGTTAACAATAAGCAAGATGTTAAAGGTTATTATACTTTAACAAGTGAAAGTCTTGGCCGGGAATTGATGCCGGATAAGTACCTGAACCAGGTACCAAGAAACTATAATGCCCCGGTTATTTTATTAGGACGGCTGGCGAGAGACATTACTACTAAAGGTTCTGGGTTAGGAGAACACCTTCTTTTAGATGCCCTGTTCAGGAGTTACAAACTCTCAAATGAAAGTATTGGCGCCATGGCTGTAGTAGTTGACCCCATTAATGACAAAGCTGTACGATTTTACAAAAAATATGGATTTGAACAACTACCGGATAGCGAGAAAATGTTTCTCCCCATGAAAACCATTGGAAAAATAATTTAAACCAATGCATCCAATCCACATAAAAGGAACGTGACTAAAATCTCATTAGATTTCCCATCTCAAATCTTTGGTAGTAAGCCTTTCATTTTCAACTCCACCCCCTTTTATTTTGAAACATTTATTTTACTTTTGCCTAACATTTAATTCAAACGCTTTTCATATCCTGCTATGAAACACTTCACCTCAGTACACGATTTGCCAAATCTGGCTTCAGCATTAAAAACAGCATTTCAGTTAAAGAAAAATCCATACGGCCACAGGCATTTAGGCAAGAACAAAACCATGATTCTTTTATTCTTTAATTCAAGCCTGCGCACCCGCTTGAGCACGCAAAAAGCTGCCATGAATATGGGATTGCAAACCATGGTGCTGGATGTTAACGAAGGAGCATGGAAACTGGAAACAGAAACAGGCGTGATTATGGATGGCGACAAGCCGGAACATTTAATGGAGGCTATTCCGGTAATTGGATCGTACGCTGATATTATTGGCGTAAGGGCTTTTGCAGGATTAAAAAACCGAGAAGAAGATTACAGTGAAAAAATATTAAACCAGTTTATAAAATACGCCGGAGTTCCTATTATAAGCATGGAAGCCGCTACCCGTCATCCGCTGCAAAGCTTTGCCGACCTTGTTACTATTGAGGAATACAGGAAAAAAAATAAGCCCAAAGTTGTACTTACCTGGGCTCCTCACCCAAGAGCTTTGCCGCAGGCTGTTGCCAATTCGTTTGTGGAATGGATGCGCCAAACTAATTACGAATTAGTGGTAACCCATCCTAAAGGCTACGAACTGGCTCCTGAATTTATGGGCGATTTACAACCCGAGTACGATCAAATGAAAGCCTTTGAAGGTGCTGATTTCATTTATGCAAAAAACTGGTCGGCTTATAATGATTATGGACAGATTTTAAGCAAGGACATGAGCTGGTGCGTTACACAAAAACATATGGATGTTACCAACAAGGCTAAATTTATGCACTGCTTACCGGTACGCCGGAACATGATTGTAAGCGATGAAGTTATTGAAAGCCCGAATTCAATTGTAATTCCACAGGCCGCCAACCGGGTGGTTTCAGCTCAGGCGGTGCTTAAGATTATTTTGGAGAATAATTTTTAGGTGTAGAAAGGTTGAAAGAGATTTAACATATATATTTTTGTACCCTTCTCTAGCTTTAGGCTAGATTTCCTCTATTCAGGGGAGAACGTTTAAATATAAGCCTACACAAAACATTAATATTTTCAATCCAAAAACCTAAATATGACTATATGGCCCAGCAAGATTTATTAGTGTTAATTCGTGCAAATTAGTGGCCAGAAATATTAGTTTTTCAATTTCGAGTCCCTACAATTCAATCCCAAAATCATTTTTCAATAATTCCAGATCATCTTTAAACCAGGCCATGGCTTTTTGGCGTGTATCAGGATCAAGAGGTTTGTATTCGGCAGATGTCCTGTTAAGGTCGTGCATTTTATCTACCACACCCGAATTTATAATCATCCTCTTAATAAACGAAGGAAATATCCAGCGTATAAACCGGCGTACAGGATTTTCGCGGTTCAGTAAAAATTGTTCAAATCGCCTGAATTTAGGTATCGCGTTGGCATTTTGTTTTTCCTTATCGGAATTTTCGGCATTAAAAGGTTGAATTCCTAAAAAATTTGAAAGTTTTTGTTTTATTCCAGCCTGTTCTGACTTTAGTTCATCGGTTTTCAGTATTAAAAACTGATCAGACGGAAATCCCTTAAACCATTCTTTAAGATGTTTTGCATATAAACCTGCATAAAAATGCCCGATGTTATTCTGCTGAACAATACTGGGCTCGTCTTTCAGTTTTTTTTCAATTTCAACAGAATCTGTAAAAGAAGGATAAGCCTCGTGATACCCATAATTTACGGAATAATTATAAGATGAATATGCCCTGTCAACCGGGTTTCGGAGCATAACAATTATTTTCATTTCCGGATTATAGGCTTTTATCCTTTTTATGACCTTGTAATCAATCATCAGGTAAGTGTCTGCTGAAGCAACTACCGGTTCCTGATTGTAATTTGGGAAAAAGGAATGATAATAATCTTCGCCCCTTTGGTTTAAATCTTCAATGGAAAAATAATGAACTTCTTTTATGGTCGAGAAACATACCTCAGGATGGTCTTCCAGAATTTTAAACAGGCTTGTGGTACCCGATCTGCCAGCGCCAATTATTAAAGTATTTACTTTCATAGGACGGAATCCCGAATTTTATTTTTTTCGGCTGGTGGTGTATTCTACCAACTGAACCAGCGATTGGTTGGCTGTATTTTGAGGTAGCTTCGAAAGAATTTCAAGCGCCTTGTTTTTAAAATCCTCCATTACTCCGCGGGCATATTCAATTCCCCCATTCTGGCGAACAAAATGCATAATATCATCAACCATCTGGGTCGATTTGTTCTTTTTGCGCATCATCCTTAGAATTTTACTTTTTTCAGAATGGCTGCATTGGTTTAAGGCATGAATAAAAGGCAGGGTCATTTTCCGCTCCTTAATATCGTTACCTGACGGTTTCCCATAATCGCCGTTTCGATCATAATCAAATAAATCGTCACGAATCTGGAAAGCCATTCCAAGGTACTCGCCCAATTTTTCCATATGTTGGTAAACCTCGCCATTAACTCCAACAGAATGGGTTCCGGCAGAGGTGCAGGCAACCATTAATGCCGCTGTTTTTTTCCTGATGATTTTAAAATAAGTCTCTTCGTCAATATCCAGCTTACGTGCTTTTTCAATCTGAAGCAATTCCCCTTCGCTCATATCTTCAACAGCCTGCGAAACAATGCGCAGCAACTCATATTCTTTTTTATGAACGGCCAGCAACAAGCCTTTAGCCAGTAAAAAGTCGCCAAACAATACGGCAATTTTGTTTTTCCAAAGGGCATTTATGGAGAAAAATCCACGGCGCATATTTGAATCATCAACCACATCATCGTGTACCAACGACGCGGTATGCATCAATTCAATTAAGGAGGCAGCATGATAGGTTGATTCGTTTACTTCGCCATTCAGCCGGGCCGAAAGAAACACCAGAATCGGCCGCATTTGCTTGCCTTTACTCTTAAGCAAATAATTTATAATAACATTTAACAGGGAAGTTTTGCTTTTTAGATATGTTTTCAGATAAGGCTGAAATTTTTTCATTTCCTCCTTTATGGGAGCTTGTATGCTATCAATTGCTGACATTCAAAAGAATTTGCGGTAAAAGTAGTAATTATATTCTTATTAACCGGATAAAATATTCTAGGGCATAGGGGATTTTTCGATGTAAAAATTCATTATCGTATTTGGCACCACAACCCTTGAAATTGCCCCATGTGCAAATATAAATTCCATAGGATCGTCAGGGTCTAAAACCAGGGTTGAATCGTTTTTCCGGACAAAAGGCCTGTACCTGCCCGAATACTCTGAAAACACGGAATCGGGACCCGTGTACGCGGCAAAATAAAGTGGAGTAATACTGTTAGTAATTGGGTACGTTTGATAAAAAATTCCATCTTCAGATGAATGAACTATGTAACCTGTATTAAATCTCTCAGTACGGGTATAATGATGCATGTTTCCGTTTACTTTTATCTCGGTAAGTGAGTGAGTTAAAACACCATTTTCATAAACGGATTCCATCAGATAGTCAATATTGTAAAAAGCCCAAACATTCAGTTTTGCCACTAGTTTATATTTTATACTGTCGGCACCTTTATATTCGGTTTGGGTAATTTTAACATCGCCCAGTTTAAAAAGTTTGGTTTTAATCTCAAAATTGAGCGTTTTTTGTGAAAACACCGGATTTATCCATATCAAAAAGAAAAGTACAATGGCCAGTGACTTCATTTTTTAATTTTTTAGTAACCAAATATAGGGAATGTTAATTAAGTGAGAATAATTACCTTTGCACGGTTCGGTTTTTTATTAAAATCTGAAATTACAGAAATTTATAAATCATGCAAGCTCAAACACCTCGTCAAGGCAAAGTAGCCAGGCTTATTCAAAAAGACCTGAGTGAAATGTTTCAACAATATGCCCGTAATGAATTTCCGGGAATTTTAATCAGCGTATCATCGGTGCGGGTTAGCCCCGATTTTGGCCTGGCAAAAGTATACATCAGTATTTTCCCGTCGGCTCACAGCCAACAGGTTCTCGACAGGCTGAATCAATCCATTAAAGAGATTCGCTATCAGCTGGGGCAGCGCATAAAAAACCAACTTCGGAAAATTCCCGAAATTGCACTGTTTATTGATGATTCACTCGATTATATTGAAAATATTGACAACTTATTAAAAGAATAACTACCGGAATTTAAGGTTTCATTTTTATCGCTTACAACAGATGAAAGGCATTATTGGATTTTTTAGCAGATACATTCCCCGACATATTCAACAAAAATTCGCACACTGGATTCTCATTATCCTCTCACCATTTTTCAGGGGAAATAAATTTGAAGATCCTATTGACGGTAAAACCTATCGCAAATTATTGCCTTATGGCCAGTTAAACCGCAGAGACAATGCCCTGGCACCATTGAGCATGTCGCTTGAACGTCACCGGCTTATCTGGCTTTACCTAAAAGAAAAAACCGATTTTTTTAACCACCCACAGCGTTTTTTGCACGTGGCTCCTGAATATTGCTTTTTGCGAAAATTTAAAAAATTAAAACATCTCGATTATGTTACCGGTGATTTAATTTCGCCCTGGGCCGATATTAAAATGGATGTCCGCAATATTCCATTTAATGACAATGAGTTTGATATTACCATGTGCAATCACGTTTTTGAACATGTTGATGAGGATTTAAAGGCTATGCAGGAATTCTGTCGCGTGTTGAAACCCGGTGGCTGGGCTATTTTCCAGGTACCAATTGATATGACTCGTGAGCATACCTACGAAGATGATACCATAACCGATCCCGGCGAGCGCGAAAAACATTTCTGGCAACACGATCACGTTCGTCTTTACGGCCGCGACTATGGCAAACGATTAGCAAAAGCAGGCTTCGATGTTGAAGAAAACGACTATATTAATGAAATAGGAATGGAATTAGCCAAAAGGTACGCTTTGCCTATAGGCGAACTGCTTTATATTTGCCGGAAACCAATAACCACAAACTAAAACTGACAACCACTGTAGCATGAACTTTTCCGCTTTTGTTGCCCGACGATATCTGTTTTCAAAAAAATCACACAATGTGATCAATATCATTTCCATGATATCGGTTTTTGGGGTAGCAACAGGAACCATGGCACTGGTAATTGTACTGTCATTTTTTAATGGTTTTGAAAATCTTATCAAAGGGGTTTTCAGCTCTTTCGATCCCGATTTAAAAATCACGGTTGCCGAAGGAAAAGTTTTTGATCCGGGAACGGAGGCATTCAAACAGGTTAAAAACCTGAATTATGTGGACATTTTTTGCCCCACACTTGAAGAAAATGTGTTGCTGGAATACAATAAACGCATGCACCCGGCAGTAATTAAAGGAGTTCCGGAGCAATTCAAACAGATGACCCGTGTTGATTCCATGATGGAAGAAGGGGAATACCTGTTAAAAAAAGGCGACCGGTACTACACTGTAATTGGCAGCGGTATCGCTTATCACCTTTCCGTAGGATTGAATTTTCTTGATCCCATATTTGTTTATGTGCCCAGGCGCGGCGGGCTAATTTCTTTTAACCCGTCAAAAGCATTCAATAAAGAATTTATTTTTCCTAAGGGTATATTTCAAATCCAACAGGACATTGATACTAAATATATTTTAGTGTCGATGGATTTTGCCCGCAAATTACTGAATTATGCTGCTGAAGTATCGGATGTTGAACTTAAACTGAAACCTGGCATCGATAAACAAAAGGCCCAGAATGAAATTGCTAAAATCCTTGGGTCAGGCTTTGTGATTAAAAACCAGTTTCAGCAACACGAAGTACTGTATCGCGTAATGAAATCGGAAAAATTTGCTATTTACCTGATACTTACTTTTATTCTGATTGTGGCCAGCTTTAATATCATTGGGTCCATATCAATGCTGATTATCGATAAAAAAGATGACATTGGAACTTTACGAAGCCTTGGGCTCGACCAGGAAAAATTGCGTAAAGTTTTTCTTTTTGAAGGCTGGATGATCAGTATCGGAGGAGCCATTATTGGGCTGATACTTGGCTGGCTTATTTGTTTTGCCCAGGAGCAGTTTCATGTAATAAAACTTAGTGGTATGGGTTCGTTCCTGGTCGACTATTATCCGGTTGAAATGCGGACTTTTGATTTCTTAGGGGTTTTTGTCACGGTAGTAGTTATCGGACTGGTAGCATCATGGTACCCGGTTAAATATTTTATAAAGAAATATCTGCGTGATTTATAGTTTATAGTATTATAAGAATATATTTCAGATGAGACATCTATTAAAAACTGCATTTTTAGTTTGGTTGGTAAGCTTATCGATGTTTGCCTTCGCCGACCGCAATCTTCCAAAAATTGATTCCCTGAGTGAGTCGTCGTATATTTCACTGCTTACCTGCGACCCGGGACCTGAGTTATATGCCACTTTTGGTCATAGTGCTATTGGAGTGGTTGATCCGGAACAAAACCTGATGCTGGTTTTTAATTATGGTACTTTTAGCTTTAATGTACCTTTTTTCTACGCCAAGTTTGCATCAGGAAAACTGATGTATCGGCTGAGTTTTACTTCATATGTGCGATTTTTAAGAGAGTACCAGTACGATCATCGCCGGGTGGTTGAACAAAAGCTAAACCTGACGCGTGATCAGCGGCAACGGCTGTTTGATGCCCTTCAGGAAAATTACAAACCCGAAAACCGCGAATATCAGTACGATTTCTTTTTCGATAATTGTGCCACCCGTATTACTGATATGTTTCATAAGGTACTTGGCGACAGTTTGCAACATATCCCCGAGGCTCATCAAATACCAAGGACCTTCCGAAACATGATTGATGAATATTTAACCAATAGCTACTGGAGCGATTTTGGGATAGATTTAGCGCTGGGCGCTGTTATAGACAGGGATGCTACTGAAATGGAAAAAACTTTTTTGCCCGATTATCTTTCAGCATACGTTGAACGTTGCGAAATTAATGGTAAGCCTTTTGTAACTGGCGAACGTGCCCTGGTGAAAGACACTGCTGAATTTCCGCCTACTCCACTTTTTGTACGCCCTAATTTTGTATTCTGGATATTGTTTCTCATAATTTGTTTGCTAACTGTATTCTTTCGGTCGAAAAGTTGGATTATCGGCGACCGGATCATTTTTGGAGCCATCGGATTTGTTGGGCTAATTGTGTTTTTAATGTGGGTAGCCACCGATCATGATGCCACAGCCAATAACCTCAATGTGTTGTGGGCAAACCCATTATATTTAGTGTTTGTCTGGTTTATTGGCGGCAAACGCCATCAATTAGTAAAATGGGCCTCATCAACAACCCTGGCTCTGAACCTTTTTGTATTACTAGGCTGGAGCATAATTCCCCAACAATACAATACCGCGTTTATTCCTCTGATTGGAATAATGACCATACGAAGTGGTTTAATGGCTTTAAGAAGCTGGAGATACAGTTAAAAATTTTGAATGAAGCCACCCTATATTATTTAAAGAATAAACCTTTAGTAGATAACTCTACGAGGGTTTCAAACCCTCGTAGAGTTAAACTAAGTCATATTCTAATATCTGTCAGATTTTATTCCCCGGCACTATAAACAAGTACGCCCTTGCTATAGGTCTTTTCGACAGGAATTTTAAATAATCCCGATTCTTTTTCCGACATTAAATCATGGTCGGTAATAACAAAATCGGCAAACTTACCGGGTTCAATACTTCCTTTTTCGTTCTCCTCGAATTGTGCCTTGGCTGCCCAGATAGTCATTGCTTTTAAAGCCTGCATACGTGATAATTTTTGCTCAGGATAAAAGCCTTTTTCAGGATATCCGCTTTGATCCTGACGGGTAACAGCTGCATAAAAACCATACAAAGGATTGATATCTTCGATTGGAAAATCGGAGCCATTAGGCAACCAATCGTTCTGCTTAAGTAAATCGCGCCAGATGTATCCTTCCTTAATACGCTCAGGACCCAATCGGTCGGGAGCCCAATACATATCGCTTGTACAATGCGTAGTTTGTATGGAAGGGATTACAGAGTAATCGCCGTATTTATGAACATCGTCTTTATTTATCACCTGTGCATGTTCAATCCGCCAGCGCCGATCATTTTTGGTTTTTAAAATTTCACCGTAAATATCCAGCATCATTCGGTTTGCCGAATCACCAATACAGTGTGTATTTACCTGGTAATTATAATTATAGGCCATTTCGCATAACGATTTCAGGCTGTCTGGCGATTGTACAATCATTCCATAATTCCCGGGGTCATCCGAATATGGTTCCAGCAGGCACGCTCCTCTTGACCCTAGTGCACCATCGGCATATAATTTTATTGACCGCACATCAAGATAGTCTGTTTTTAAAAAGCCTTTTTTCAAAACATCTTCAAAATTCTTAGTGGCAGGATCGAGCATTGCGTAAATTCTCATGTGCAATTTTTGGCTTTGTTGCAGACTATCAAACAAATGGATAACTTCATATTTAAGCCCGGCATCACCAACACTGGTCAAACCCACCTTAAAACAGTTTTTTTCTGCCTGTTGCAACAACAAACTTTGTTGCTCAATACCGGGTTCAGGAATTATTTTCATAACCAAATCAACAGCCATATCAACCAACAGGCCGGTAGGTTCACCATTATGGAGTAATATCTTACCTCCATTAACATGAGTGTCTTTTGTTAGGCCGGCCATTTTCAATGCCATAGTGTTGGCCACAGCGGCATGTCCGTCAATTCGGCGCAATAAAACCGGCTTGTCCGGAAATGCTTTGTCAAGCAAATCTTTGGTCGGAAACTCCTTGACTTCCCAGTCGTTTTGATCCCAACCTCTTCCTAAAATCCAATCAGAATTATATTTTTCAAAGTGGGCTTTTGTTTTTTCAACAACATCTTCAAACGATTTTGTTCCTTTTAAATCAGCCTGGGTAAGACTCAAAGCATAACCGTAAAAATGGCAATGCGCATCCATAAATCCCGGGTAAACGAACTGTCCATTTAAATCGAGAATTTTCTTTGCAGAAAAATGTGAGTTTATACTGGCATCGGAACCAACGGCAACAAATTTACCGTCTTTAATGGCCGCTCCCTGAACTACCGAAAAATTCTTGTCAACGGTGTATATTTTGGCATTCTTGATGATTAAATCAACTTCATTTTTATTATTACATGAACTAAACATTAGTATTACAGCTAAAAAAGGTAAAATTTTCATAAGTTTAAGAATTCTGTTTTCAGTTATTGTATTATTAAATCAATGGTAATATTAAATAATAAAGGGTTAAATATAAAAAATTGAGATGAATATTGAAGAATTACGCGAATATTGTCTTTCAAAAAATGGGGCCACAGAATCGTTCCCTTTCGACGAAACCACGCTGGTATTTAAAGTGATGAATAAAATGTTTGCGCTAACCGATATTGAAGGCGATTTAAGTGTAAACCTGAAATGTGACCCCGGACTGGCATTGGAACTTCGTGAAAAATACCCTGCCGTTTTACCTGGCTACCATATGCACAAAAAGTACTGGAACACAATACTTATTGATGGCTCTGTTCCCCGTCAGCTTATTGAGGAATGGAT
The DNA here is from genome assembly GCA_046704385.1 of Bacteroidales bacterium. Classification (GTDB taxonomy): domain Bacteria; phylum Bacteroidota; class Bacteroidia; order Bacteroidales; family SZUA-534; genus GH45. Next base: position 26,767 of record JBJKSB010000057.1, on the reverse strand, counting down.
TGATTTAAGTTATAATCTGGTGGTGGATTCATTACCAAAAAAATTGAAGCAGGAATTAGAAGAACTGGAATAAAATCTAACACTTCGTACATTATGTCAACCTGCAAGTTTCAGAAAAAGATTAATTCAGGTTCATTCTTCACTTTCGCAATGGCATCTTTGCGATGAAGAATGACGAAGCAATCTCGATCGTTGTCTTAACCAGAACCCCCTTTTAAACGCTTTTTCATAAACAAAATCTGGTTATCTTTGCGCAAAATTTAAATGAAATGAACAGCAGAAAAGTTCGGGTGCGCTTTGCCCCAAGTCCCACAGGCCCATTGCACATGGGTGGTGTACGAACAGCCTTGTTTAATTATTTGTTTGCCAAAAAACATGGCGGCGATTTTTTGTTACGTATTGAGGATACCGACCAAACACGTTTTGTTCCCGGGGCCGAAGAGTATATAATGGAAAGTCTGGAATGGTGTGGTATTAAAGTTGATGAGGGAATCCGCGAGGGTGGAAATTATGGCCCGTACCGGCAATCGGAACGAAAAGATATTTATAAAAAATATGCCGATGCTTTAATTGAAAGCGGAAATGCTTATTTTGCTTTTGACACCCCTGAGGAATTGGATGGCCTTAGAAAAGCAGCTGAAGAAAAAAAGGAAACTTTTACCTATAATGCTGAAACACGCAAAAACCTGAACAATTCACTAAATCTAAGTTCGGATGAAGTTGAGCAAAAATTAAATTCCGGGTCGCCTTACGTGATAAGGTTTAAAATGCCTGAAAATCACGAAGTGGTGATGCAGGATATCATTCGCGATGAGGTTCGTGTAAATACCGACACCCTGGATGATAAAGTTTTATTTAAATCAGACGGCCTGCCCACCTACCATTTGGCCAATATTGTTGACGACCATTTAATGGAAATTTCCCATGTAATTCGTGGTGAAGAGTGGTTGCCTTCATTGCCATTACATGTGTTGTTATATGAAGCTTTGGGCTGGAAAGATTCCATGCCGCAATTTGCGCATCTGCCATTGTTACTTAAACCTACAGGTAATGGCAAGTTAAGCAAGCGCGATGGTGATAAAATGGGTTTCCCGGTATTCCCTCTGTTTTGGAAATCAGAAAATGGTGAAACTGCTGCCGGTTACCGCGAAGATGGTTATTTTCCTGATGCTTTTGTTAACCTCTTGGCATTATTAGGTTGGAATCCTGGGACAGAACAGGAAATTTTTAATATGGACGAACTAATTCAAAATTTCAGCCTGGAACGAGTTACCAAATCCGGTTCAAAATTCGATCCTAAAAAGGCTGAATGGTTTAACCATCAGTATATGATAAAGAAATCGGATGCTGAAATTACGAGGTTTTTTATGCCTGTTTTAAATGAAAAGGAAATTAATGTCGATGCACAGCAGATTGAAAAAGTTATCAGCTTAGTTAAAGACCGTGTAAATTTTGTGAAAGAAATCTGGGATCAGGCTTCATTCTTTTTTGAGACACCGGCCGAATACGATCCGCAAGTGGTAAAAAAACGCTGGAAAGAACAAACCCCGGATCAGATGAATGCTATTAAAGAAATTATAAGCCCGGTAACCAACTTTAATGCCCTGGACGTAAAAGCTGCCGTTTCAGAATTAATTGAAAAAAACGAATGGGGGTTTGGTGCTATTATGAATGCCTTACGCCTTTGCCTGGTAGGAGCCGCCAAAGGCCCTGATTTGTTCGATATTGTGGAGATTATAGGTAAAACAGAAACGCTTCACCGGATTGAAAAAGCTGTGGCTGAGATTAAATAATATCCTTAATTTTACAGGCTAACCTTTTTTTTATAGTTTTGCCCGATTGTATGCCACAAGTGAATTGATTTTATGTACGAATATATCCAGGGAAAAATAGCAGAGCTAACTCCGGCGAGCGTTGTAATTGATTGTCAGGGAGTGGGATATTTCATCCATATCTCACTCAACACATACTCAGCATTGTCAGGTAAAGAACAAGCCGTGGTTTTTGTACACCATGTGGTTCGTGAAGATGCTCAATTACTTTTCGGTTTTTATAATAAATCGGAGCGCGATATTTTCCGCCATCTGATATCTGTATCCGGTATCGGAGCAAATACGGCCAGAATGATGTTGTCGTCACTTAGTCCGGCTGAAATACGAGAGGCTATTTTAACCGGAAATGTAAATATTTTAAACAATATTAAAGGGATTGGGGCAAAAACAGCACAACGGGTAATTGTCGATTTAAAAGATAAAATGGGTAAAACCGATATTTCGGGCGATTTTTTATTTGCGCAAAGCAATACAAATCGCGAAGAAGCGTTATCTGCATTAGTAATGTTAGGTTTTACCAAAAATTCTGTAGACAAAGCTCTGGATAAACTGTTAAAAGAAGACCCGAAAATGGGTGTGGAAGAGTTGGTGAAACGAGCATTAAAATCATTGTAAAGTAAATTACGGGTTGTGTATTTAAGACATAGTTGTTTTTTATTAGTTATATTTATTATTCTGCTTATCAAAGGTTCTGAGGTTCTTGCCCAGGACGCACCTGATAGCACTTTATATTTGCCCTATCAGGTGAATCCCGCACCTACCCGTCCGTATGATAAAAAGCTTCCTTCATCAAATATTAATTTTAAAACGCCCGCAAATATTAAAGATACGGTGGAATATGATGCTGAACACAACCAGTACATCATACACCATAAAGTGGGATCGGTGGATTACACCCCCCCATATACCATGAGCTTCGATGAGTATAAAAACTACGATATTCAGAAGAAATTACAAAAAGCCTGGCGCGATAAATACCAAAGCGAGACTTTTGAACACCAGAATTCATTAATCCCGAAAATTAATGTTGGAAGCGAGGCTTTTGAAACAATTTTTGGAAGTAATACTATCGATATTAAACCTTCAGGTTCGGCTTCACTGAAATTTGGCATTAAGATTGCAAAAAATGAAAACCCTACACAACCCATTCAATTGCAACGCAATACCACTTTCGATTTTAAGGAAGAAATCCAAATGAGCGTAGTAGGTAAAATTGGCGATAACCTCGAAATGAAGGTTAATTACAATACCGAATCGCAATTCGATTTTGACAACACCATGAACCTAAGGTACCAGGGCAAGGAGGATGATATTATCCAGAAGATTGAGGCCGGTAATGTGTCCTTACCTCTTACCACTTCACTTATCTCCGGAAGTCAAAGCCTTTTTGGTCTTTTAACTGAATTAAAATTCGGGAACCTTTATGTTACCAGTGTTTTTTCGCAGCAGGAAGGTGAAACCAAAACCATTACAGTTGAAGGGGGAGCACAAAAGAGTGATTATAGTTTGCCAGCTGTAGACTATGATAAAAACAGGAACTTTTTCCTGTCCCAGTTTTTCCGCACACAGTTTGATGCAGCCATGAAAAACCTGCCCCTTATAAATTCAGCTATTAATATTACTCAAATTGAAGTTTGGGTAACCAACACAACACGCAAAACAGATAATGCCCGGAACATTCTGGCCCTTATTGATTTAGGCGAAAACAAAGATACGGTTCACATGTATGGCCGCGTTGAAAATGCTGTTTATAATCACGACCTGATTAAATATGGCTTAATGGATATGCCTGACAATAATGCCAACTCTTTATATAAATCTTTAACCAGAGACTCCTCATACAGAAATGTGAATGATGTATCACGGTTAATGGCAGATGCTGGTTTTGTGGGTGGAAAAGATTATGAAAAGGTTGAATATGCCCGTAAACTGGATCCTAACGATTATACCTATGATTCAAAACTGGGTTACATCTCCTTAAACACGGCTTTGAATGGCGATGAAGTTTTGGCCGTTGCCTTTAAATATACGTACAATGGACAAACTTACCAGGTAGGTGAATTTTCGAACGAAGGGGTTGAACACCCAAAAGTTTTAATGTTAAAATTGTTAAAAGGTACCAATTTTAATCCGCTCTATCCAAACTGGAAGCTGATGATGAAAAATATTTATGCCATTGGAGCTTACCAGGTAAATCGCGATAATTTTGTGTGCGACGTTGAATACTATGATGATGCCACCGGCACAAGATTATATAATATTCCGGATAAACAGAAGATTTTGACTGATTCTCTTCGAAAAGAAAAATTTCTGCGCGCTTTAAATCTTGACAATCTGAACAGCCAGCTCGATTATGTACCTGAAGGCGACGGCGTTTTTGACTTTATTGAAGGGGTAACCATCCGATCGAGTAATGGACGGGTTATTTTTCCGATGGTTGAACCTTTTGGAGGATATATGAAACAAAAAATCCTTTCGGATATTGGAAAGGACGGAAACAGCAGCCCGGATGAAACAAGAAGTTTAGCTGAAAAAATGACCTTTCAGGCACTATACGATTCTACCCAGTATAAGGCCGAACAGGTAACTTCAAAAAATAAATATTACCTCTCGGGTACCTATAAATCAGCCGGCGGATCGGATATTTTCCTGAATTCATTTAATATTCCCGAAGGTTCGGTAAAAGTAACTGCAGGTGGTATTGTTTTACAGGAAAATGTGGATTACACCGTAGATTATAATATGGGCCGGGTGAAAATTCTTAATGAAAGTTACCTGGCATCAGGAACACCTTTAAAAATTTCGCTTGAAAGTAATTCCATGTTCAGTATCCAGAGCAAAACCCTGATGGGGACACACCTCGATTATCGATTTAACAGCGATTTTAATCTGGGTGCCACGGTAATGAACTTAACGGAAAGGCCATTAACCCAAAAGGTAAATATGGGTGAAGAACCTATCAGCAATACTATTTGGGGTTTGAACGGATCATACCGTACCGATGTTCCTTTTTTGACCAAAATGGTCGATTTTATTCCTTTTATTGAAACCAAAGAAAAGTCGAGTATTACCATGGAGGGTGAATTTGCCCAGTTAATTCCGGGACATAATTCAGCAATTGGAAAAAACGGTAACGCATTTATTGATGATTTTGAAGGGAGTGAATCAAGTATTGATTTGCGTAATAAAACCGGTTGGGTGTTGTCGAGTATCCCAAATACACCAGATTTTCCGGAATCCAAAGATTATACAGGTTTATCGTCAGGATTCAACCGGGCAAAGCTGGCCTGGTACCAGATTGATCCGTTATTTTACCGTTCCGGTTCACCGATAAGGGATAAATCCAAACTTTCAACCCTACAAGTATATCAGGTTCAGGAGCAGGATATTTTCCCTAACAAGGAAACGCAGAACGGGCTACCTACAGAAATATCGACACTTGACCTGGCGTTCTACCCAACTGAAAGGGGTCCGTATAATTATGACACCCTTAATATTGATAACCACGGGGATTTAACAGAACCGGAAAAACGCTGGGGTGGAATTATGCGCGAACTTTCTACCAACGATTTTGAAGCACAAAATGTTGAATATATCCAATTCTGGGTGATGGATCCATTTGTTGATTCGGCCAAAAACAATCCGGGTGGACTGCTTTATTTCGACCTGGGTAATGTTTCCGAAGATATTTTGAAAGATGGCCGGAAAAGTTACGAAAATGGCCTGCCCACCGATGTTCCTCCTAAGTCTGACACCTATTATAAAACCCAATGGGGCCGGGTACCTGCATTACAACCGGTAACCAATGCCTTTGTTAACGATCCTGCACTTAGGGTACGGCAGGATGTTGGTTTGGATGGTTTGGTAAGTACCATTAAAAATGGTAACGGTACTTCCGACGAATACGATTATTTTAAGGATACTTATCTGAAAGCTGTTGAAAATAAAGTTACCGATCCTAACGCTTTGGCAAAAATAGAAAATGACCCTTCCAACGATGACTATCATTATTTCAGGGGAGGAGATTATGATTCAGAAAACCTTGGAATACTTGACCGCTACAAGAATTATAATAACATGGAAGGAAATACCCCGGTTTCCGATAATTCAAACCAAAGCATGAACACTGTAGGTCAGCAGTATCCTGATGTTGAAGATATAAACGGAGACTTTACCCTGAATGAAAACGAGGCATTTTTTGAATATAAGGTACAACTCGATTCTGGTGATATGCAAGTAGGGTCGCAGTATATAACCAACTCAATAACTACCAATGTTAAGCTTGAAGATAAAACCCAGCGACAGGTTACCTGGTACCAGTTTAAAATTCCAATTAATGCAGGAAAAGCCTATGGCGGCATTCAGGATTTTAAATCGATACGTTTTATGCGTATGTACCTTAAAGGCTGGAGTAGACCTGTCGTTTTGCGTTTTGCCAAACTGGAACTGGTACGCAGCGAATGGCGAAAATACGATTTTGAAATTAAAGATGGGACTGAAACTGTTGGAAACAGAGATGAAACTTACGATCCGAACGATCCAAGCGTAACACCTTTTACCATTGCAACGGTAAACATTGAGGAAAGTGGTAAAAAAACACCGGTTAATTACCTTTTACCTCCCGGGGTAAACCGGCAACAAGACCCCAGTAACCCTCAACTTACCCAGTTAAACGAGCAGGCTATGTCCCTGCTGGTGGGGAATCTACAAGACGGATACGCTAAAGCCGTATTTAAAACCATTAATATGGATATGCGCGACTACGGCAAAATGCAAATGTATATCCACGCCGAATCGCTTTACGAAGGTATTCAAAATGAAGTAAAAGATAATGATGTCACCTGTTTTATAAGGATAGGATCGGATTTTACCGATAATTATTATGAATATGAGGTGCCTTTAAAAATTACACAACCCGGTGTTTACAAGGATGATTTATCTGGCAGGTTGGAAGTTTGGCCTGAAGCAAACAATATGGTTATTGATTTTAACACTTTAATAAATGCAAAGCTGACCCGTGATGATGCTATGCGTAAAGCTAATTCTGATATCAGTTATACCGATCAGTATATAGTTTCTGATGGCGATCGCAGGATCATCGTAAAAGGGAACCCGAATATTGCCAATGTGAACACTATTATGATCGGGGTGCGAAATCCAAAAGCCAAATATAATAAAGGCGACGATGGAAAACCCAAGTCAGTGGAAGTTTGGGTAAATGAATTGCGTTTGACCGATTTTAATGAAAAAGGCGGTTGGGCAGCTACAGGTAGAATGACTGCCCGCCTGGCTGATTTTGGAACCGTCTCGGTGGCCGGAAGTACCACTCAACCAGGTTTTGGAAGTATTGAACAAAAAGGGGATCAACGTGCTAAAGAAGCTACCAACCAGGTAGATGTTTCCACGAACCTTGAACTGGGTAAATTCTTCCCTAAAGAAGCCAACATTAGAGTTCCCATGTTCATTGGTTATTCACGAACCGCTATAAATCCCGAATATAATCCACTCGATCAGGATGTGAAACTTGCTACCACCTTAAACAATCCTAATATTAGTGAGGAGGAAAAAAAAGACCTTGTAAGCAAGGTTCAGGATTTAACCGAACGAAAGAGTATAAATTTTACGAATGTTGGTGTTGGAAGAAGCGGTAAAGGCAAAGCACATTTTTACAGCCCTTCAAACCTCAGTGCATCCTATTCCTACAGTGAATTAATGCACCATGATGTGGGCATCGACCACGATGCCACAAGAAATTATATGGGCTCATTGAATTATGTTTATAATAATCAGCCTAAAAATGTGGTGCCTTTCAGAAAAGTAAAATTCTTAAATAAGCCAATGGTTAAGTTAATTGGTGATTTCAATTTTTATTACGCGCCCCAACAGATTTCATTCCGAACCACAATGAACCGAAAATATAACGAACGGTTATTGAGAAACCTGAATAATCCTGACCAGGTTTTTACGCCCACCTTCGACAAAAATTTCACCTGGAGCCGACAATTTGATTTAAAATATAACTTTTCGAGAGGATTGAAGTTTGATTTTTCAACTAATACCAATGCGTTGATTAAAGAGCCTTATGGTCAGATTAACCGGAATGACGAGGAACAATATCAGGCTTTTAAAGATTCTGTGTGGAACTCCATCAAAAGTTTTGGTTTACCCGATACCTATAATCAGAAATTTGACGCTTCATATACCATTCCGATTAATAAAATACCTCTGTTTAATTGGATTTCAGCAAATGCCCGATATAGCGGCACCTATGATTGGAATCGGGGCCCACTGGTAAAACCGGGAACCATAGACCCAAAAAACACCATTAAAAATGCCCAGCAAATTTCATTCAACAGCCAATTTAATATGGATAATTTGTATGGGAAAGTTGGCTTTTTGGACAACCTGGATAAAAAATACAAGCAAAGTAAAAAACAGCGCCAACAACCTAAGCTTGAAGATGTTACTTACACCAAGGACAAACTTAGATTTATCGGAGGAACTGCCAGAAGAATTAATCACAAGTTAGGTACTGACAAGAATATATCAGTAGTAGTTAAGATGGTAAGCGGCAAGGAAGTTCCCTCCAGCTTTACCGTTATTGATGAAAACCATGTGGAGGTAACCTTGCCCCGTGATGCAGAGAATGTGGTAATTGAAGTGAAAGGTAAGAAAGAAATTAAACCCAATCCTTTTATGATTGGGCTGGAATATACCGGTTTGGCTTTAACCGGAATGAAACAGATTTCAGGATCGATTACCCAGAACCGGGGAACCATGGTGAGTGGGTTCCAAAAAGACCACGATTTTGCCAAATTGCCTGAATATCCGGGATTACCTTTTATATTTGGCTGGCAATATAAAGATGATGACTTTGCAAAGCAAATGGCCACAAACCAATTGCTGATCGATAGTGCGGCATTTATACAACCTTTCACCACCACCAACAACCTCAGTTACAATTTTAAAGCCCAGTATCAACCTATTCGTGATATCCGCATTGATTTTACCGGTGTGCGCTCCGAAACCCAATCGATGACCGAGTATGTTTACCCCGAGCCCTTCGACATTAAGGACAAAATTGTAAAAGGTTCTTATAACGTAAATGTATGGATGTTCCGCACTGCATTTAAAGACAAAATAACAGATGAAATATTAAAGCAGGACAATCCTTCATTTAAAACTTTTGAAAATTATAAAAAGAATTTATACCAGGTGGCCGCAAGCCTTGCAGAAGACCGAAGAGGGAAAGGTTACTATAACGGAAAAATTTATGAACCTGCATATAACGACACCACCTTCCCGGCAGGATTTAACAGCACATCTCCTGATGTTGCCATTCCGGCATTTTTAGCTGCATATACCGGAACAGATGTAAAACTTATTGATAAAAACTTTAAAAGCTGGAGAAATTTCCGGCCCAGCTGGAGGGTTAAGTTCGATGGCTTAAAAAACATTGATTTTCTGGCACAGAAATTCCGTAATATATCCATATCCCACGGTTATATGGCAACATTTACTGTAGGCGGGTATAGTTCCGATGTGAATTACGATTACGAGGCCGCCCGGGATGGTTATTCCTGGGCAGTAGGAAAAGTTGATTCCTCATTGTTTATACCGGAATATGATATATCAGGTTTTGCTGCTACCGAACAATTTGTGCCTCTTATTGGTATTGATCTTACCTGGAAAAATAATATCCTAACTAAGTTTGAATACAAAAAAACCAGGAACCTGACAATGAGCCTGGCAAACAATCAAATGACCGAGGTTTATACCTGGGAATATACAGTTGGGTCAGGATACCGCTTCGATAAATTAAAGATTGTGGTTAACGGCAAACCCATTGTTAGTGATTTAAATTTACGGGCTGATTTTTCCGTTCGCGATAACCTGAGTATTAATCATGATTTGGCACAGAATCACAGCCAGGTAACACAAGGTCAAAAAGTATTTGCCTTTAAATTTACAGCCGATTACCAACTCTCCGAAAAATTGACCTTGCAGGCCTATTTTGATCAGGACAGGAATAATCCGCACACAGGAACAACCTTTAAAACGGCCAATACTGAATTTGGTTTTATGGTCAGGTTCTCGCTATCACAGTAGCGGTGTTGTAAAACAATATCAACTGGGTTTTTAAATTAAATACGAATCCGCTTAATTCTCAAAAAAAGGTTAATTTTGTGACTTTAAGTTAAATCAAAGATATTAAACATAAAATAGTATGAATATTCCTTCAAATCTTAATTATACTGAAGATCACGAGTGGATCAAAGTAACCGGCGATACAGCCATAATTGGTATTACCGAATTTGCACAGGAGCAATTGGGTGATGTTGTTTTTGTTGAAATTGAAACCCTGGGCGAAACTCTTGGAAAAGGTGACACTTTTGGAACCATTGAAGCTGTTAAAACGGTATCGGACTTGTTTATGCCTGTTGGTGGCGAGGTGCTCGAAATTAATCCTAAATTGGAAGAAGCTCCTGAAACAGTAAACAGTGATCCTTACGAAGAAGGCTGGATGATCAAAATTAAAATTTCTGACACTTCAGAACTTGATACTTTACTTTCAGCAGACGATTATAAAGAAAACATCGGCTAAAAATTAAAACAATAAATACAAACCGCAATTGACTGTTTAATTGTCAGTTGCGGTTTTTTTGTGCGTTTAAATCAAAATTAAACAGAATCGTCACAAGGGTATTCGCAATAAAAAATTCTTTTAATATCTTTGCGCCGGTTAAAATGTAACTGTTTAATTTATTTCGGTTTGAATGGAGAATATTCGTAATTTTTGCATCATAGCTCATATCGATCATGGTAAAAGTACCCTGGCCGACAGGTTACTTCAGGTAACCCACACTGTTTCGGAACGCGACCTTCAGGAACAGGTACTTGATGATATGGAACTGGAACGTGAGCGGGGTATCACTATTAAAAGCCATGCTATACAGATGGATTATGAAAAAGACGGAGAAAAATACAAATTAAACCTTATTGACACTCCGGGACACGTTGATTTTAGCTACGAAGTTTCACGATCAATCGCTGCTTGCGAGGGTGCGTTACTTATTATTGATGCCACCCAGGGTATTCAGGCACAAACCATATCGAACCTTTACATGGCCATTGAACACGATTTGGAGATAATTCCGGTGTTGAATAAAATGGATTTGGCTGCCGCAATGCCCGATGAAGTTAAAGATCAGATTGTCGATTTAATTGGTTGCGATCGCGATGATATTATTGAAGCCAGTGGAAAAACCGGCATGGGTGTTGATGAAATTCTTGAAGCTATAATTTCTAAAATCCCTTCACCAAATGGTGATCCGAAAGCTCCCCTGCAGGCTTTGATTTTTGATTCGGTTTTTAACTCATTCCGCGGAATAATTGCCTACTTTAAAATAGTATCGGGCGAAATCAGGAAAGGCGACCTGGTAAAATTCGTTAACACCAAAAAAGAATATGTTGCCGACGAAGTTGGGGTGCTGCGTTTAAAACCCGAACCTCGTGAAATATTAAGAACAGGCGATGTGGGTTATATTATTTCCGGAATCAAAACCTCAAAAGAAGTAAAGGTTGGCGATACTATTACTCATGTTAAAAACCCTTGTGTCAAAGGTATTTCAGGATTCGAAGATGTAAAACCAATGGTTTTTGCCGGAGTATATCCGGTAGATGCCGATGATTATGAAGATTTGCGGGCCTCGCTCGAAAAACTCCAGCTAAATGATGCTTCGCTTACCTTTGAACCAGAATCATCAATGGCATTGGGTTTTGGTTTTAGATGTGGATTTTTAGGGCTGTTGCATATGGAGATTGTCCAGGAACGCCTCGACAGAGAATTTCTTATGGATGTTATTACCACAGTACCCAACGTTTCATTCAACTGTTTCACCAAAAAAGGGGAGAAAATTGAGGTGCATAATCCTTCAGGATTACCCAAAGAAACTTACATCGATTATATTGAAGAACCTTACATAAATGCCCAGATTATTACCAAAGCCGACTACATTGGCTACATAATGAAGCTGTGCATTGATAAACGCGGCGAATTAAAAAGCCAGGTTTACCTTACCGGAAACCGCGTTGAGGTTACCTTTGAAATGCCTTTGTCGGAAATTGTGTTCGATTTTTACGATAAGTTAAAAAGTATTTCGAAAGGTTATGCCTCGTTCGATTATCACCAAACAGGCTTTAAACGGGCTAAGTTGGTTAAACTTGACATTTTGCTTAACGGTGAAAGTGTTGATGCCCTCTCGTCTTTAATACACGTGGATAACGCCTATGACCTGGGTCGAAGAATGTGTGTAAAACTTAAAGAACTTATTCCCCGTCAACAATTTGACATCGCCATCCAGGCTGCCATAGGTGCAAAAATAATTGCCCGCGAAACGATAAAAGCTGTCCGAAAAGACGTTACCGCAAAATGTTATGGCGGTGATATTACCCGGAAACGTAAACTTCTTGAAAAACAGAAACAAGGTAAAAAACGTATGCGCCAGGTTGGTAATGTTGAGGTTCCACAAAAGGCCTTTTTGGCTGTGCTTAAGCTGGATTAAACTAAATTGATTAGGGCAATTTTAAATAGAACGATTAATTCGAAAATCAATACGACAATTTAGCTTTTGTTTACCGTTGGCTTGAGCCAAAGGTCAATTTCACAACTTCAGTTTTTAGGGCTTTAGCCCAACATTCAACCTGTGATTTTTTAAGCTTAACTCCCGATTTTTAGTAGTCCCTGCTCAATGAATCCAGATTTTCATTATAAAACTCTTTTTCATTTGAAATGGGCTAAAGCCTTGGATAAGACAAGAATAAACCCAGATCCGTCAGCTAAAGCAGACGGTAAATCACATCATTTTAGTTTCTACCGATTTATTTACCATTTTTGCCGAACTATAATTGCTGTTTTAATCAAGGTTCCATAAATTTACTTTTCTTAAAATTTACATATCATGAAACGGCTTTATTACCTTTTATTTGTTTTGATATTATCAACGTTTAACGGATTTTCGCAAACCCGTGAAATTGATGTTCAGATAATGCATGATGGAAAGATTATGCTTGATACCACCATTATAAAACCTGTTGATGAAGCAAGAGTTATCATAGAAAACCTGGTACAGAATTATACCACTGAAAAGGTAATTATTGATTCAAAGCTCACCCATGGACTTTATGTATTTAATATTCCTGATGATAGCTGGAAAGAGCCGGAAGTGAAAAACCAGCCAAAACATTCAGCTCAGCCAAAACTTACCTATGAACCCAGAAAAGAACCTGAAAGAAAAGTAGCCCCTCCTGAAAAAAACAGGGAAAATGCTGATAAAAATGATGATGACGATGGTTTTACAAATCTTGATCTTGATAGCTTGTTTAATGAATTTTCAAAGGAAATTGACACCCAATGGGACAAGCATCACATGGATGAAGTAGTTGATTCATTAGGAAATTCTTTTCAGCATATGTGGGAAGATTTTAAAGATGCCGATTTTCAGAATGACCCTGATGTTCAGGATATAAAAAAGGATTTTAAGGATTTTTTCGAAAAACTTATGGATACCAGAATTATTATTGTTCAGGATGGCGACACTTTAAAATTCGATTAGTCGCTTAACGAATCCGACAGACCTTTAATTTCTCTTTTCATTTTTCTGATCTCGTCAATTTTATCGTCGAGCGATTCATTGAATTTATTTAACCGGGCTTTAAGTTCATTCATCCGGCTTTCAATGTATATTTTGGTTACTTCTTTGTCAAGTTCACCCTTTATTTTCAGGGTTTCAACTTTTTCCTGAATATATCGCATTATATCATACAAATATCCTTCAACCCCCGCATCAAGATCCATATCCTGGTAAAAATCCTGGTTTATAAAATTCATATCAAAAACCACATCTTTATTGTTTGCCTCCGATACCATCTGGTTAAAATAACGGATATACTGCCTGAATGGGGCCTGGATTTTTTCAGGCATATTAAATATCTGAAGCATCACCCTCGAAGCTTCCTGTTTCCGTTTTTCGATGGTTAAAAAATGCATTACTGCATACAATCCTCTTTTAACGACTTTATGCGGTGGAAAAACCAGGGGATTTTCTTCAAGATTCAAATTTTTAAGGCCATACAAATTCGTAAGCTCTAACGGTAACGACTGTAATTCACAAAATCCGGCATCAAAAGACTCAAGGTGCGAAAATTGTCCTATTTCGCGTGGAATTTTAACAATAGGATTGTAGCCTATATCCAGAATCTTAAGATTTTGAAGATTGCTGATACCAATCGGCAATTTTCCAATATTATTTCGGGTCAAGAGAAGTTTTTCAAGATTTACCAGGTTACAAACTGTTGAAGGCAGGCTGGTTAGGTTGTTGTACGATAAATTTAAAGATTTTAATCCCGTTATATCACCAATTTCATCAGGTAATTCATCAATACTTTTGTTCGACAAATCTAATTCAGTTACCTTAAGTTGTTTTGATCGCAGAATAAATTGAAGCACATCAGTTTTATCCATAAGTCAGAGTTTAAACCTGTAAAACTGCTAATTATACGAACAACTTTTCATATTGTTTAACTATACAGACTATGTATTATAAAATATTTTTAAAATATAAGGTTAAGCCTTTTTAATTAAGTTTGTTGCAACAAATGATGCTTCGGAAAATTATTCATATTGACATGGATGCCTTTTATGCGGCAGTTGAACAGCGCGATAATCCTGAATTGCGCGGCAAACCGATTGCTATCGGCAGTGCCGGGAAGCGAGGTGTGGTTGCCACTGCCAGCTACGAAGCCAGAGTTTTCGGCGTTCACTCGGCAATGCCCTCAATTACGGCACAGCGAAGATGTCCCAATCTGATTTTCGTACCCGGAAATATGGAAAAATATAAATCAGTTTCAATGCAAATCAGGAGCATTTTTGACGAAATAACGGATTTGGTTGAGCCGCTTTCGCTGGACGAAGCCTATTTGGATGTTACTGAAAACAATTTGAATAATCCCTCGGCCACCTTATTAGCCAAAGAAATTAAAAAAAGAATTTTTAAGGAAACCCATCTCACCGCATCAGCAGGTGTGTCGTACAATAAGTTTTTAGCTAAAATAGCTTCCGACTACAAAAAACCCGATGGTTTGTTTGTAATAAAACCTGAGGAAGCTGAAGCATTTATCGATAAACTGAAAATTGAAAAATTCTTCGGCATCGGTAAGGTAACCGCCGAAAAGATGCATAAAATGGGTATATTTTTCGGTTCCGATCTAAAAAAAATGTCAGAGCACAGATTGACGCAAAGTTTTGGGAAAGCCGGGGCATATTATTACCTGATTGCGCGCGGAATTGATGAACGTTCAGTAAATCCGAATCGCGAACGCAAATCGGTTGGCGGCGAAAACACTTTTTTAACCGACCTGGTTACTCTCGACGAACAAATAGAAGCCATGGAGCCCATTGCCCGTAAAGTTTTTGAACGGGTAAAACGTACGGGAAAATTCGGACGTACTATCACGCTCAAAGTTAAATACGACGACTTTACCCAGATTACCCGCAGCAAAACCCTGATTACACCGGTTATGCAATACAACGACCTTTGGCTTCCTACGATTGATTTAATTACCGAGGCATTTGTACCCGGACAAAAAATAAGATTATTGGGGGTTACTGTTTCAAACTTTTTGAATGAGGAACAAGAGGTAATTCAACTGGAATTCGATTTTAAGTGGGAGATTTAAAAACAACATTCAACCAAAACTTTATTTGACACTAATCACGGGTAAACACCCATTCGTTTCCCTTTGATAATCGGTCGTTATAATAATATCCTCCATCTGTGAATTCTTTCAGTTGTTCAGGTTCATTTAGTTGGTTTTTAACAACAAACCGACTCATTAAACCACGGGCCTGCTTGGTGTAGAAAACTATGATTCGGTATTTTCCATCTTTGAAATCCTTAAACACCGGTGTTATAATTTCAGCTTTAATTTTTTTCTGATTAATCGATTTAAAATATTCATTTGAAGCAAGGTTAATTAACACATTGCCGTCCTGATCTTTTAGCTGTCGTAGTAAACTGTCGGTAATTAAGTTGCCCCAATACTTGTATAAATTATCACTTTCATGAGTTTGTAGTTTACTACCCATCTCCAGACGGTACGGTCTGATATAATCAAGCGGTCGCAACACACCATACAGTCCCGATAAAATCCTGATATGCTTCTGCGCAAATGAAAAATCGGAATTATCCCAGTCACTCACATTTAAGCATGTATAAACTTCACCACTAAAAGCACAAATGGCTTGTCGGGCAAATTCTTCCGGAGGATTATTTTGCCAAATTTTAAACCTTTTTTCGGTTTGTAGTGCCAGCTTAACACTGATACTCATTAAATCCATTAATTCGGGAACTGTATATTTTTTAAGAATTTTTACCAGTTCATCGGCTTTATTGGAAAATTCCGGAAAACTTTCCTGTTCTACAATTCGAGCATTTTCAAAATCGAGTGTTTTTGCTGGTGAAAGTATTGTTAACATAAAAGCGGGTCTTTAAAAATCATTTCTAAAAATACACTTAATCTTTATAAAAGTTTAAACTACAAATGTACCACCGATATCTTGCCGGTAAAAAGCCCGAATAAATGTTAACTCTTGATATTTTACCGCCTGACGGCGGTCCTATTTTTCCAACTAATCAAAAATAAGCGCTCAAACTGAATTGACCGGTATGAATTACAGCCCTGTCAGCCGGTTTTCGTCCGGTATAATTTAAAGTGAGTCTTAAAAAATTATTCAGGTTTCGCGAAATATTAACAGCCCAGTGATAATTCTCTCCCGGCTGATATCCTTCAAGCATAGCATAACTTACAGAGTTGTCTAAAGTGCCGTTGTATTTGTTCATTATCAATGAAACTTTAAACGAAATAATTCCCTGCTTTGGCGCATTTATTTTTACTTCGGGACCCACTTCCTGTAATAAGGCCGTTTCGACACCCGACAGGTTTTGCCGGTTTTTTACTTTATAAATAAGGGTAGTCCGGAATTTGCCGGTTGGCTGCCATTGAAAAGTAAATTCGTCTCCTGTTGATTCAATATCATAATTTTTGTTGCTAAAAAATTCCGAGCTAAATGTTTTGCGCTCCCATTCGCCAACATTCAGAAGCATAATTTCCGAAGTAATATTCCAGCGCAGATTTATTTCGTGACTTTTAAAATCGCTTGCATCAAAACCATTGGTAATAAGCGTTTTTTGATTTTGCTGATAATACGTATAATCACCTCCGAATTTTGGATGTGAACGATTAAACGACAATACATTGCGGATGCTGTTATTCCTGTTTATTTGAGCAGTATCGATAATGTATCCTGGAAAAGGCATCAGACGCGAAAGAATATCGTTTTGTGAATGCTTGTGCGACACCCTGTATGTAAATGTATTACTGAAATGCGACATTAATTTTTTAATCCCAGTGGCATCACGCCAGGCTCTGGATGGATCAATTTTCAGCGTTTCGTTAAATCGGAGCGAGTATACTTTTATATAATCGCTGGTTGGCGTAAAAATTCTGATATAGTTTGCCTCTTCAGGGAAAGGTGATAGTTCAAATTCATTGAGTTCAGGTATACTATTTTGGTTGTAATCAATCCACTGGTAGATTCCCTGGCCCGGTTCAACTTCAAGATACGAAAATTCTTTCCGGTTTTCAAGTCCTGTCCCCAGCTCGTAAAAGGTGAAAATATTCAGCAGGTTTTTATCGCTTTTAAACTGATGATCAATTTGGCCCAGCAGGTTTTGTTCATTCTTTTGGTCAGTCTCTATTCCTTCAGTTAAGATATTCAGATCGCGCCACGTAAGGTTCGTTTTCAGTCTGTTCTTTTTATTGGTGTTCCATGCCGTATTTACAATTATATCGTTAGTTTCAGTCGACGGAGTTATGGCGTTGTTAAAAGGCAAATAATCAATCCTGTTCCGGTATCCCAGGTAAAAAGTATTTTCAGAACTGTCGCGGTTACTGATATAGGCATCAGCCTGGCTGTATTTCCGGCTTAGAGTCCCTAACGAATCATTGGCCTGCAATTTCATCAGGTTATTTTCAAAATCATGTTTTGCTCCCAGCTTCAATTTCCACACCGGACGCGATAAACTAATATTGTGACGATAAAATTTTGTGTCGTACCCCGCAGCCTGTGTACTTAAAAAACTGGCTTTGCCATCAAAATTAAATTTTAGAAATTCTGCATGCGAGTTCAATGAATTTCTAAATCCATGGTAATCGCTTCCATAACCCAGGTATTCCGTTTGCAAATTTGCCGATAAACTTGTTTTATTTGAAATTCCTGCATTTCCCTGTATATAATATTCATCACGCAAAACAGGGCGAACGAGGTTCCAGTCGCGGTTAAATTCAGCATTTTTATATCGCTCAACCGGATTAAAATTTTTACTGGTAATTTCATATGTTAATCCCAACGAAAGCTTTCCTGCATTAATGGATTTTGTATTTTCAATTGCATTTTTCATCGCCCAACCTTTGCGCAGCACATCTTGCTTTTCAGAAAAAGTGTTGTCGTTTTTTTCAGAATAAGCCAATTCCAGCGTAGTGTTGGTATTTTTGCCCAAACCAATTTTTGTACTGGCTACCAGCATCTGCTTTTTTTGCGGAGCAATTAGCAATTGTACGGGTTCATAATTTCCCTGCCGAACCCCATTAACCGGTGCAATCCATTGGTAAACTTTACCGTTTACAGCACTGATTATCTCCTGGTAATTTCCGGAATTTTCACCTACCAGCGCAAATCCAGCCTGATAAAATGCACTGTCGGAATTTGTGGAATAAACCAGCACACTATCGTACCAAACTCCAGCCACCAGGGTATCAGTCAATTTATACCGGACCCTGTTTTTATCGAAAGCCACACTGTCGATATTGGGAACCACAGCCTTTATCGGGTCATCGCCGGCAGTGGCCAGAACTTGTTTCTGCTCATCAGTAAGCACCTGGTTAACCGGTTGATTTTTTGCATCCCCTTCAGTAAAATATTGTATTGAATAAGTTTGATTTTTATGTTTTACCTGGTTTTTGGTATAAAATAAAAAGCGGTTGTAGTTTTTATCAGAATATTCAAACTCAGCAATAATACGGCTGTTCCGCGAAATATAGTGTTTTGGGGTAAATGTTAATTCCGCCGTATTGTAGTTAATTACATAATCGGCATTTTCGCCCCGTTCGAGTAAAACGCCGTCAATATATATTTTCTCAGTTCCGGCTATAACCACTACATACCTTTCATTATTCGTCCCGTGAAGCTGGTAAGGACCCTGGACTGCTTCAATTCCCATAAATTCATTCCGGCTGAAATTCCCTTTTGAAACCGCAGCACTCACCTGGGTTGATGCTTTGGTGTCTTGTGAAATGTTAATTACCTGTTGGCAGTAATTACCACCAAGTACTCTTTTATTGAAGCGCAAAAAATAGCTGTTCTTGTCTCTGATATCTACATCTCCCATTTGCAACGTCCTTACCGAATCATAAATTCGGATATACACCTGATCAAATTGTTGTAATTGTTGTGAATAACCATCGGGTTGCACCGGTATATTTTTATCCGACAAGTTGGCCTCAATAAATAAACCGGGAGCCAATTCTCCGGTAAGTTGCATATTCAGATTTGAATTTAATACAGCATTTTGGTTATTGCCCACACTAATTCCTCGTGTAACATTTCCATTTACCTGGATGCCGGTTTTTGAATTGTCGGCTATATTGGTTTTAATTGGCTCAATTACAAAATTACCGTTATAATACCGGTCAGAATCATTGGGTGACAGCGGATGTTCCGGGTAAGGTTTTGACAGGTAAAGTGGAAAAACCCGATAGGTTAGGTTTAGCTGTTTCGGAGTATCAGAAATTTTATTGATATACAGAATACCTCGCGAATAATCAAGATGAAAGGATGAATCTGATAAAATATTTCCTTCTGAATCGCGAATTATCTCACTCTCCGGAATAATACTAAATGTGTCGAGAACCACACTATCGGAAACAAAAATCCATTTTTGCCTGAGGTTTGAATATTGCTGGCTTTTTGCCGACAACCCTACAACAAGAAATAATATGATAATTTTTAAGGTTTTCAGTTCGAATTGTTTAAAAGATGAAAATAGCAAATTTAAACATCAATCCCTTTGGATAGACAACTCAAAATGCAGATACAATTTTAATCGGTACAAAAGAGCAACCTAAATCATTTTTGCGTCGTCTGCATGTTGTTATTAATTAAACCTAAAAAATTCTGATGATGGAAACTGCCTTAAATTTTTTACGAAAAAGTGCAATTCTGATGTTATTAGGTATCCTTCCCTTTATAACAAAAGCCCAAAAAGAAACTGATACCAATAAATACCGTACACTGTTCGGCGACAATATATCCTATGGCGGGTATGGTTCATTAAGCATGGGCTACACAAAAATTGGGAAGTACGATGCTTTTACACCTGGCATAAGCGGAGCCTGGATTATAGGCCATGGTTTTGGCCTGGGATTCGAAGGTCGCGGATTTATTACTGAATTATCTACGGGTATTATTCCCGATGAGGATTATTCATTTATTACAGGAGGCTATGGCGGTTTATTAATTGAACCCGTTTTATTTGGAATGCAGCCTGTTCATGTCGCTATTCCTATTCTGATCGGAGCCGGCGCTATTGTTTTCGAGAGCAGCAATAATCAATACTACAACTATCCGTATAGTTATTATCATTATGATTACGACCAGTTTTTTGTTTTCCAGCCCGGAGTGGAAGTGGAGCTTAATTTGACCCGTTTTTTCCGTCTGGCTGTCGGAGTAAAATACCGGTTAACTTCCGATGTAAATTTAACCACTACCTATAATCAACAAACTATTGAGATTTTAAATAAAAATGATTTGAACAATATGGTTTTTGAAATGACATTTAAGTTTGGAAGGTTCTAGATGTACCTGGATTAACCTGTTCTTTTGAATTAAAATCAGGAAATTGGAAGAATGAAAAATTGAAATAAATACCTTATAGCGATTCCATTATTCTAAAAAAGAAATCCTCAACAAGTCCCGGCTGCATTCCCATATTCCCCGCCCAGGAGTGCAGCCATTTTTTAACCAGGCTCGTTTCTTCATTCCGATAGTGCCTAAAACTCGATGAGTATTTAAATAAAACTTTATAAACACATTAATGGTATGGTGTTTTTAGAGGGTGGTTTTTTCTGACCCGAATTTAAACCCTTATAGGGTAATAAATGTTAAAAAATATAATTTTTGAAATACGACCTGTTTAAATTTGGGGTAGATTACCTTATTATTAAATTTGTAATAGAAATCAAATAAAAATATTGACCAATGGCTACAATACGCTTCAAAGCTCTCGAAGCTTTAATGACAAGACAGGCGCAACCTGTAGAGCAACCTAATAAAAAAACTTCGGAATATTTTGCCGAAAATGTATTTGATCAACGAAAAATGAGGGACTATCTTTCCCTTGAAGCTTACGAGACGGTTCGTGATGCCATTGATAACGGTTCCCGGATTCCGCGCCGGATAGCTGATCAGGTATCGTCAGGCATGAAAGCCTGGGCAGTATCAAAGGGGGTAACCCATTATACACACTGGTTTCACCCTTTAACTGGTTCAACTGCCGAAAAACATGATGCTTTTTTTGAGCCCAGCGGTAATGACGGAGTAATTGAAAGTTTTGACGGAGCCAAGCTGGTACAACAGGAACCGGATGCATCAAGCTTCCCAAGTGGAGGATTACGAAACACTTTTGAAGCAAGGGGATATACGGCATGGGACCCTTCATCACCTGCATTTATTTTTGACCGCACACTTTGTATTCCCACCATTTTTGTTTCATATACAGGCGAAGCGCTCGATTATAAGACACCTTTGTTAAAAACGCTGGCCCTTTTAAATGATGCAGCCGTTGAGGTTTGTCAGTATTTTGATAAAAACGTAACCAAAGTTAATGCTACCCTGGGTTGGGAACAAGAATATTTTCTGATTGACTCTGCGCTATATCTGGCACGCCCCGACCTTATGCTTACAGGTAGAACCCTTATGGGTCATGCTTCGGCAAAAGATCAGCAACTTGAAGACCATTATTTTGGTACGATCCCCGGAAGAGTAAGTGCTTTTATGCGTGATTTTGAAATTGAAGCATATCGTTTGGGAATTCCTATTAAAACCAGGCATAACGAGGTGGCTCCAAATCAATTTGAATGTGCTCCGGTATTTGAGGAGGCCAATTTGGCGGTTGACCATAATATGCTTTTAATGGATTTAATGCGTAAAGTAGCGCGCCGTCATCACTTTGATGTATTATTTCATGAAAAACCATTTAAGGGTATTAACGGATCAGGAAAACACAACAACTGGTCGATGGCAACTAATACGGGCGTAAACCTGTTAAGTCCGGGAAAAAATCCGAAATCGAATATGCAGTTTTTAACTTTTATGGTAAATACTATTAAAGCCGTGTATGACCATTCCGATTTATTACGGGCCAGTATAGTATCTGCCGGAAACGAACATCGGTTGGGTGCTGCTGAGGCTCCTCCATCAATAATTTCTGTTTTTATCGGAAACTATCTTACCAATGTTTTAAATGAGTTGGAAGAAAGGGTAACCGATAAAAAAATGACTCCGGACGAGAAGACTGAAATCAAACTGGATATTGGCCGCATTCCTGAATTGCTTTTGGATAATACTGACCGTAATCGTACATCACCATTTGCTTTTACCGGAAACAGGTTTGAATTCAGGGCTATCGGGTCAAATGCAAACTGTGCTGCACCAATGACTTTCCTGACCTTGGCTGTAGCTAACCAACTAAAGCAGTTTAAGGTTGAGGTGGATGCAAAAATTGATGCCGGAGTAAAAAAAGACGAGGCGATATTTCAGGTGCTGAAAGATTATATTATTGCCTCAAAACCTGTCAGGTTTGAAGGGAACGGATACAGTCAGGAATGGATTGATGAGGCAGAGAAGCGTGGTTTATCCAACATAAAAAATACCATTAATGCTTTAGATGCATATATTGCCGAGAATACCAAAAAGCTTTGTATTGATAATAAAATATTCACTGCCCGTGAATTGGAAGCCAGGCATGAGATTAAGGTACAACATTATGTGAAAAAACTTCAGATTGAGGCCCGTGTTTTAGGCGATTTGGCTACAAACCACATCATACCTACTGTTTATAAGTATCAGAATCAGTTGATTGAAAATGTAAAGGGATTAAAACAGGTACTTGATCCCAAGGATTTTGATCAGATAGCCGGAATCCAGTTGCAGACTATTAAAGAAATATCAGGACGAATTGCCTTGATAAAAATTAAGGTGAAAAACATGGTTGAGGAACGAAAAAAAGCCAATGCCCTGACGGATCTTCTCGAAAAGGCAAGGTTGTATGCTGAGGAAGTTAAACCTTATTTATCAGAAATCAGGTACCATATTGATCATCTTGAAATGATTGTCGATAATGAAATCTGGCCGCTTCCGAAATATCGCGAATTGTTATTTGCCCGATAATCATGGGGAGATTTAAACAAAATTACTCCGTGTTATAGAAGGTAATTATTGATATTTGGTTTTTAATTTAAATCTCTCTCCGAATTTGCAATTCAGGGAGAGATTTTTTTTGTTAATTAAATCTTAAATTCTATTTTTCAATATATTTTTGACAAACGTTTTCGTAATCGCAACTTTTATGGGGATGCCTTTCGATATTGTTGGTTAATATCAAATAATACCCCCTTTAAAAATTAGGGGGTAGATTGGAATAATTAAAAAAAATTCTGAAATAGTGATTTGGGATTTTTTTATAAGTTATAAATAGTTATATTTGAGCCATTAATAGTAAAAAAATGTAACGTAATAATAATCTTTGCTATGAAATCAAAACTTGAGTACATTTGGCTTGATGGTTATAAGCCAACACAAACAATGAGAAGTAAGACAAAAGTAGTGTCTGACTTTAGTGGTAAATTAGAGGATTGTCCGGTTTGGTCATTCGATGGAAGTTCCACAGAACAGGCTGAAGGTGGTTCTTCTGACTTATTATTAAAACCTGTTGCTGTTTTTCCTGATCCTGATCGCAAAAATGCTTACCTGGTAATGACAGAAGTGTTAAATCCTGATGGTACACCACACCCTTCTAATGCCAGGGCAACCATTGATGATGATGATTCTGATTTCTGGTTTGGTTATGAACAAGAATATGTGCTTTGGAATATAGATACTCACTCTCCTTATGGTTTCCCGGCTCCGGGTTATTATCCTGCACCTCAGGGACCTTACTATTGTTCAGTTGGTGGCGAGTATATCGTGGGTCGTGAGATAGCTGAAAAACACCTTGATTTATGTATTGATGCCGGAATTAATATCGAAGGTATTAATGCTGAGGTAATGAAAGGACAATGGGAATATCAGATTTTTGCCAAAGGGGCAAAAGCCGCAGGTGACCAATTATGGGTGGCCCGTTATATGATGGAAAGGGTGGCTGAAGAATATGGTATCCGTATTAACCTTGATCCTAAACCGGTTAAAGGTGACTGGAACGGTTCAGGTATGCACGCCAACTTTTCAAATACAACTTTAAGAACTTGTGGAAGCAAAGAAACATACGAAAAAATTTGTGAAGCTTTCCGTCCTGTAATTGCAGAGCACATTGCAGTTTACGGAGCGGGTAACGAACAAAGATTAACCGGTGCACATGAGACTGCACGAATCGACCAGTTTAGCTATGGTGTTTCTGACCGTGGTGCTTCAATCCGTATTCCTATCGGAGCTGTTGAAAAAGGATATAAAGGTTGGTTGGAAGATCGTCGTCCAGCTTCAAACGCTGATCCTTACAAAGTAGCAGCACGTATTATCAAAACGGTAAAATCTGCTAAAATTTAGGCATACAATAATTTGGATTATAAAAAAGGGATTCTAAATTTAGAGTCCCTTTTTTTGGTTGGTATTCTATCTTTTAGCAGATTAAATCATTAATATATTGTGCAACTTCTTGCATTAGCCACAGGGGTGTTGAGGTAGCGCCACAAATACCGATAGTTTTATACTTTTTATAAAGTAATTTGGCGTTTATGTCCGATGGATTACTTATAAAATGAGAATTTATGTTACTAACTTTGCAAGCTTCGAATAATATTTTTGAATTTGAACTGGAATTATCACCCACAAAAAAGACAATATCGAAACGTAAGGCGAAATTTTTTATTTGTTGTTCACGGTTTGAAACCTGCCGGCAAACCGTGTCGTTAATTTTAATTCCTGCTTTTGCCAAGCTTTGTAATTGTTGAGCCAATTCGGTAAAAGTTGCTATTGACATAGTAGTTTGTGAAAACAATTCAATCGGGCGATTAAAATCAATTTGATGAAAATCTTCAGACGACAATATTATTATGGCGGTATTATTGGTTTGCCCGGTAAGGCCAATAACCTCAGCGTGATGGGATTTGCCGTAAATGACTATTTGTCCGTTTGTTTCCAGAGCAGCCTGGTAAGCTTTTTTGATCCGTTCCTGTATTTTAAGCACTACCGGACAAGTGGCATCAATTAATTGGCCTCCGGATTTTTTTACTAACTGATAGCTAACCGGAGGTTCACCGTGAGCACGGAATAATATCTTTTTGTTTTTGAGGGCTGAAACCTGATGATGATCGATTATCTGAAGACCTTTTTGGATAAGTCGTGATACCTCCTGTTCATTATGAACAATGGAACCCAGGCAATACAGCCCATCGTTTGAATTTAGGTTTTCTTCTGCTTTGGCAATGGCATTTACTACCCCAAAACAGAACCCTGATTGATGGTTTATTTCAATAGTAAAATCTTTGTTTTTTATTATCAGGCTGTTATCAGATTTTGGCGCTAACAAGTTCCAGTATTTTATTTAATTGTTCTTTGCGGGTTAAAAAACTATTATCAAGTAAAATAGCATCGTTTGCTTGTTTTAGTGGCCCTATTTCGCGATTCTGATCCAGGTAATCACGTTTCTCAATGTTATTTTTAATTTCCTCGATGGAAACTATACTTCCTTTGGCGCTAAGTTCATCAAAGCGACGCTGGGCTCTTACTTCAGGAGATGCCGTCATAAAAATTTTAACATCAGCATCGGGAAAAACAACAGTTCCGATATCGCGGCCATCCATTACAATTCCCCCATTTATACCCATTTCCTGCTGCATTTGTACCAGTTTTTCCCGAACAAAACCAATTTTACTAACAATACTAACAGCATTAGAAACAACAATCTCCCTTATTTCATCTTCAACTAGTTCATCGTTTAACCAGGTCAAATATTGTTGTTTTTCATAATCGAAAGTAAAATGAATTTTAATTTCATCGATTACTGATTTCAGGCCCGATTCATTTACCGAGTTGTCTTCAATCAGGTTTTTACGGATACAAAACAGGGTAACAGCCCGGTACATGGCTCCACTGTCGATGTATGTATATCCAAGTATTTTAGCCAGACTTTTAGCTACAGTGCTTTTTCCACACGATGAAAACCCATCAATGGCAATTGTAAGTTTATTTAGTGAATCGTCCATCTGTTTCTTTTTCAGCTTGCAAATATATAAATATTACTGTGCATGAATCAAGAAAAAAAGGAATAGTACTTTTTTTATATAAAGGTACGAAAACACCTGAAATTTTGAGTCGATTAACTAACAGGAAATCAGAATTATATAAAATGATTCTTTTACAGGAATGAAATGAATCCCGGTTAATTTAAATCAATTCTAATTAAAGAAATCGTTCAAATTGGTTGTAATAGCAAACTGATTCGAGACTGCCGCCATATGATACCGAACATTGGCATAACTGAAGTGCAGTTTTGATATTCTGAACCCAAACCCCCATGAAAATCCTACCATACCTGGTCTTTCAC
>JBJKSB010000056.1:0-39890 GCA_046704385.1 Bacteroidales bacterium | reverse complement strand
CTCAGGAAGAAGATAAAGATAAATACTCAGGAAATAACTTTACATATTAGCAGGGAGCAAAACTATAATGATGCCTATATTATAAACTTCAGCTGGAATAATCCGGCATTTACATTTAGTGAACTTATTGAACATTCGGGAAATATACCAATACCCCCTTATTTAAACCGCAATGCTGAATCATCTGATTTGGTAACCTACCAAACCATTTATTCAAAACATAAAGGATCAGTTGCTGCACCAACCGCCGGTCTTCATTTTACCAATGAGGTGTTTGAAACCCTGAATAAAAAAAATATTACCCGGCATGAAGTTACCTTACATGTTGGTGCAGGAACTTTTAAACCGGTAAAATCAAAAAGTATTGGTGAACATGAAATGCATACAGAACATTTTGTAATCACGCAACAAACTATTCCAGCATTACTAAAACATCTTGGAGAAATAACTGCCGTAGGAACCACAACGGTTAGAACACTGGAAAGTCTTTATTGGTTAGGTTTACTAAACTACGAAAACCAGGATAGTAACTCATTAATTCTTCATGTGAATCAGTGGGATCCATATAATTTGACTGATAATCTGCCAGCACAGGCCGTTCTTGAAGATTTGCACCAAAAAATAATGTCTCAGGATATTGATCACCTAAATGCCACCACAGCCATAATGATTGCCCCAGGCTACCGATTTAAGGTTGTGGACCGAATAATCACCAATTTTCATCAACCCAAAAGTACACTGTTATTATTGATTTCAGCTTATTTAGGTGAACAATGGAAAGCGATTTACAACTATGCTTTAAATAACGATTTCCGTTTTCTAAGTTATGGAGATAGTTGTTTTTTAAGCATAAAAAAAGGGCAATAAAATTGCCCCAATTTTCATACGTTAAAGTTCTTTTACTCTGCTTCAGTTGCTTCAGATTCAACAGCAGTAGAATCAACAGTGGCTACACTATCAGTAACTGCAACGCTATCAGCAGCTGCTTCTGGTTCTACCACAGGTTGTTCGGTAACCTCTTTTGCTTCTTTTTTTGTGCCACCGCTACAAGCATATAATGCCCCAAAAGCAACAACAGCAAGGACTAAGCTAAACAATTTTAAATTTCTCATCGATAATTTTTTTATAGGTTTTTCTATTCAGCCAAATTTAACAATATATTAATGCTTTACAAAAGAGTTTGTTATAAATTTTTCAAATTATGCAATTTTTTTTTAAGCAACCTTTTTTTTCGAAGTTCATCTAGTACTTGTAAATATCAAATTTATTATTGAAATTTGTTATAACTGATTTATCAATCAATAAAAACGAACATTATGAAAAAAGTAACCTTATTAATTTTATCGTTTGCAGCTGTTGTAGCATTAACATCATGTGGTGGAACAAAAAGCGCAACCAATGAACGAAAAGAAATAATTATACCTTGCGCAGATCAGGGAAAATCGGATGCCGAGTTTTTCAGGGCCAGCAGTGTAGGTAAAAGTCCGGATCTGAATACCTCAAAAGACAAAGCTTTGCAAGTTGCCAGAGAGCGCCTTGGTGCAGCCATCAACAGTAAAGTTAAAGCTGTAACTGAAAGGTATGCCAATGACATGGATGCAGGTGGTGCTCAAGAATTCAGCCAAACATTTGAAACAATGGCTCGTACTGTTGTAAGCCAAACTTTGGTAGATATCAATACCATTTGCGAAAAAACTTATCCGGCCGATGGCGGAGGCTATGAAACCTATGTTGCCCTTGAAGTTAGTAAAGATGCCATTTACAACGGTATTGACAAAGGTATCTCAAAAGATAAAAAACTTGAGGTAATGTATGACCGTGCCAAATTTAAGGAAAAATTTGACGAAGAAATGGCAAAAATGGACGACCAATAAGAGATTATTATCACTATTAAAATCAGCACAATAGTGCTGATTTTTTTTTCTTTTGTAATGGTATAAAACTCCTAATTGATACTGCTGATATTCATAAAAAAGGTACCTTTAAATTTTAAATGCAATAATTATTCAACTAAAAAATAACCAAAATGAAAAAAAATATTATTGCCCTGCTTTTATTACTTGGACTTACAGGATTAATTTTACCGGTACAGGCCCAAAAAACCAAAGTACTCGATAAAAGCGAGAAAAAACAACCCGATTGGGTAAATGGATTGGTAAAAGGTTATATAATTGCTTCAGGTTCGGGCTCAACTATGGAAGAAGCCCAGCAAAAAGCTCTCGACAGGGTTAAAGAACTCATAATTAGCTCGGTTGCGGAAAATATCCAAACTACCAGTGAGATGTACCGGAGCGAAAAAACTAAAAATAACAGTTCAGAGTTCGAGGAAAGCTTTAAAACCGCAACCAAAACGCGGGCTGCTGATATTCCCTTTATTAAAGGAATATCATCAACCAAAGTGGAAGCTTTTTACTGGGAAAAAATAAGTGAAGCCGGAACAATAAAATACAATTACCATATTAAATATCCATTCTCACAAGTTCAGTTGGAACAATTAATACGTGAATATGAAGCAGCTGACCAGGAACTAACCGATCAGCTTGAAGGGATACTATCCAAAATTGATACCATGGAAAGCCTTGAGAAAATGGGACAAACTGTAAAGGAACTGGAAGCCCTTGCAGAAGGTTTTATTGACGTTGACCCACGTAAAGACAAGGCTAATGTTGGTATTGCCAAATTGAAAGAAATGCTTAAATCATTTAGCATCGAAACTGTTAACAACACTCTTGGCGAAATAAGGCTCGTACTAAAAGTGGGTGAAAAAACGGTAACAACCTCACGTAAACCCAGAGTATGGTCAAAATGTGCAAAAATTACCGATGTACGAAGCAAAACCCCGGAATGGATTATTACCTACACCTATGATGAATGTTATGAAGATCCGGATAATGCAATAAATGTTGAATTTCTCAGCGCTTACGGCAAAGCCAAAAATTCCTATTCTTTCAATATCAATGCCGATAAAATTGACATTTTTGTTAACAACGATATTAATATTACCGGTGGTGACGATTCCGGTACAGATATTACCAATGCCAAATGCCTGATTAGCATGACCTCAAAATATGCCAGCCCGTTTACTATTGAAAAAGTTATTCTGAATTTCGGTAACGAAGCTCCGATAATTATTGATAATATTAATCAGTCATTTAGTGGTGAGGGTAAGCATGATTTAGACCTCACCATTCCACAATCGCTGTCAAAAGAATTGTATTCAGCATCAAAAACTCCTTTGATTAAAGGTACTATTCACTATAAATCGGATAAAACAGGCGAAAAAAGTATCTATAAAATGTATAATCAGAAGGTTACTACCAGTTGGTAAATTGACCTGACTGATAGATTATTTAAAATAAACTGCAAATACACATGGACGCAATGTCCTTAAATTAGCAAACAGCTGGTTGTGTTTTTGCGGTTTATTTATTTTTAAAGGTTCATAATTCTAAATAATTTGTAATTTGGCAGCTTCAAAAAATCAAGTAATGAAGGCATATTTTATTGTACTTTTTGCTGTTTTATTGGGCTGCAATTCTACTACCAAGCAAACTCATAAACAAGACAAACCGGTTAAATCCAAAAAAGAGACACTTAGTGAAAGATACAACCAAAAAAAAATAACAATCAATTCTTCTCCCAAAAGCACTTCAACTATTGACGATCCGGTTAATTTCATCGTCGATTTTGGGAAAATTCCCCTGCCCGATTCAATCCTTTTATCAGTTGATTTTAAACACGAAGGAACTTACACTTCCACTAATAATATTTCATGGCTTACCAAAAATGAAATTCCAGGACAAAAAAAAATACAACTCATCTTTTATTGGGGCGATACCATAAGCACCAGCCGGGTACTTGATTATACTTTACTTTCCGATATAGTACCAAAAATTTACACCTATAAAGTAAAGAAAACCTGGCCTCATAATCCAAAGTCATATACACAAGGTCTCGAATTTTGTGATGGATTTTTGTATGAAGGTACCGGACAATATGGCGAATCGATGCTAAGTAAACTTAATCTTGATAAAAATGAGGTACTGCAAAGCGTAAATTTGCCCGACGATGTATTCGGGGAAGGTATAACTATTTTAAAGGACAAAGTTTACGAACTTACCTGGCGATCAAATATTGGTTATGTTTATGAAAAGTCTGATCTGAAAGAGCTGTACGAATTCAATTACCCGACTGAAGGCTGGGGCCTGACAAATAATGGTACCGATTTAATAATGAGTGACGGAAGCGAGAATATTTATTTCCTTGATACAGAGATGATACAGGAAAAAAATAAAATTCAGATATACGACAATAAAGGTCCCATTAAAAATCTGAATGAACTGGAATATATTGACGGTATAATTTATGCCAATGTTTACCAGACTGATTTAATTGTTGCTTTTGATGCCAAAAGCGGAAAGGTTCTGAAACGTATCGATTTGACCGGTTTGTTGAACAAAGATGCTATTAAAACTCCCGTTGATGTATTAAACGGAATAGCCTGGGATAAAAACAATAAGAGATTTATAGTAACAGGTAAGTGGTGGCCGACTTTTTTCCAAATTGAATTAATTGAAAAGAAATAATTACAACTAAAGATGAGGTATCTTTCATCCAAATTCGTGTAATTAATGGCTGAAAACAAATAGAAAAAAGAGACTGCCTATTTAGAAGATACCTTCTCGGAAAGCGACCGGAATCCTTCACCCAGTATCTCCTTGGCATCAACCACCGTTAAAAAAGCCTCAGGGTCAATTTTTGAAATAAAATCCTCAAGCATTGACATTTCACGCCTGTTTACCACGGTGTAAATCAATTTTTTTGGCTGCTGATTAAACATGCCTTCTGCCATAATAAAAGTACCGCCACGGTTTAAATCGTTAATAATAACATCTCGAATTTCATCATGCTTTGAGGAAATTATCAACAACATTTTTTCGTAGGTCATACCTTCGATAACCATATCGACAACCTTACCCGTGATATAAATCACCAGCCACGAATAAAGTGGAATTTTCCAGTCTTTAAAAACAATTAAACCAAATAAAACAATGGTAGAATCTACATAAATAAGCAATTGTCCTAAGGGCCAACGAGTGGTTTTGGCTATAATCATGGCAATAATATCAGAACCTCCCGAAGTAGCTTTCGATTTAAAAATGAGACCTAATCCCACACCTATAAGCACTCCCCCAAAAATACAGGAAAGTAAAATGTCATTCTGTAACCCCAGTGGATCGTTTTCGCCAATAAAATAAGTAAGCAAATCCATAAAAGCCGAGGTAAGAACAAAACCAATAATGGTTTTAATACCAAACCTTGGACCAAGCAATCTAATACCCAGGATGGTTAACGGAATATTCAATATTAAACCAAATAAACCGATTGGCACCCCTTCAGGCATGAAGTCAAACATTCCTCTGGTTAAATGGTGCACTACGATGCTAATGCCATAAACGCCACCAGGTACAATATTATAAGGGTTTATAAACAAAACAAACCCGGCAGCAAGAATAAAAGCACCCAGAATAACTAAACTCCATGAAGTAAACCATTTTTTACTAAATGGTTTTTCGCGTTGTAAAAAGGCCATATTTAACTTACAAATAAATTCAGGTATAAAGTTAGAATAATTGAAAGTTGAATTTTAATTTTAAGGCAATAAAATCTTAAAATGATTTTAATTATCAAGATATTCTATCATTTTACCCTTCATTACCTCAACTTTACTCCAACAATCTGCCAGATTAAAAATTCCAATTGAACAGGTATTAAAAGATACAATTGATTCAGCATCAAGTCGCGATGCCATTAACGAAATATTAGGATTATGTCCAACAATAAATACGGTATTATAGGAATCATCCAATTCATTTATAAGTGTAAAAAATTCAGTAGTGGTAAAATCCTCGTATAGGAATGGAACTTTTAGCATGGGGCAATTACTGCACAATGCTTTTGAAAAAATATCAGCAGTTTCCTCAGCCCGTATCGCATCACTGGTAATAATTAAATCGGGAATTAAATTTATCTTTTTTAATCTGCTAGCCTGTATTTTGGCTTTGTTTTTTCCTTTCGGAGTCAATTTACGAGCCCGATCGGGCATACTGAAGGAAGTTGATTCTGTATCGGAATGTCGTACTAACACCAATTGTTTCATGAATAAAATATTAAACTCAATATTGTTGGTTTGTGTAAGCCCAAAAATAAGGTTCCTGAATAACAATTAAAAATATAAAACGGTTCACCTTACAGAAATTCATTAAATTCCATAAATTGTTGAGGTAAAAAAAATAGTTTTTTTTTAAATCAAAGTGTTGCAAATATAAAAAGGTGTCGTCATTAAGTCAGAAACCATTAAACGTGGAAAATAAATATAAAAATATACATCAGGAACTGATTGACCAGTGCAGAGATGGTAATACCAGGGCACAGTTTGAGATTTATAAATTATATTATAAAGCCATGTTTAATACAAGTTTACGATTACTTAATGACAGCCTGGAAGCCGAAGATGTTATGCAGGATTCATTTTTAAAGGCCTTTAGCAACCTGCATACTTATAAGGAAGAAGTAAGTTTTGGTGCCTGGTTGAAAAAAATCGTAATAAACCGTTCTTTGGATGTTTTAAAAAAAAGGAAAATTGACCAGGAGCCTCTGGATGAACATAGGATCAGAATAATTGATGAAGACGATAATGAAAAATATTATGACCAGGTTCAAAAAGTGGCAGAGGTTAAAATAGCTATATCGCAAATGCCTGAAAATTACAAAATATTAATTACCCTGCATTTAATTGAAGGCTACGACCATGACGAGATAAGCGAGATTCTTGGTATGACTAACGCAGCTGTTAGGACGGGATATTCAAGAGCACGAAAAAAATTACAGGAAATGTTAAATGTTAAAAATACCGGCATATGGATGAATTAAAAAAACTAATCGATGATAACCGGCAGTTATTCGACGCTGCTGAACCATCAGAGATGCATTTTGATAAGTTTAAAAAGATGCTGATGGAAAACCAGGTAAATACCAGCCGGAATAAAATATGGTCTGCCATGCTTAAAGTAGCTGCTGTAGCCATACTAATGGTACTCTCGGGACTATATGTAACTGAACACTTTATATTAAAACAAAACAATAATGTTGCACAAAGTAATGTTGAATTCATGGAAGCACAACAGTACTATATTCAATTGGTTGACCAGCGAATTGGCGAGATAGAAAAAATGGAAGGGCAATTTACCCCTGAGCAAAAACAAGTATTAGTCGATGAAATGACCACCATGGACAAAATGTATAAAAAACTGCAAAAAGACTACAAAGCCATGCCTAACGATCCCAGAATTATTCAGGCAATGCTGCAGTATTATCAAATGAAGATGGACATACTAAACAGAATAATAAATGATTTACAAAACGTACAAAAACTAAACTCACAAAACCATGAGAACGTTAAATTATAAATTAGCCATACTCATAGTAACCCTGTTAACGGGTGTTGCCAATGCACAGGATAACTTTGAGAAAAAATTTCACGAAAAATACAGCGTGAATAAGGAAACGACCTTTGAAATATCGAATAAATTCGGCGATATTAAGATTGAAAATACAGATGCGAACGAGATTACCATTGATGCTGAAATAATTGTTAAGTCGCGTTCACAGGAAAAAGCCGATAAAATAATGAGTCATATTTCAGTGAGTATCAGTCAGGATGGGAACACCGTTTTAGCTAAAACTGATATTGATAATAGGTCAGTCAATAATTCCAGTTTTGAAATTAACTATAATGTAACCATGCCCGCATATCTGAAAACCGACCTGGAAAATCGGTACGGAAATGTCACAATAAATGAGTTACACGGCAAAAGCAGTATAAAGGTTAAATACGGATCGCTGAATGTAAATAAAATGCTCGATGGTAATGAAAAACCTCTTAGTTTGGTTGAGCTGGGGTACTGTGAAAATTCCCGCATCAATGAATTTAACTGGGGATCGATTATTATAAAGTATTCAAAATTAGAAGTGGGCAGCGGCAAAGCCATGGCAATTTCAAGCCAGTATTCGAAATTAAGAATAGGAACTTTTTCATCCATTGTAGCTGAAGCTGCTTACGACGATTACCAGATTGAAGGTATTACGAACCTGGTAATGACAGCCAAGTACTCGAACATTGATGTTGAAAGTTTAACAAAAAAATTCAAGATTGATAATAATTACGGTAATGTTACCATTAGTAAAATCCCTGATGGTTTTGAAGATATTAATGTGGTAAGCAGGTATGCTAAAGTTAATCTGGGTATTGCACAAAATGCCAATTACCAAATTATGGCCAAAGCAGATTACGCCGATATAAAATATAACGACTTAAATATCAGGCAACGCATTAAAGATGACCATAGTTTGGAATTAAACGGATTTTCAGGGAATGAAGATGCCAAAGCCACCGTTAACGTTACCAGTCAATATGGTGAAGTTGATTTACGGGAATAATACCTAACCTAAATAACCCTTATTACCAAATGCTCCCTCTATTTAGGAGGGAGTTTTTTGTTTTGACGATAGCTTCAACAGTTTTTACAGTCACGGTGTGAGTTCTATAATAACCGTAGTTTCGATACTAATAGCAGGTACTTCAAAAATATACTCACGCCGTGACTTTCGAGTAAAATTACCAGGCTTTTGTTCCGCGGCGGTGCAGGAAGCATTATATATACCCGGCAATATCCGACAAAACAATAATTCCTTTTAATTCTTCGTCCGCTTTTCCATTATCGGTTACCATAAGGGCATCATAATAGCGACCCATAGGTTTCTTTTTATAGGATTCACGATAAATTTCAGCGGCATGGTAAACACTCATATGTATAGGTACAAACTCAAAATTAAATTTAAATTCTTTGTACATTAAAACCTCGCTCACTAATTGGTTTTCAGTGGATGCCCTGTGTTTTGCTGCCAACCAGTTGGCTATGGTACTGGCATTCAGTATCTCAACTACTTTATGATTATCTATAACCGGGATTTGGCTAAGCGAATGGTTATGAATAAGCTGTAACGGCACTGATATAGAATCAGAAATATTGCAGGTATAAACCTTCTTATTAAAACGGGTTAACTGTTCGGGATTCATAATCTGATCCTTAATTTCAAGGAATTGTTGCACCACAAAATCGTGAGGCTCAGCAATTACCCGGTAATGATTGCTGCGGTTATGTACAATTGCATTTCGTAAATCGGCAAACTCAAACAGTTCTTCCTTAAATTTTTTGATAATAGGATTAAAACGGCTCCCTTCCTTTAACATCTGTTTAAAACTTTTCCAGTTTCCTTTAAAGAATGTTGTTTTAAAGTGTTTTTCAAGCTCATTAAATGTTGAAAGGAAAATATCGGAGTTTAACTGTTTTTCCATCTTATATGGTGTCATTAATGATTTTCTAAGTTATAGGTTTCAACAATTCTAAGGGTCTTGTCAAGTAGTTCTGCACCGCCCGGAATACCGTGACCCGGAACTACCACCTTAACATCCGGGAATTTCTGTTTTACTTTTCTGATGGTAGCAGGCCAGGTCTTAACATCGGCATCGGCAATATTACCAATACTTTTTACTTCCATGGCTTTAACCAGGCAACCTCCAAATAAAATCTTATAATCAGGAAAATAAACCACAATATTGTCGGCAGTATGTCCGGCCCCAAGGCTATAACAACATACGTTTTCACCTTCAAATTTGAAACACATGGAATCGATAAAAGCCGTATCAGGCACAGGCAATTGAAATTCTCTGCATTTTTCCTGTGTCATTTTATTAGCTATTGATCTTACACCATGATCTGTCAAAAAAGCCAACCCTCCTATACAATCCACATGATAATGCCCGGGAATAAAATCAACAACCTTAACCTTCATGGAATCGAGCAGGTAATTATATATCCCTCCGGTTAATTCATTATTTACCGGGGTATCAATCATTAATGCCTTACCATTTTTAATAAAAATCAGCCCGTTGGATGCAAATCTGCCTGAATTATTTATACTCGCATAGGAAACATGAACAAAAACCGAATCGGCAATGGGTATAAGCTTAATATCATTAGAAATTTCGATACGTTTTCGTAACGAAGGCTGCGCTTTGACCTGATTAATACCCTGGGTGAGGTACAAAAAAGCAAACAGTAATGATAACCTGAATAACATAATAATTTTTTACACTAAAATAGAGATTAATATGGAAATTTCAGAGCTTGTTTTTATTAATATTTGATAATTATTTTCGTTGGTCGGATATCGAATCAGCCGATTAATTCTTTTGCTTCTCGCCTTTTTGAATGTGCAAATTTATCTGATTTCATCAGTGATTCTTTTAGCTCTGACAAAACCAATTATTTTGTTTTAGCACGGAATTTCAAAATAAAAGGTCGATCCTTCACCAGGTTTACTTTCAGCCCAAATTCTCCCCTGATGTGCAGTAATGTAACCTTTACAAATCATTAAACCAATACCGGTTCCGGTTTCATCCTGTGTTCCATGTGTTGAATTTAGTGCTGCTAATTTAAATAATTGAGAAAGAATTTCGCTGCTCATACCTACACCAGTGTCAGTAATACTATATGAATACAAGTTATTCTCAAGCTTTGTCTTTATTTCAATTTGTCCTTGTTGATCGGTAAATTTCAGGGCATTAGTCAGCAAATTTCTGATAACCGTAAAAAGCATTTGTCTGTCTGCATTAATTTGATTGTCATCTATTTTAGGGTAAATCACATTTATTTTCTTTAAATAAATTGTTCCACGCATCAAATCCACGGCTTCCTTAACTAGTTTTGACGGATTAATTAAGGTAAAATTTGGTTTTGAATGCCCTATTTGAATTCTTGCCCAGTCGAGTAACTGGTTTAGCAACCCGTTTAACCGGTTTGCCGATTGATAAATCATTTTTGAATAAACCGATAGCTTAGCATCATCCGACTTCTCAGTTATTTTTGAGATAAGTTCAGAAAATCCCATGATGGTATTTGAAGGTGTTTTTAAATCGTGTCCGATTATAGAAAACAATTTATCCTTTGTGGCCAGCATATTGTTGAGTTCTTCACCCTTTTCTTTTAACATCAGATTAGCTTCCTGGAGATTCTGGATAAGTTGATCCTGTTCTTTTTGATAATTGTTAATAATGTTGATGATGGCATTTACGGCAAAAACATAACCCACAAGGAGTAATAAAATCATAGGAAGATTATCCCTAAGCGAAGGTATCTCTAAAAGAAAAGCAAAAATAAAAAACATTGAGGCGTAAAGTGTTGCCAGAACAAAAAGGTGAATTCTGCGAAGTGAAAAACCTGAATAAAGGATTAATATGCCAAATAACGAAGCCAGTTCAAAGAATCCGGAGGGATTTGTTAAAATATCAGGACTTATTACCAAGCCAATAAGAGCGTTAGAGGCGGATGAATAAATTATGATTGAATTGGCGAAATTTGAAGTAATTTTCCCGACTTTATATATTATAACCGTAATAAAAATCAGAAAAATCAAAACACAATTAAGTAGTATAATTCCGTGAATTGATTCGAAAAATATAGCATCTGTAATATAACCGAGAACAGAAATTACTGAGGCAAAATAAAATAGCCTCGCTTTTAAATCTGAGACCTTATCCAGCATTTAGTTAGTTTATGTGTCACTTCACCCTATACAAGGCTGATACGTTAAAAATCAGATTTAGTTGGTAAAATGGCAATATTTCATTAACCCATTTTCACTGCCATTTCGTTTATGCCTTGCACTCAAATAAATACGCAGCAGTAAATTTACTGCCGCGTTTGATAATATTTTAATAAAATTTAATGCTATAACCCGTTTGTCAATTTTTCAAAATAACCATTTAATAAAACTCAGTCCACAACTTATCCCCCTCAATATATTGGGAACTACATATTTTATTAAAATGATAATAAGGATAGCAATAGAATTCATTTTAAAACAATAATATTAAATTAAAACTGGATGGTATAAATTACATTTGGAAATATTGTCCATTGATACACCTTTTCAATTTGTTTCCTGCTATCATCATAATATTCAAATACTTCAGACTGATTATTGGTAAGATTCTGAATATCTATTTTAAACTCATGAGTGGTTTTTTCACGGTCACGACGATAGCTGATGCCTAAATCAACACTAAATACATTATCTCCTCGTCTTTCAAGATACTTATCCATTGAATAAACCTCTTTATTTTGTTTAATTGACGACTGTAAATCAATTGGTGTAAAACGCGAACCTCCTGTAAAAGTTGTTTTACTATTAATTGCTATTGTCCTGTTTTTACTTTTGTCACCAATCGGAAATTCCTTCCCTATAAGAAAATTTGAAGCAAAGTTGCCATTGAAGGCAGAATTCCGTTCCACGCCATCAAGTGCTGTAAATTTTGCATCGTACAACGAACCTGTTAACAGGAAATAAAAGCGATTTGCATAAAAGCGTTCCAAAGTAAGCTCCACACCATAATTTCTTCCGGTTCCTTTATTAACCATATCCTTGTTTACATAACCGCCATATTCATTATTGAGCACAAAGGGGCTGTTTGGGTTGTTCTCAACTGCAACATCATACAAATACTGATAATATATTTCTGCTTTCAAGTGCAAATTTTGAGTAAACTGGTGCTGGTAACCTGCAACAAAGTGCATCGCTTTTGCAAGTTGCAAATTCCTGTTGGGATGGGTAATATCACCCTGATTATTTAATACAATAGCATTATAAGTCGATAAATTTTCAACTTTGCTATGAATTCCAAATCCTAAAGAAAATGATTGTTGTGGATTTAGCTTGTACTGCATACCCAATCGGGGTTCGAGCGACTTGCTGTTATTAAGTAAAAAATGCATATAATGTAATCCCGAAACCATAGTAACATCATCAGTTAAGCGATATTTCCAGTTTACATAAGCCTGAAATAAACCTGCTCTTCCTTTTGAATCTAACATGGGTGTTAAAACATGGTCCATATCTTCATCATCTTCTGCAAAATCGGTATAATGTAAATCGGTATATATAACTCCTGCTTTTATCCTGTGACTGGCACTCAATTTTGAGTTAATACATGAAGAAAATTTTAAGTTGGAATTCACAAACTTATCATTATACGACAAGTACAAATTTCCATCCATATCACGTCTGTTATATAAGTTATGGTTTTGTGTTCCTGAAACCGAAACTATATTTTTAATATAGGTTTTATCGTCAACCTGGTAGGTATGGGTTAATCCAGCCACTCCCAGGTTGGCTTCAAAATATGAAGTTCTCAATACATAGTCTTCATT
This sequence comes from Bacteroidales bacterium, assembly GCA_046704385.1. GTDB lineage: Bacteria > Bacteroidota > Bacteroidia > Bacteroidales > SZUA-534 > GH45. The sequence continues at coordinate 26,559 of JBJKSB010000056.1, read as the reverse complement.
GGTATCATCAAAGTCCTTTTGGTCAATACTGCTTAATCCGCCCAAGCCAAACAGCGTAAATGTGCCTGCATTTGAAGTTGGCATATTAAATTTAAATGAAAGATCCTGGTACTTAGGTATACCGAAAAAATTTACCAGCCCCAGGTTATCGAGAACAGCCAGCGATGAATACCGGTAATTAATTAAATATGAACCCCCATAACCTTTTTTAAACGGCCCTTCAATCGTACCATCGAATCCAAGCACACCGCCACTAAAAGAATATTCACGTTTTTCATTATTTCCTGAACGCAATTTCATGTCAAAAACACCTGAATAGGCATTTCCGTATTCGGGAGCAAAAGCTCCTGAAAAAAAGTCGGAATTTGCCAGCATAGCGCTATTCAATGCATTAATCGGGCCTCCCGAATACCCTTCGTTGGCAAAGTGATTTGGGTTTGGGATTTCAACACCTTCCAAACGCCACAAAATACCTCTTGCCGAATTACCACGAACAACAATATCGTTATTACCTGACGGGTCGCTGGTAACACCGGCAAAAGCAGCAACCATACGTGCCGGGTCATTTAAGGTACCAGCATAACGTTTGGTTTCTTCTACTGTAAATACTTTAGCACTTACCATAGCCATTTCGTTTAAGGCTTCCTGTTTGCGTTTTTGTGCTTTAACCGTGATATCATCAAGTTTCACAATCGACTCAACTATTTCAACATTTATTATGGCTTCCTTACCTGAACCTACAACAATATTAGGTATAGTCTTTTTCTCATAACCCAGGTAACTGACCTGGAGGTCAATTCTGCCAACAGGAACTTTTTCAATTCTGAAATTACCGTCAAGGTCGGTGCTGGCCCCCATAATAGGGTCAGTGCCTACTATTACCACACTGGCCCCAATTATAGGAGTTTTTGAATCCTGGTCAACTACCCGACCGCGTACTGTTTGTTTAGACAGATAATTTATTTCAGCTTTAATATTTGTTGTTAGGGTTAATAACAATGCAGGGATTAACAAAGTTTTAAGGATTTTAACACACGAAGAGCTTTTATTTGAATTACCTGATTTATTCCAAATTCTGATCAAGCTGCTTTTCTTAGTATTTACATTTAATGATTTCATAGGTTTCAATTTAGTTGTGATGTATAGTTGATTGTCATTTTTCACTTTACATCCTGGGTTAATACTTATAATCAATTTAATTTTAAAAACGGATACCGGCAGTTATACCCGGGTACATTTCAACTTTAATATCATTGGGATATACTTTGCTAAAGGTTGTATAGGGAGCTATAGATGTAACGGTTTCCAAACCATAATGATTTCTGGTATCAGAAACGACCACATTAAAAGTTGGCCCGCCAAATACTTCCAAACCAGGTAATAATTTATATGACGCTTGTATGCCAAGTTTATTCAAGTTATTTAAACGATGGGTATACCATTCATCCTGATTTATCTGAAATGACTGGGCCTCGATAGTTAAATCCAGTTTTTCAGAAGCTTTTATCATGGTGCCAACTCCGTAGCCCCATCCCCATAAAATCTGATTGTTACGAACTGCCCCACCCAGCGAAATTATATTATAAAAGCGTTCAGTGCCTGTTTTAAAGGAAGCTATTCCATACAAAGTTTCGCTGGTGCTTAACTCAACCGCATGGTAGCCATTTCTGACAAAACTGATAAATCCTATGGGAGTTCCTTTCTCCAATGAATCCACATAATTAAATACACCAATCTGCGTACCTTTCAAAACACGGGCAAAATTTGCAAAACCAGCCAATTGTGCACCATCTACTCTTCCTGTATTTATATTTACAAATCCTGAAGCCTGAACCCCTTTTTGGTCACCGACATTTACATTGGTAAAACCACTCACCTGCCCCATAGTATTGCCCATGGAATAATTCACAAAACCTGCTCCCTGAAATCCATCAATTGAGTCTGAAACTGCATTAACAAAACCGGCAAACTGGGCTCCTTTTGATTTTTTTGTTGCTGTATTTACGAAGCCGGCAAACTGTGCCCCTTCAAATCCGCCAACAACCGTATTAACAAAACCTGATGCCTGAATGCCATCAAGATTATTGGTTATGGTATTTACAAAACCAGCACCCTGGAATCCAACCATCTCACCTTTATTGTAATTTACAAAGCCTGCAAACTGGGCTCCTTTGGTTCTACCCAAATCGGCATTCACAAAACCTGTGAACTGCACTCCGCGCATATTGCTTCGCAACACACTTACAAACCCTGTGGCTTCAAAACCATCAAGGCCACCAGCATAACCAGCATAAAGATTCAGAGAAAAATTATTTACAGTATTCCAGGAATGCACCCCATTGGTTCCTACAGGTGTGATAAAGCTTAATTGAAATGGCATGGTATCCATCTCAACTTTTTGTTGCGAAAAACTAAATTTTGCAAAAAATAGTAATGATACTATAATTACTGTGATAACATTTGTTTTCATTTTTTTTGATTTTAAAGGTTGTATTTTTAATATTTTCATATCGAATTTTCGTTATTCGGTAGGATGACAACCCTTTATTAAAATACCCCTATTGTAAAACCCAAAAAATTGACAATGATCTTCAACCATCAGATTTTCTACGATTTATGAAAGTCATTTTTAAAACAAAAAATTAATGGTTGCCCGGATGTAGGTCACCCCAATCGGAAGACATTCATGCAATGAAATATTTGACAAGGTTTTAATTTTAGTTTTGGTTCAGCTTATTTTGCCAAAAGGTTTTTATATGATTGTATGGGAATTGCCCCCGAAAATCAAATTCGGGACAGGCTGTTAAACTAAAGGAGGTAATTTAATCAAATCGTCGTAAGCAGGTCTTTTGCTATAAAATTCTATCCTACCGTACAACGAAATACAGAAATGTTTCTGAAATGATTAATTGTTCTTATTTTCAATTATATATAGTCTTAGCTTGACTGCTATGCTGAACGGCAGGGAAAGAATTATCCTGTATTTATATTTTGTCAAATAAAGCCAGATTCTCAAAGCCTGGTTTATATTTTCCACTTTCAATACCATGCACGATTTCAACCACACGATCATTAAATGGAGTAGAAATACCCATTTTCTTGGCATAATGGCTAACAACTCCGTTAATGGCATCAACTTCACTTAACTTGCCTTTCTCCAAATCCTGAAGCATACTGGCTTTCAATAAGGCATGCTTTTTTATAACCACTGGAATTAATAAAAACACAACCTTTTGCTTAAGCCAACTATTATAATCCAGTAATTTCCGGGTATTTTTACCCTGGATGGGTTCAATTTTTATGTTGGCTGCCTCGGCCACATTAAAACATTCTTTTATGATGCTTTGGATATAATATCTCGATTTTTTATGGCGTGATGCTTCTCCAAAAGTACAGCCTAAAACTGTTGATATACCACTAAAAGCACAATTTATCAGCAATTTCGTCCAGCGTGCTCCCATAAAATTAGTCTCAATAGTTACAGTACCAACGCATTCCAAAACGCTCTTTATTTCTTCCAGATTAGTATGATTATTTTCACCGGGTGTTCCAATACTAAACGACAGGCTATCAGGACTTGAAGTCAACTCGCAAACTCCGTTTCCTATCAGGGTTGCTCCCCAGGCTATAGCACATCCAAATGTTTTTTCTTTTCCAATTATCTCAGCAATTTCTGGTTCGGGTAATCCGTTTTGTGTAGAGCAAATTATTCCGTCATCTTCTAAAAAATTCTTCAAATAAGCAACTACCTTTTTGTTATCAAGTTGCTTTGTCATTAAAAATATTAAATCATACCTGCCGGCCATTTCCTCTGGCAACAAGGCACTAACAGGAATCTGCATGTTAATGGTTCCAATAATATTTGCCCCGTTTTTTTGTAATCCTTCAACATGCGATTTATTCCGGTTAATTAAATCAACATTAAAACCGGCTTTTGTAAGATATGCTCCCAAAACAGTACCCAGCGAACCAGCTCCGTAAATTGCTATTTTCATGAATTTAAATATTAAACTGCTCACCAAAATAATAAATTAACCCGATATCAGTTTATAAAAACATAAAGTATCATCTTTTTTATAAATTGTTCCCGTTTTTGATCATATCATCCTACCTTTATGACAAATAAAAAATAATTGTCAAAAATGAGTTTTCAGAGCGACTATATTTTACGTATGATTGAGATGATGGGCGATTTAATGGCCGCCCTGATGGGGAAAATCAGAAGAAAAGATTTTGAAAAAGCCAATGACCAGCTTGAGGAGAGCTATACTGAATTTCTTAAGGAAGATGCGGCCTTTTTCAGGTCGTTACCCATCGAAGGAATGACAGATAGTTTATTAAACGATCACAATTATACCCATGATCATTTACAAATTCTGGCCGAGTTGTTTTATGCTGAAGCTGAATTACAACTGGCTCGTAACAAAAAAAACGACGCAAAACTTTTTTTCGAAAAATCGTTGAAACTAAACGAGTATCTTGACCTTGCCTACAAAACCTACGATGAGGCTCGTATCAAGAAAATTGAACTGTTAAATCAGCAAATCAGGAATTGTGGATTATAAATTCTTAATTAGCAATCCGGTAATAATCAGTTATCCCAGGGCCAGATTTGAACGTTGTTTTTTAAGCTATAAGCATATTCCAAAAATTTAACAGAATCGCGGGTCAATTCCATTTTGAACCAACCATAATAAATGCTGTCATTTTTGGCTATACGAAGAGCGTAATACTGATCAGGGGAATCAGTTAAGTCTGATAAATAGAAATCTATATCAAAATCCAGGTTCTCATCATATCGTCTAATCAACCCTGTATGATCCCAAAACCAATTATCGCTATTTGTATCTGCCTTACTTAAAGGGTAAAGCACTGCAAAACCGTCCAAAGGTGTTTGTTTTTTAGGGTAAACAGAAAGTTTATCGGGACGCACATTGACTTCAATGGTATATTCTACCTGTTTGTAATCGGGATCGATAAAATATTTAAAATCGAGATTGAAATTTTTAATTAAATTATCATCCGGGTGTTTCAGTGAAAATGTTGTGGTTTCATTTAGGTTTACCGGAAACGATAAAGCAGGATTATACTTAAAAAATTTGATTGATGAAGGAGTCTCCGGTTCCTTTATTAACGGGGGTTTTTCACAACTAACAATCATTAAAATTCCAACCATGCATGTCAACATTCCATATCGTGAATATCTTAAAAATCGAGTCATAATAAGTCCGTTCTAATTCCCTTTCCTTTTATACTCTTAAAACAGTATTATAGTTTTAAAAATTACTTAAAATTATATACATAATCGTTCAATATGATTAATGTTCGTTTTTTTATCAGAAAAATTTTAGATTTTCCCAGACTTTTATCTCTACTTATATGGTTGATCAGGGAGTAACTCAAACTTAAATCAGTAAGTCTATGGTCATTGACTTTCTACAATAAACAAGCGGATTTTAGGTTTAAGACGCACTCTGATTAATTACAAGAACCGGCTAATTGTTAAAAGCGCAAGCCAACTGAAGCACCGGCCCACATTTGAGTTCTTGCTTTATCATATAATTTATCCCAAAAAGGATGAAATGCCACCCCGGTGATTTCGCCATCAGAATTATTAAGATTTCCAGCGTAAATACTTAATGACGGACCTGCAAAAACCGTTAAGTGTTTATAGAAACTGTAATTATAGCAAGGACTAAATTTAAACACTGTTCCAAAACTATTTACCTGCTTCGACATATCAGCAATACTGGTAAAGGTAAAATCGAAATTTATAGCATGCTTTGATTTTATAGTAGTATCGAATCCAAAACCATAGATAAAACCCGATAAATCGTTGCTTGTCCTTGCATATCCAAGAATATTATAAAATTTTCGTACTCCGGTTTTAAAAATATAATTGGTACGGAACACTTCATCTGTTGAAAATTCCAGTACATGATAACCCTTTCTGACAAAGCTAAAAAAACCAATTGGTACTCCTTTAATAACGGAATCGGCAATATTTACGGCAGCAATTTGTAACCCATTCAGGGTTTTAGCTACATTTAAAAATCCGGCAATCTGAACTCCAGTATTTTCTGTAGCACAAACATTAAGAAAACCAGCCAGTTGGGCACCGGTAACGGAAGTTCCGTAATTTACAAAGCCTGCACCCTGAACAGCAGTCACATTCAGGCGTGCAACATTTACAAAGCCGGCAAGCTGAGCTCCTGTAACACTATCGCAATAGTTAACAAAACCAGCTAATTGGGCCATACCAATATTGCCATGAGCAATATTTACAAAACCGGCAGCCTGTACTCCGTTTACATCGCGGCTTATATTGACATAACCGGCTAACTGAGCTGCCTCAACATTTCCGGTGGCAATATTAACAAAACCGGTTGCCTGCAATCCACCAATATTTCTACCGTAATTCACAAAACCGCTAAGCTGTGCCATATTAACATCTTTAAAGGCAACATTAACAAATCCTGTAGCCTGTATCCCATCAACATTTTGTGTGGTAATATTATTAAAACCCGATAACTGCACCCCCGTGCATTTCACCATTAAGCGTATTCTGAAAACCAGCCATTTGTGCCCCGGTAACCGACCCGTTGTTTACGTTGAAAAAACCGGCCAGTTGAACGCCCCGGGTATCTTTTCCCACAATATTTCCAAATCCTGCCATTTGCGCTCCTTTTACATCGTTTTGCACAATATTTACCATTCCCCCAAGCTCCATCCCATCAACCCCGCCGGAGTATCCAGCCAAAATATTAAATGACAGATTATTGGTTTTGGTTCCGCTTAATTTAAAATCGCTGCCTATAAATGGCAACAATGAAACCTGTATGGAAGCCCTTTCGGGAAGTGTCATATTTCTGGCAGTCATCATTGCCTCTTCGGGAACCAGCCAAGTCACAATCTGACGCGATTCCAGATCGTGCTGCAAAACGGTAGTCCGTGATTGTATTTTTTGAATTTCCAACTGCCGGGGCTTTAGCGCCATATCATACTGCATCGATTTTTCCATCCGAATAAAAACAATGGAATCCAGATAATCGTACCTGCAATAATTTATTCCTTTAAAGTTACGGTCAGGCGGTAATATCATCATATAAAATCCCTGCGAATTAGTCATGGCTGAAATTTTACCATCCACTTCATAAATGGTAGCATTGGGAATTGTCTGTCCTGTGTTTGCATCAAGCACGTAGCCGGTTAAGGTGTAGCCACTGGTTCCCATGGTTTTATTTAGCTGTTGATCAGACTTTTTGTTTTGAACATTTGATAAAAGGATAATATGATCGTTCACAACCTTGTACCTAACTGTGTGGTTAAACAGCTCATTGAGTGTTTTTTCCACCGTACGGTTTTTTACCTTAATGCTAACAAGACTATCACCATTAATTAAATCGGCATTATATGAAAAATTAAAACCACCCTGTTGGCTAATCAAAATAAGCACTTCGCCAACGGAAATATTTGAAACTGATAAGGTTACTTTTTTATTCAGATGGTTGGTTTGTGCAGTTACAACCTGACTGGTAACCAGAATACCGATAATAAAAAAACGAGTTAACTTATTCATCGAGACAACCGTTCCCTTTTAATGTATAATTCTGAGCATCAACTTTTAGCTCGAAATTAAATGTATTTGCCAACATATCCAAAATCTCATCAATATCGGCATCATTAAAGGTTGCGGTATATTTGCATTCTAAAGCCATTGGGTTTTCAACGGTGATATTTACATGATAATATTTTTGGAGCATTTCAATTACTTTGGAAAGCTTAACCTGCTTAAAAACCAGCGTCCGGTCCATCCAGAACATTTCGTCGGGTTCAATCGGTTTATCCAGTTTTTCCGGCTTTGATGCCGATTTTGGTAAAACCCCTTTTTGTCCTGCTGTTAAAAATACCGAAGCCGTATCTCCTGAAACGGAATCAATCTTAAATAATTGGACCCTGCCTGTGGTGACAGAAACCTCAACATCAGAATCAGTATTTGCTTTCACATTAAAGCTGGTGCCCAAAACCCTGATTTTTGCCTCACCTGCTGAAATAATGAAAGGTTTTTTTGGGTTATGTGCCACTTCAAAATAGGCTTCACCTTCTAATTGAACTTCTCGGGTTTTATTTTTAAATTTTTCAGGGTAAGATATTTTTGAATTCAGGTTTAATGCAATTTTTGATCCATCGGGTAAAGTACCTTTATAAATATGAGTAGTGGTAGTATAGGCAAGTTGTTCAACAGGAAGTTTTGGTTCAATAACCACCTTAAATATTCCAAAGGCTACTATCAGAACAGCAGCTGCCCTGTATGTATATTTTAAAATCCTTTTGTTTAGGGTATGTATTTTTGCTGGTTTTGAGATTTGCTCAAACGTATCAACTCTTTTCGACACCTTTTCCCAGGCATTCAACACATCAACTGCCACAGGTTTTGGAGTAAGTTTTCCGGTTTCAGCCCAAACTGACTCTAATTGATCCAACTCCTTGCGGTTTTCTTCCGATTCGTGCAACCATTTTTCAATACTTTGCATCTGTTCGGCGGAAGCTTCCCCCAAAAGAAATTGCATTAAAAGCGTTTCGTCGATATGTGAATTTTTATTTGTCATTGTTTTTCTAATGTGATGACAACTGACTTGTATTTTACCCCTATTGTATTTTAAACTTTAATTATTTAATTTTTGTATAGTGTTTATAATATTGATTATCTGTTATTTACAATTGTAATCGTTTAATTTTATTTGTTCTATTTAACAAAGTGACTAAAAAATATTATCAGCCAGGGCAAATAATCTTTTAATTGATCACGAAGAAATTTCAAAGCGCTTCCCATTTGATTCTCAACGGTTTTCACCGAAATATTTAACTTATCAGCAATTTCCCTGTATTTTAAACCATCGTATCGGCTCATAATAAATATTTTCCTGCGCTCAAGTGGAAGCTGGTCAATAGTTTCACGAATTTTCAGTTCCAATTCGCTTACAATAACTTCGTCTTCATGGGTTCCCTGATCAAGCTCAATGCTACGCTCGTTGTGAATTTTGTAATCTTCACGGATATTCACGTGTTTAATCACGTTAAGACAACTATTTCGGACAGCCCTGAACAAGTATGACTGGAGCGAAGTATTAATCTCAAGTTTTTCGCGGTTTACCCAAAGTTTATAAAGTACCTCCTGAACCACCTCTTCAGCCGCATCAATTTCTTTTAGAAAATTATTGGCATAAGCACATAAATTACTGTAATGTAATTTAAAAAGCTCTTCAAAAAGGGCTTTATCTATAACAATAGTAGTGCTATTTTGGTTAACAGTTTCCAATACTTATAATTTGAATCACACAAACATACAAAAATACTTGTGAATTGCCGTAGAATTAATAATTCGAGATACGTAGAGATGATCAAATTTTGATTCCGACAACAGTGATATCATCGATTTGCTCAAAATTTCCCATCCAGCTTAAAAATTTGCGTTCAAGTATCAGCTTTTGCCTGGCCAGAGGAAGATGTGCATTTTCCAATAACAACCGCTTAAAATTCACTTTTTTTAATTTCTCTCCATGGGTTCCGCCAAACTGGTCATAAAATCCATCGGTAAAAAAATAAATCAAATCACCTTTATGAATAGGAATTTCATGATTAGTAAATGATTCCTTTTCTTTCACATAAATTCCAATTGGCATATTATCGCCCTTGTATTCCTCAATGGTAGAGGCTGGTTGTCCATTTTTATTCCGAATGATATAAATAGAATTATGAGCCCCGGCAAAATACATCTTCATCTCCTGAGTATCAATAATTCCCAGCGTAAGATCCATTCCATCCTTAACGGAATTGCCCGATGAATCCTGCTGAAAGAGCTGTTTAACCTCTAACCGAAGTTTATTTAAAATAACCGATGCGTCTATTTTCTCCAATTTTTCACCGGTAATATTATTTAAAAACAATGCCCCCAAAATACTCATAAAGGCTCCCGGAACCCCATGCCCTGTACAGTCGACCACAGCAACAATTTTCAGATCCCTGCCACCTATCTTAATATTTTTAAACCAGTAAAAATCACCACTTACAATGTCTTTTGGATGAAAAAGGATAAAGTTTTCAGGTGAAATTTCCTCTATCAGATTTGCGCTATCAAGCACGGCACCCTGTATCCGGCTTGCATATTCAATACTCGAAGTGATTTGCTTTTTCTGGCTAACTACAGTTTGATTCTGCAATTTTAAATTATCACGCTGAGCCATTATTTCATCGTTCACCTGTTCAAGTTCTTCATTTTTCTGTAAAATCTCCCTGCTTTGTGTCTGCAACAATTTATTTTGCTCGAGTATTTTTGAAGTTCGCTTATCAACAAGTTTTTCAAGGTTAATATTGGTGGTCTCAAGTCGCTGTGCCAGTTGGTCGGCTTTGAGATATAAAGATGAAAAATGGCTTGCCAACATGTATCCTTGCGAAAATATAAATATCAATAAACCGATTGATGTCAGATACATGGTATCAATCAATTTGTTTGTATATAAAATATCGTTGACAATACAGGTCAATAGGAAAATAAAACCGATAAGTAAAATCAGGGCTGAGTTCTTTTTATTTAAAACTGCACGAACAACAGTAATAACAATATAAACAGAAGCAAGTATTATATTTAGCTGATAAATAATTAAATATCGGGTAAAAAAAGCAGGTTCTGAAAATAAAATTACTGTACCCAAAATGGTACTGGTAGCTATTATCAGCTTTAAAAAATTAGTGGAGTATTCCTCAATAAAAAATTTGTAAATGAATAATGAAAAAGTAATTGTCCCCCCAATTAAGGTGAAATATTCAATTTTAATTAGTGTATTCCAACTAAAATTCGGGAAAAGGTAAATCAGGTAAATACCGTTGACAACCAGAGCCCGGAATATAATATCGATGCAAAACAGGCTAAAATAAAGGGTGTACCTGAAATTACGATTTAAAAAATACAAACCGAGGTGATAAAAAGCAAATATAAGGAAACAGCCGATAAGCAAAAGCGAGAAATGAGTTGTACGGTCCCATGATTTATACATATACTTTGGCTTGCCCAATTTGTTAAAATTATTCCAAATGCCCCCTTTCGAATAATTAAAATTTGAAACCTGAAAAATAACTTCAACAGTATCGGTTTTGTGTCGAAATTCCAAAACACCGGGCTCATAACCAGGGATCGCACCATTCTTGGTTTTACTAACCTCTCCGGCTTTATATATCATTTTACCGTCAACATATAAACGGCAGGCGGTACCCATTCCACCTAATTTGAAGGCAAGTGTCCTGATTGTGCTATCAACCAGTATTTGCATACGGTAAGTAGCACAACCAAATGCCGGCAATTTTTTATTGTCAATTTTATAACTGGTCCAAACTGAAGGAACATGAATATATTTTATGGTATCTGAATGGTATTTTTTAAAATCGGAAGGCCCTAGCAATTGATTCCAGTAAAATTCCCAGTCTCCATTAAATTCTATTTCTTTGATTTTATCAAGATCTTTCCCTCTTAAATCAAGAATTCCCTTGTTAACACTAACATCAGCTGCCATTAGCTGAATGCTTACAACAAAGTAGAGTACCAAAAACCCTGTTATTTTTAAGAAATTATGTTTCACCCAATTTTAATTCAATCCTGATCAAATAAAGAATTTACTTGATGGCTATAAAGTTAATAGTGTTTTACTGAGCAACAAAGAAATCAAAAAAATAATTCCTGCCGGATCATATTATCAGAATCGTATGGTAAGCAACCGGTCAGGTAAGCCCCTCAAGTATGTAATTTACAACCGGATTAGGTTCAACCGGATTTAAAAACGACCATGTCTTGTATTTAGGCGGAAGAATTAATTTTCTTTCTATCAACTCATTAATCGTAGCCAGGTATTTAACTGAAGTTTTTCCCACCAACAGATTTTCCAGGTTTACCTTTTCATTATACAATTTCAAAATATCGCGAAAGCCTCTTAAATAAAGGTAATCCTTGGTAAAGCCCCCACCCCTGTAAATCCTTGCAGTAAGATAAAATGCCTGAATTTCAGTTAATTCTCCGGTATCCATTAAAAACGAAAAAGTGTTGGAAAAGCTTTCGCCCTGCATCAGTTTATTAATTGCCAAAACTCTTAAGGCCAGTATTTTCAGGCGGGCAATATCCATATTTCCTGACAAATGCTCACTTAAAATAGCCAAACCTTCCTGGGTATGCGTGTTTACAGGCAAACCTAATCTGAAAATCTGCAAAGGTTGCAACCTCGAATTAACCGAAGTAACCATATGTACCCCAATCTCGTGCTCCGATAAAGCTTTCATTGATTTTTCAGAGAAGATGGCATCTTTTCGTATTCTTATGGTTTTTTTATTATTTAATATTACCACTTTTGAAATAACCTGGTTCGTTATCTCAATTTTACAGGTAAAACCATATTTAGCGATTACCTGCGTAAAAAATTCTTTTACCCTGGTTGCATTTAATTCACCTGGTAAGTAACCATCAATCCGGGAGGATGTGTGTAATAAAAATTCAGCATTTTTAATATCGCTTTTGCTGGGTTCACCAAAATACCGCAACGAATTATATAAGAACTCATCCGTACCAATTGATGCAATCAGGTTTATTTTATCGGCGTATGAGTCAATAACATCCTGGTACATAGTTCGAAGCGAAATATCATGAATTTGTTCCACCGGCAAATCGTAAATTTTTCGTTTAAACTCAAAAGGATTGATGGCCAGTTGCCTGTATTTGAACTGTGGGTTAACCCGAAACTTATTTTTCAGGAAATCTTTTTTTGCCTGTTCAATATTCACAGGATTAACATGACCCAGGATCTCAAAAGTTGTTGCCAGTTTAAAAAGCTTTTTATCAAGATTGAGGATGTTTTTATTCAGTTCCGATGAAAGCAGCGAATTACTTTTAACAACTGTTAAAGGAGTATTTTTTCGCGCAAAACTTGCCGAGGTGCTTACAATAGCCTTTTTGAGCTGCTTCGACAGTGAATCAATAATAAAAGGGTATTCTTCGCCTGTATCTTCATTACAAAATACTTTTTTTATTTCGGTTGAAAAAACAAGAATATTCTTGTGCTTTGCATAAAGGCATTCTGCCATGTACCCCTCTTTGAAAACATCGTTTTCAGCTACTTTAATCTCGATATCAGGCAATTTAATTTTGCCCAGTTCTTTTAACCAATGATTAATAGTTGAGCCATATTGTTTTTTATTGATCAGGGTCGATCCGAAGTTAAAAACCGGGGTTTCGCGATTGATACGTTTGAAATTATACGAGTGAATATCAAATACCAAAGCATTATTAAACCTTGATTCCAGCTTTTCAATAAGTGCATGAATAACGATATAGAAATTCTGATACTTATGTAAACTTATTTGTTTTTCATTTTCTGATAAGGGGTGCTTCCAAACCTTTTTGCCCCAGGCCGTTTCGTAAACAGCTTCGCTAATTTCCCGGTTAAGATCATATTCATACCTTGAATCCAATACCTTAATAACAATGGGCATCGATTCAATAAAATCAGCAGTTCGCGGATCCTCTTCGTACCAGCGTTCATAATCATCAAGCAGACAGTTATCCAGTAAGCTTGCCCGCATGGCATGTCCGTTATGGATGGCAAAACATGCAAAGGGAGTATATTCGTCAATTTTCAGGTAAAAGGAATCATCGATAGAAACCGTTTCAAAATGTTCCGATCGCGATATCTTTAAAAGAATTTCATCAACTGTGAGTTTTCGCATATTCTTTTTAAATTAAATCACAATATCGTAAATTTCGGAAAATAACAACTATGTCGGAACCCATTTTAATAGCCCTGGTGCAATTATTTGCAATTGTTGCAGCCTCACGACACAGGCGACTCTCAGACAATACTCGCTTTATCATCGAAACCTATTTAAAGCAATACCTGAATAGTAAAGAACTAGAACAGTATTTAATGCTTTACGACGAACTTTTCTCTTTTCATTCCCTGGACCACCAAAACGACAAGGAACAAATAGTACTGACCGTCGATAAGATGAAAGGTATATGTCAGCGGATAAATAAAGGACTACAGCAGAAAGACAAAATAATTGTTTTTATAAAGTTTGTTGAATTTATTGAAGAGATAAACATTGACTTAAAGGACAGTAAATCGACGCAGGAAACTTATGAATCTGCTTACTTCCCGATTATAAAATCATCGTTTAACCTTACCGATGAAGAATATCAGAACGTTCTTGAATTTATTACAAATCCGGAATGTGGTACAATTAATTATTCCGATTTATTACTAATAGCTGCAAAAACTGATGAAAGTAAGCCCGACCTGAAAACTATAATTCGTGAAAGACTCGAAGGACAAATACGGATACTTCATTTAAAAACAGTTGATCTGTTTATAGGCAGATACCGGGGAACAGAAGATCTTTTTATGAATGGTCATTATTTACCCCTTCACCAGTCGTTTATAATAAGTGCAGGTGCAGTTATAAAAAATCAAAAAATCGCCCCCATTTACTATGCCGATGTGGCTGCCGAAATGCTAAGCCTACAACAACAGGTCAACATACAGTTTACTGCTGAAAACATTGGCTTTTCATTTAAAAACAGTATAAATGGTATTCAACCCTTTAGTTTTAGCGCCGAATCGGGTGAATTAATCGGGGTGATGGGAGGAAGTGGTGCAGGTAAATCTACCTTGCTAAGTTTGCTCAATGGTACTTTGGGTTTACAACATGGAAATATTTATCTTAATGGAAATGACCTTACCCCTGAGAATGAAAAAATTAAACCCATAATTGGCTATATTCCCCAGGACGACTTATTGATTGAAGAACTTACAGTTTTTCAAAATTTATATTTTAATGCACGATTGTGTTATAGCGATTACAGTACTTATAAACTTACACGCATCATCCTTAAGGTATTAAACGATGTCGATTTAATGGGGATACGTGACCTGGTTGTGGGGAATGCACTGAATAAAGTTATTAGTGGCGGACAGCGTAAACGGTTAAACATTGCACTTGAACTTATTCGGGAACCCTTTGTATTATTTGCCGATGAACCCACATCAGGATTGTCGTCGATGGATTCGGAAATGGTAATGCTGCTTTTAAAGGAACAAACTTTAAAAGGCAGGTTGGTTATGATTAACATCCACCAGCCTTCGTCGAATATTTTTAAACTTTTTGACAAATTACTGATTCTCGATAAAGGTGGCTACCCTATTTATTATGGCAATCCGATTGAATCGATAACTTATTTTAAATCGGCCAGTCATTATGTAAATCCCAGTGACACCGAATGCCTGAATTGCGGATATGTTAATCCTGAACAGCTTTTCCAGATTACAGAGGCAAAAACCATTAATAAGCACGGTAAGGTAACCAACCAACGGATTTCGTTACCCGAAGACTGGTACAAATTATTTCGAAAAAGCATACAACCCCAACTCGAACCCATTATAAGGAAAAGTGAACTCCCTGAAAACAATTTCCACATTCCGGGCAAATTCAAACAGTTTATCACTTTCAGTTTCAGAAACCTGCTTATTAAACTCACCAACAAACAATATATATTGCTTAATTTACTTGAAGCGCCGCTGCTGGCCTTTATTTTAGGCTATCTCACCCGATACAGCGTTGATAATCCTTATATTTTTGGCCAAAATAAAAATATGGTTGCCTATTTATTTATGAGTGTGATAGTAGCCCTGTTTTTTGGAATGATGGTAAGTGCCGAGGAGATTATTAAAGATAAGAAAATTATAAAACGTGAAGCCTTCCTGAATCTGAGCCGGATGAGTTACATTAACTCAAAAGTTTTGTTTTTGTTCGTATTGTCGGCCATTCAAACCCTGTTATATGTGCTGGTTGGGAACCTGATTCTTGGAATCCACCATATGACCCTGAGTTACTGGCTTATTTTATTTTCAACTTCATGTTTTGCCAACCTGGTAGGATTAAACCTGTCATCGGGCTTGAATTCTGTGGTTAATATCTATATTTTAATACCTTTTATTTTAGTTCCGCAAATACTTTTAAGTGGAGTAATTGTTCCTTTCGACAGCCTGAATAAAAGTATTTCGTCGCGCGATAAAGTTCCGTTTGTCGGCGACCTTATGGCTTCGCGATGGACCTTTGAAGCCCTGGCAGTGGAACAGTTTAAAAACAATCCTTACTCAAAATATTTTTACCCTTACGATAAAAAACTTTCAAACGATGCTTATATAACCGGTTACTTAATTCCGTCAATTGCATCCAAAATTGATGAATGCCAGCGAAACATTAGTTTTAACCTCAAACCAAATCAAACCCCGGATGATTTAAAAATCCTGAAAAAAGAAATACAGCGTCTTGAATTTAAATCGGGAATGCAAAATAATGATTTTGGCCGTTTTTTAACTATGGATAAACTAACCGATGAAACCCGCAGGCAATCCCACGCCTACCTTGATTCTCTTAAAAGCTATTTCGCAAATGATCATAAAACAGCTTTTGCAGCCAGCGACAAAGCATATTCCAACCTGGTTTCGAAAATTGGTACGGAGGGTGTTTACCGGTTAAAACAAGAAAACTACAATGCTTCGTTAGCCGATTGGGTGCTAAATAAACAGGGTGACCAGGTAATTGTATGGGGTAAAAATGGATTTATCCGTAAAAAAGATCCGGTTTATATGAATCCTTCCAGTAAAAATGGAAGAGCCCAGTTTTATGCTCCGGTAAAAATTCTGGGTAATTTTACTATTGATACGGTTTGGTTCAATATCATGGCAATCTGGTTTATGTCGATTATCCTTTATATAGCCTTATGGCACGATACTTTACGGAAAATTATCGCATTTTCTGAAACTTATAAATGGAAAAAGAGGGAGAATAATTCACAGTAGAATTTAAGTTAAATTAAGGAATTTTCGTTTTGCGTCCAACATTTCCCCCTTTGCCTCCCGAAACAAGTTCGGGACAAGTTGTCGGCATTTCCCAAAAGGGAAAAACACATAGCTTGTACTTTGTAGATAACTTGAAAGTTTCAGTTTCCAATCAACGTTGCAAACTGTGTTCTCTCACAGGAGAGATGCCGATTTATCGGGGGAGAGGGAATAACCATTATGATTAAGCTGGCTGACTTAGAAAGTAGCAACCTCTTAATTCTTCCTACCACTAATTTAAACAGGCATTTAAAGCCTCTTCCTTTGAATTATATACCTGGAAAATACTGATGAAGCCTGAAATTTCAAAAATTTCCAGTATGTTCTCCTGTAAATTGCACATAATAAATTTACCATTGAGCTGGCTTAGTTTTTTCAGCGCTACCAGGAAAACGCGTAAACCACTGCTACTTACATAATCCAGGTTCATACAATCAATAAGCAAAGCCTTTTCTCCCTCATCAATTACCTTGTTTAGATTATTTTCGAGAGTAGCATAATTGGTAGTATCCAACCGGCCTTTTATTTCAACAACAGTGCACTTTTCATTTTTTTTAATTGATAATTCCATGGTTCAGTTTTATATTTAATTAATACATTTTAGTTATAGTCAATACATTAAACCGGTTAATGCGCTCATAATCAATGGTATCAACCAGCGATTTAAGAATATGGATACCTAAGCCCCCAACCTTGCGGTCCTCAACCGGCGATTGTGTATCCACATCATGATCAGTTTCCAATAAGTTGAAAATAACACCATCGTCAATAATTTTTATACTTAAGTCATTTTCCCTGTTTTGCAATTCAATATTAATTTCATGATTCTCCGAATCGGGATAGGCATAAAACATAATATTGGAAATAACTTCTTCGACCACCAGGTTTATCTGATTTGCAAATTTGGGTTCAAACTCCCAGTTAAGGGCCAACTGATCAATGGTGTTGGCAACGCCCCTAATCTCGTCAAGCTTATTAACAATGGTAATTTTACATTTGTTATGTGAATGCTGTTCAATCATCTTAAATTATATCAAAAATTATCAGCGTGATATCATCTTCGTAAGTTTCACCATCACTTTTTCCCGACCATTTTTGCAGCGAATGCAAAATACCGTCAATAGCATCGTCAGGCAACAGGTTTTTTGTTTCTTTAATAACATTAAGTAATCGTTGCCGGCCAAAAGGTTCATTGGCAGTACTAAAAACATCCAGAATACCATCAGTATACAAAATCAGTCTGTCGCCTTTTGCCAGTTGCATCTTACTTTCGTTGAAACTTGTTTCGGGATAAACTCCAATAGGAATACCCTGAACTTTTAATTCGGTAATTTCGTCGCCGGGTCGCCGGTAAACTAATAATGGCGGATGACCTGCCGAGGAACAAGTTAACACAAGTTTATTTAAATCAATACCCAAATAACCGGCAGTAATAAATTCATTATTCAACTGGCCGGTTAAACTATGGTTCATTTGCTGCAATACAGTAGCCGGACTTCGTGCATTATTTCGCTGTGACGAAAAAGCCACCTTCATCATGGAAGCAATAAGTGCTGCCGAAATACCATGACCTGAAACATCGGCAATCAAAACCCCGATGTATGAATCTTCAGGCATCTGGTAATCAAAATAATCGCCACCTATTAATGCCATGGGAAGATAAGCCGATGAAACCTCGTACATATCACCTCGCGGATTAACACCTGGTAAAATGGCATTTTGGATGCTTCGGGCAGTCTCAAGATCCTGTTTAACCGTCAGGTATTCTTTTTCGGTATCGGTAATCCGTTTAAATGCAACATAAACCAGGCAAATATTGAAAAATAAATAGGCAGGCTCATCAAATGAAAAATTATTTGATAACCACTGGGTACGTGTAAGGTTTTCATAAAACACAGCCAGAAGATAGAAACCCAACCCCACGCTAATAATCTGAACTTCGCGATCCTTGCGCATTCCGGGTCGGAAAAGATGCAGGAACAGCACCAAAACCGCCATCCAGCCAAAAATTATGTTGGTGGTTCCATAAATATCCTGTGCAGGAGCTGAATATTCGGCCATAACCTTAAATATACCCTGTAAAATGGAATAGATAAATAACCAAAGTATCGATTTTCGCCAGCCCCAACCAATAAAATACCTGATAAATAAAATAAATGCTATGGGAATACTGGCTGAAATGATGGGCATAATGTAAATCCAAAAGTTGAATGTGGATAAAACCGACAATTGGATCAGAGGATTTTCATATAAAAATTTAAAACCGAATAAAAGGTTTAAAACTGACAGGATCAGGATAAAACCTTCGTTTCTTCTTATCCGCAGGATAAAAATTACTAATGCCAAAATTCCCAGAACAAGGTATGTAAATCCCAACAGGAATTTCCATGAGGCTGTGGTAGTAAGGTTTTTTAAATCATGTGATTTGTTCCCTACCTCATTAAACAGATTGGTAAGAAGCTTTTTATCTTCAACAGAGTATGAACAACCGGATTTTTCAAGTTTTACCAGACCTGAAACACCTTGGTATAAAGCAGGTTCAGCTTTTTTAGCCTTATCGAGGTAAAGCAGGGCATTATCGGTATCTCCATAATCATAATAAACCAGCGCTAAACCCAAAAAGGCATCAGGATCGGAAGGTACCATTTTAAGGTAATTGTTAAAATACCTGATAGCCTTTGGTAATTCTTTATTTTGGAAACTCTCCCACCCCAAATTGTTTAACAAATTCAGATAATTCGCATTAAGGTTGACCCCGAAAAATATTTTGGGGTCGCTGACCATAAGTTTAAGATGGTTAAAAAAATACCTGAGGGCGGCAAAAAACTCCCTGTCTTTTAAAAATTCCCAGCCCATGTTATTCAGTTTTGAGCTATAATCAGGATTAAGTTCCAACGCCTTTTTGAAATCAGCCAAAGCCTTAACAGGCTGATTGGTAAAAGCATATGAATGTGCCCGGTAATAATAAAATTCGGCTATTTCCGGATCGACATAAATAGCCTTTGAAAAATCCGTAATGGCATTTTCATAGTTCCGCTTATCGTAGTTTTCTTTAGCCTGTCCACCATACCACCAGGCACTTTTCAAAGTATCAACTTTAACCAGGTTCATATTATCGGTTTGGCCTTGTGCCAAGGTACCATTGGTTTGTTCAGCAAAACAAAAGGATTTTGATAACCCAAAGGCTGCCAAAAAAATAAAACCGAAAATACGATACCGATGTATAAACCTGGGCATTTTATTTATTTTTAAATCCGGACTCAATCAAAAAATTTGATTGAATTCAAAGATAATAAATTAACAGAATTGATTTTTAAATCGGGTACATTCAATGAATCGCGTAATTATCAAAACAAAAAATGGACAAATACATTGGCTTTGTCCAATAATTTTAAAAATTTGAACATATATACTTAAAGTGACGTAAATTTACTATGGCTACTAGTAAATCTTTCGGATATTACAATTGGCAATCAAATAAGAGCCAGACAAATAAAAGAGAATTCGACAATTAAATATCTTTAAGAATTTGGGAGTAGCCCAGCACATAACCTTGCATTGCCTAGCGTTTAACCTCTCACCACAGTACATACAGGTCTCGTCCACGGCGGTTCTTTAAATCACAAATGTTCTACTGTCAAAAAAACGATGTAATTTGACATATTTAAGCAGACGAAAGATAATTTGATAGATTTATTCGTAAGTGTCAAAAATTAGTTAAATTTGACAATTATGGTTTTAAATGTCAATAATGCAACCGTACGATAGAAATATTCCATATAACAACCTACCTGAACTTCCTCCCCCGGAAGAGAAAATTATTACCATAGAAATTCTTCAAGCGCTAAACAATGCGAATAAAGCTTTGGCTGAGCTTAAAGGAATTGCAAAAAAACTTCCTAATCAAGCAATGTTGGTAAATACTATTGCTCTACGAGAAGCAAAGGCAAGTACAGAAATTGAGAATATATTTACTACCGATGACGAACTATATAAATCTTTGACCTATAATGAGTCAGACTTAAGTAGCAATGCAAAAGAAGTACTTTTTTATCGACAGGCTCTTTGGACTGGATTCCAAAAAATTAAATCTACAGGTATATTTGATCAAGAACTCATAGTTGAGATTTACCGAAAAATTAAACAAGTTCATGACGGGATAAGACCTGCACAAACAGAAACAGTAATAAAAAAAAGAGGGAGTGGATTATTAGGAGGTTCAGTTATTTACACACCACCGAGAGGGGTTGGTGTAATTGAAAGGAAACTTGAGAATTTTTTTAAATATCTCAACCAGGACCAGGATTATGAATATGACCCACTGATAAAGCTTGCAGTATCACATTACCAATTCGAAGCAATTCACCCTTTTAGAGATGGAAACGGTAGAGCAGGTAGAATAATTAGCATCTTGCTATTAATTCAAAAGCGATTATTAGATTTACCAATTTTATATTTGAGTGCATATATAATCAGAGAGAAAGATGAATATTATGAGTTACTAAATAAAGTCACAACTCATAGTGCTTGGAGGGACTGGATTTTGTATGTTTTAAAAGCTGTTGAAGAAACCTCCATTTACACAATAAACAAAATCGAGGAAATTGACCATCTGTTTAATAATACATGGACACTTGTTCAAGAAAAATTACCAAATTTACGTAAAGAATTTATTGAAAAAATATTTGAGCAACCTTACATAAGCCCCAAAAATATTGTTGATTCTAATATCCGAAGTTTAAATACAGCAAAAAAATATTTAGGACAACTGCAAGATTTAGGGATTCTGATTCCTAAGAAAATAGGAAAAGAAATAGTATATTTAAATATTGATTTATTTAACTTACTATCAGAATCATAAATGGTACTTGATGCAATCGTAGGCAGCCGTCAGGTCTTACTTTGAGTAGAACCCCCTCTCAAATTATTCATTAGGACAAGTCTGGCACCACTTAGAGACGGATCTTCCTGAAACAAGTCCGGAACAGGATAAAGATACTCACGCAGGAGCTTCGACATAGGCAGTATTTTATTGACACCCAAACAGATAAAACACCCATTTTATTCTCAAGCTTCTGCATCAGTTGTGCATTATATGTTCACAAACTTTCGTAACTTGTATGTAATTCATAAAAATTAAATATTAGGGATTCAAAAACCATGAAAAGAATTTCTTTAGTAATCGTTTTCTTTTGTCTTGTTTCCTCTGGTATCCCGGCACAAACAGACAATACTCCTCCCAGAATAATCAGGACAACACTTGAATTTGGCGACTGTAATGTAGATACAAATCTTACTCAAATTCAAATTGAATTTGACCAGGACATGAAGCCAGGATATTCCATTATTAACAGTCCAAACATGTTACCCATTGACGGAAAACCTGTTTGGACAACTCCCCGTATTTTTACTATTAACGTGCATTTAAAGCCTGGGCGTTTCTATCAAGCCTACATGAACTCAGATAAATATCATAATTTTACGAGTGTTGATGGTGTACCAATGAATTCAACTTGTTTTATGTTTCACACAGTAAGACATGATGATACAATTCAAATTGATACCACATTAAATAGATTAAAATTTGAGGAATTTCGGAATCACTTTCTTGAGAACTATTCTTATAAAGTTTTACGTGGAATAGATTGGGAAAATCAGTTTAAAACCGGAAAAGACGCAGTTATTACATCAAGGTCGGAAACAGAATATGGTATTCAACTATTAAAAATTTTAAGGGCAGCTAATGATATGCACCTTCGAATTAAGTTTAATAATCAAAATTATTATAGTGCCGATAAGCGTATAATACCTGTATCGAGCAATCTTAATGCAATTTTTAATCAATTAACCAACCCACAAATAAGTGTAAATAAGATAGTTTTTGCGGGTGAAATAAGCGATGCAGGTTATGTTAATATTAGATCGCTTTCATCTCAATATGAGCAGGATATTTCTTTGGCTCTTGATATGGTGAAAGAATATGAAGAAAAACCAAATTTAATTTTTGATCTCCGGGGAAATGGTGGTGGAAACGACAATTTAGCTACGAAGGTAATTTCCTATTTAATTTCTGAACCAATTCAATTCGAAAAGATTGTAATTAGGAATGAATTGACAGGTTTATTCGATTCAACAATTGTGCGTGAAGTATTACCGTCGGGTACCAGTATCAAATATAACGGTTATATATATGTAATGATTGACGGTAACGTTATGAGTAGCGCAGAATCTTTTGTTTTAATGTTTAAACAATTAAATAACGTAAAGCTTGTAGGAAGTACAACATATGGCAGTAGCGGTAATCCTAAAGAATATGTAATTTCAGATTCTGTTAGTGTTTTTATACCTTCATGGCAGGCTTATGATATGGATGGCAATTTAATTGAAGGTAATGGAATACTGCCTGATGTTAGATTAGCATTTTCTGAAGAACAATTCAACAACTCCGATCCGGTTTTTGAATACTTAATAAATGAAATTTCAAATTCCGGGACAAATTTTCTTTCAACCAATACAAATAATATTATCATTTATCCAAATCCTGTAATCTCAACTTTACATATACATTATTTATTCCCCAGAAGCGATAAAATAAAAATACAACTGTTTGACATACAAGGTAAAATAATATTTGACAACTATCTTCCTTCAAAAGGTGCTGATAATTTCTACCAAGAGATAGATCTTTCTCAGTATCAATTAAAGCCAGGTGTGTTTTTAATAAAACTATTACAAAATGATTTTATGATGGTCGAAAAATTTCTTTATAAACCATGACTTTCATTAGGGATATTCGCAAGCAAGAGGATTATTGAAATAATAGATATTTTAATTATTAATTCTTCTTCAAACTATTGTTAATCAACCAAAATTGAAGAATTTAAATCGCAGGATTAATAAATTTACAATTTTTTAAAAATTTAGTTGGGAACAATAACCCCAAAATTGCCCATAATCACTCAAAAACGGGGTACAAATTCGCAAGTAAGACCTGTTTTTCCTTGTCACCATTATGAATTATTATTTGTGAACATCCCTCATTAATAAAGCACACAATCGCAGGCATTTTAGTTATACACACATCCATCTGATCAAAGCTTTACAATTTTCGCCAAAATAACCTGGCCCAATTCCAACTCAGTTTTTACCAGATAAATTCCAGGTTGCAGATGTCGTAAGTCAATATTCAACCTCCTTCTATGGGCTTTTAATTCCATAACTGGTTTTCCATTAACATTCAGTAATTCGACCGAATTTAAAGTATGCTGTGATTCAATGGTAGCAAAATCAATTACCGGGTTGGGATAAACTTTTAATTCATCGGTAATAACCGGAAGATTAATACCTGCAATTTCGTTGTTGAAATAAAAGGACTGCAGATTGCATCCCTCTGCTAACCGAAATTTCCTATTGCCTTCATATCCGGGTTTATCAGCAAATTCAACCTTGTTGTCGTCTTTATCCATCCTGAAACGGTATTCAATATCCTTGTCAGCATTCAGGTTATAAATGGTTTGAGTGTAAATATTGTCGTTATCCGGATCAGAAAAAACATCTGATCCGCTCCAGTTATTAAAGCTGCCCACTACATCAACAAGGCTGTTTCCGGGTTCAAATTTGTTGTTATCAACCATAATATTCATATCAACGTCAAAGGTCAAAAAAGCCAGTCCCCTGGTATCATTGGCATAACCGGGTGTTATATAATCAAGGCTGTCACCTTTCGGTGAATGGATGGTTGGCAACCCAAACGAGATATTTTTTTGTTGTTCAGGGAAATTCATGGAATCAAGTAAAAGAAAACTATCGTTTTGCTTTTCGAACAAATACACGGTTTCACCGTTTTTTGAAAGTTTAAACTTTGCATGATTTTCGCCTTGTTCAGGTTGATTGTCGCACCAGAACCATGCCACTTCACCTGGCTGCAACGTTGTAGCTGGCAATTGCCATTCATCGTTATTATTATATGAATCGGACATGTATTTATTACCCAGGCTAATGGGAAGCGTATCGGTATTCACTATTTCAACCCAATCGTCATGTTCCCCAAATTTATCGGTCATGCAAGTAGTATTGGATGCCAATAATTCATTGATCCTCAAATCAGAAGTGGCAGAATATACTATTAAGCTGTAATCGCCTTCAAAGGGTGAACGTGTAGTTTGTGATGCTGCATCGGTACCGGCAATATAAAAATTAAGGATGCCTGGTTCCTTCAAAGGTTCCAGTACTGTTTCATAAACCGATGTCCCCATAAGAGTATCCTGCGATTTCAGTTTCATATCTATCAGTTTATCATCCGCTCCATTTAAATTATACCAAAGGTTAACCGTATCTCCAAAATCATCATCCTCAATAGTGCATTCAATTTTAACAGAATCGCTCATGGAAACATTGTTGAATTTAACCTGCGAAAAAATGGGCGGAGTATTTGTGTTTTCCAATTGGTCAAGTATGCTGTTATACCGATCGGTAAAATACTCAATAATACCCCATTGTGACATTCCCAAGGGAACATCCAACGTATTATAAAATACATCGAGGCTAAATGAATAAAAGGGATCAAGAGGAATATAAGGAGCCACAAAATCCTGAATTTCCACAGCTAAATTTCTAAGTGTATCGGGTGGAAATAGTGTAGTAAGCCTCCTCAAATAAAAATTGTAATTTTTCCTGAATTCAGGAACCTGCAATATTTTATTCCGTAAGGGTTTTGTTCCGTGCACATATTCAAAATTGTAAATATCACGTACATTAATATCATCAACAGTAAATTGTATACCCATGGTTAAATCCATATCATAGGTCAGGTATTCGAATTTGCCCGTTTCAGTATTATGGTACAGGTAATAGTTATTGCCACTGGTTGAATACGAATCCCAATGGCCCAGATAAACCTCAAGTGCCAAAAATTTTAACAGGCTGTTAATGTTTATCTTTTTATCTATCTGAATCCTGAAACTATCGTCAACATTTTGATTCAAAACTCTGGTCAACTCAATCAGGTCAGAATAGTCATCGGCCTGTTTATTGGTTTTAAGTTCGTACATACGGATGATACGATCGCCAAAATAAGATTGTTCAACTTTATAATCATCGGGATTGCTTCCCAAAAATTCAAGGGTTGCCGGATACCGACACTTATACAAATTGCCATTATTATTACCAAAGCGGTCTTTTGCAAATACTTCATCAATATGTTCAACATTGGTATAGATTCCCCAGATTTTATCATTAATATATAATAGCACATGGTTCAGCCAGATGGATGGTATACCCATTTTGCGACAAAGATACCAGCTAAGCTTGGGACGAATAAAGGAATCGTCACCAGTTGATTTTAAATCGATCTTTTCATAACCCATAAATTTACGGCCAGGCGCGTAAGTATTCATGGATATCTTAAATGATTTCTTTTCGACAATACGTGATACATTTCCCCGTATCCGAAATCCCACATCCTTTACTGTGTCGGGCTTATCTTTAAAATTATTGTATATGTCTATCGGGAATGAATAATATTTATTATATTATAGGAAAAAAATTGATATGAATCTTATCAAATTCATGGAAGAGTTTCCTGATGAAGCTTCCTGTAGAGCTAAGTTTAAAGAATACCGAG
>JBJKSB010000055.1:0-82708 GCA_046704385.1 Bacteroidales bacterium | reverse complement strand
AAGACTGAATGGGTGATATTTGTTTTCCGTGCTATTGGAAGAAGTCCAGATTATCAATTAAATCGAAATCCACAAGCCCAATTTTACAATAAAATTTTAAGAAAATTAGACCTGCGGATTTTAGGTTATAGCTTGTTGCGGGATAATTACACGTCCTTCATATTTTCCACTATCCAACAGGGTCATCGTCCAATGGTTCATATCTTTTACGCAGGAACTTATGCTGCCTGCCGGCCCCAATAGATCAAGTCCGCCATATGGTATTGTTCTTAATTTAAAATCGTAGATGGTGTGCCCGGTGGCGGCATTATCCGATTTTTTTATCTCATCAACTGTAGTACAAGTACGCGTCATTTTAAGAGGGGTAAGTATCCGTTGTTTTACGAATTCATTCCAATTCATCCCTGAAATTGATTTTATAGCTTCGCCAGCAACAAAAAAACCGGCATTGCAATATCCCCATTTGGTACGGAAATCATATTTTGGTGTAACCGATCCGATTTTTTCAAGCATTTCGTCGTGGGTAAGGTCTGTATCAAAATACATAAAATCACCCTGAAAGGTCTCAAATCCAAGGCGGTGCGACATAATGTCAATTAAATTTGCATGTTGTGTCACCCATGGATCGTGCATTTTAAACTTTGGTACCCATTTGGTTACCGGGTCATTCAATGAACATTTTTTATCGTTTTCGAGCATAGCCATTGAAGTGGCTGTAAAAGCTTTGGTATTTGATCCAATCATAAAAAGCGTATTCTCATCAACCGGTTTTTGTTTGTCCATCGACAGAAAACCATAACCCTTTTGTACAACAATTTCACCATCTTTAACCACTCCAATGGCTAATCCCGGCAAATTCCAATCGTGTATAACATCTTCAATATAATTATCCAGGCTATCGGTGATAAAGGAAGGAATAGTTTTATCCTGGGCAATTGTTTTAATATTGAATACCAGAAGTAAAACACTAAATAAAAGGAATGAAATCAGGCGATTATACTTTTGTTTGCGTAATATATCCATCAACCAAAAATATTTATTTGTAGCTGACATTGACTTGTAGGCATTTCTTTGAATAATCATGGAGTTTAATTTTTATGTTTAATAATCTAAAGCTTATGTAATTTTGGTTAAATTTAGCGATTTCTTAAATTTTTGTTTCATTTATTTAGATTTGATATGCGTTACTCCCTGGTTATTATTTTTCTTGCAGCTTTGAGCTATTCGGGATATTCACAGTTTAATCCGCCAAAAGTTTATTTGCAGAACAAAACGCTGACCTACGATCAGTTAATTGCAGAATATCAAAAACTGGCCGATGCTTCACCCAAAGCCCAGCTTATAAAGTATGGCAAAACTGACAGCGGAAAACCTTTACACTTATTCGTTATCAGTAATTTTAAAGAATTTAATCCAAAAATTCTTCATAAGGATAACATGCGAATTGTTTTGATAAACAATGGTATTCATCCGGGGGAACCTGCCGGCATGGAGGCAAGTTTACAATTGGCGGCCGATTTACTGGGTAAGCGCGATTCAATAGCAGAAATTTTAAAAAATACTGTAGTCTGTATTATTCCGGCTTATAATATTGGCGGTATGCTAAATCGTAGTCCCTATAACCGTGCAAACCAGGATGGTCCTGAGGAATGTGGTTTCAGGGGAAATGCCCGTAATATTGATCTTAACCGTGATTTTATAGCTTGCCAGACTGAAAATGCCAAGGCATTTACCAAGATTTTTCAAGAATGGAAACCTGATATATTCCTGGAAACCCATACTACCGATGGGTCGGATCACCAGAATACCATGACTTTAATAACCACTATGTACGAAGATTTGCCTCCTGTTTTGGGAAACTACCTGCATAAAACCATGGAACCGGCACTTTTTAGCTTGATGAAACAAAACAGCAAATACCTGATGTGCCCTTATGTAAATGTCTGGAGAAAAACTCCCGATGAAGGTTATCCACAATTCGAAGATATTCCGCGTTATTCAACCGGCTATACTTCGTTGTTCAACACGCTTTCATTTATTACGGAGAATCATATTTTTAAATCTTTTCAGGACCGGGTGGAATCGTGTCGTGATTTTATGCATTGTTTATTGCAATATACCTCCGATCATTCGGCAGAAATAGCTGATTATATCGATCAGGCTGATCAATACCTGAAAAAGCAGAATGAGTTTGTTTTGCAATGGAAAATCGATTCATCCAAATACGATATGATATCCTTTAATGGGTTTGAAGCTTCGTATCCTCCCAGTAAATTAACAGGTCAGCCTTTGTTACACTACAACAGGGAAAAACCATATACAAAAAAAATTAAATACTATGATTATTATAATCCGGTTTATACAGTAAAAGCGCCTGAGTATTACATTGTGCCGCAGGCCTGGAAAGAAGCTGTTAAAAGACTCGCATGGAACAAGGCAGATATGAAAAGGCTCTCGGCTGATGTGTCTGTTGAGGCTGAAATGTACTATATTGATGAATACAAAACCAGTGATGAACCCTACAACGGACATTACCTGCATAACAATGTAACTGTAAAACCCACCGTTATAAATGTTAATTTTTCCAAAGGCGATTATGTGGTATCGGTAAAAGGGAGAGAATCCGACTATATAATTCAGGCACTTGAACCGGAAGCCCCTGATTCTTATTTTGCCTGGAACATGTTTGATGAAATTTTACAAAGCCGCGAGTACTTTTCACCCTTTATTTTTGAGGATCGCGCCATGCAAATTCTGGACACAACACCAGGGTTGAAAGAAAAGTTGAAGGAACAAATTGAACTGGATTCGACCCTGCAAAAAGATACGTATCGGCAAATGCAATTTATTTACCGTAATTCACCTTATTTTGAAAAAACTTATATGCGTTATCCTGTGGCTCGTATTAATGCTAAAATTGAATTACCTGTTGTAAGCGAAAAAGAGTATAAGGAGAAGTTTTAAATGAGGCAGAATCGGACTATAATATTGCAGGTTAACAAAATAAAAATTAAAACGGACTACAATTTATAACGTTATTAAAATATTTAAATACATATTCATTATTAATGGACATAATTAATACCATCTTTAAAAACCTATACCATAATAGATTGAGTTGTTTTTTTGGTTTTACTAATAATTAATACATTCATTTTCTGTTGAATACGGAATATATTTTTATACCTTTGCTCCGAAATTGAATATTGAAATAGTACATTTTATTCTTGATTAGTTTAGATTGATACATTTTTTATCCTTTTTCAGATATAAATGCAGTACGCTTACAAAAAGGAATAATTGTATCAGATTCTTCCCTTCTTAAAAATACTGTACAGTATTAATCAGGTTTATAATTTAGTATATAAATTAATAATGCAGGCAGCTTTGATTATAAGGTTAATGAAGCAAATGAAATAAGCGAATATGATAACAGACGGAGGTATTAAATAATGAATGAAGGAACTGTGAAATGGTATAATGAAATCAAGGGTTTTGGTTTTATTGAGGCAGAAGGGAAAAAAGATGTTTTTGTACATCACTCGGGGCTAGTAAGCCCCTATGGTGGTCTATCAGAGGGTCAAAAGGTAACTTTTGATATTAAACAAGGTGATAAAGGTGAAGTCGCTATTAACGTAAAATAATTTAAGAACTTGAAATCATTTAAAATCGGAGATTTAACCATACCGGTTCCCATAGTTCAGGGAGGAATGGGTATTGGAATTTCCATGTCAAGCCTGGCTTCTGCAGTTGCAAGAGAAGGTGGAGTTGGCACAATTGCTGCCGTTGGAACTGGTATGATCCATGGAACTCCGGATAAGTCTTTCAGACAAAATAATATAGATGGATTGATTCGGGAAATTCGCAGGGCACGTGAGTTATCAACCGGTGTCATAGCAGTGAATATTATGACCGTCCTTTCTAATTTTAGCGATTTGGTACAGACTTCAATAAAGGAAAAAATTGATATAATTTTTTCTGGTGCCGGTCTGCCGTTGGATTTACCAAAGTTTAAAACCAGCGGGAGCTCCACAAAACTGGTTCCCATTGTTTCGTCGGGAAGGGCTGCGCTTTTAATTGCAAAAAAATGGTTGCAAAATTATAATTATTTGCCTGATGCCTTTGTGGTGGAGGGACCGGAAGCCGGAGGGCATTTGGGATTTAGCCAAAGCGATTTAGAAACAAATAAGTTCAATCTTCATACAATTGTTCAGGATGTATTGCAGGTTGCTAAAGATTTAAAAGATTCCTATAAAAGGGAAATACCTATTATTGCCGGTGGTGGGGTTACATCAGGTGGTGAAATTAATAAACTTTTTAATCTGGGTGCTTCTGCTGTCCAGCTGGGTACCAGTTTTATACCAACCCAGGAATGTGATGCCTCAATTAATTTCAAACAGGCTTTTATTGATACCGTACAAAAAAAGATACGGCTTATTAAAAGTCCGGTTGGCCTTCCGGGAAGAGCCATTGAAAATGATTTTCTGCTGGCTGCCGAACGCGGAGAGAGACGGCCGAAGAACTGTAAATACAATTGCATAAAATCATGTAATCATAAAATAACCAGTTATTGTATTGCGGAAGCTTTATTATCAGCATATTATGGTAAATTTGAATCAGGATTCGCATTTTCCGGGGCCAAAGGATATAATATTAAAGCCATTACAACAGTAAAAGAAGTATTTGAGCGACTGAAAAATGAATTTTATAATAGCAAATAACTAAAAAAAACAAATTTTGAATGGGAAGATCCAAAGAAACATTCGGCAAAAAAGAAGTAAGAAATAAAAAGGAAAAAAAGCGTAAAGAAAAAGAAAAGCGCAGGCTTGAAAGAAAAGAACAAGGTACAAAAGGTCTTGATGATATGATAGCCTGGGTTGATGAGAACGGAGTAATTTCCTCAACACCTCCGGATTTGACACAGAAAAAGGAAATTAAAGCTGAAAATATCGAAATTGGAATCCCAAAGTCTGAGTTCCGTATCAATAATAAAATACGAAATGGCAGAGTAAATAATTACGATGAAACCAAAGGTTTTGGTTTTATTGTTGACTCTGAAACTAATGAATCAATTTTTGTTCATATCAACGATTGTGAAGGTGATATAAAAACCGGTTCCCGGGTTGAATTTGAAACCGAAAAAGGAGTCAAAGGGTTAAAGGCGGTGAAAGTTAAAGTGCTGTAAGCCTTTTATGATACTATCCAAAATTTTGTGTAAATGATATTTGCAGGGTTCGGTTGTGTTACAACTGAACCTTTTCTTTTGACAGAATTCTAATAGAGTTCAAAATAAAATTTCCACTAATTTTGTTCTCCTAGAACAGAGACAAATTGAATTTTTACTTGTTCTTCAAGCATTTGCTGTTTATCTTTAAGTTGTTGAATTTTTTTAACCACATCCATACCTTGCACAACTTTTCCAAAGGCTGAAAAACCCTGACCATCAGGGTTCCTTTTCCCGCCAAAATCTAATTCAGGCTGGTCGCCAATACAAATAAAAAACTCTGAACATGCTGATCCCGGCTCATTCCGGGCCATGGATAAAGTGCCGTCTTTATGTAAAATTCCGGTTTTATTGGTCGTTTCGTGTATTATCGGCGGGTACTGGAATTTATTTTCGGAAAATTCCAGGCCTCCCTGTATAACTTCAATTTTAATTTTATTTTGGGGTTGATTATCAGGCCTTACAACCCGATAAAAGGTGGCTCCTGCAAACTTATTGTTTTGGATATATTTTAAAAAATTGGCGCATGTAACAGGAGCTTTTTCCGGATACAACTCCGCAATGATAGAACCCAATTCGGTTTTTATTTCAATTTTTACAATTTGTGCCTTTGTTATAAAGGAGGATGTGAAAAGAACTATGATAAATGAAATGACGGTTTTATTCATGTTATCCAAAATTTAGGTGTTTTTAATCTACAATTGGCAATTCAACTTTTTTCATTAATTAGTAACAACGTTTATTTTTTATTACCTATTCCGAAGGTACAAGAAATTAAAAAAATAGATAAATTCGAACAGATTAATTTTCGAAGAAAAGAATTAATAGCATGGGTAAATGAACAATACAATAAAGAATATCTGCAGAAAGATTTGGCATTTGATCATTTTCAACCTTTCCTGACAGGTGCAATTGACGTAAGTTTAGCGATTGAGAATGCAGTTGTAGCTGCTAATTCGTTGGGGACCGGATACTTGGTAACCAATGATACTTATACGCGGGACTTAAATAAAATTTTCGGGATTTTTAATATACCTGAAACTGGATGTTTCCCGTTGCTTTATTTGTGTCTTGGTTATCCAAAAGATTTAAATATAGCTCCAAAATCAAGAATTGATAAAAAACATATAGTTCACCATGGGAAGTACAATGATTATGCACAAGCTGAATTAGTTTCAATGATAAATGAATACAACAACCCTGAATTAGAACTTTTTACCCACTGGAAGGGAAAAGGATACCAGAGTTATCTTGACTGGTTTTATAGCAAATGGATTCCGGCCCTGGAAAATCCTGATAAATCTTCGATATTGGTTGATACCATCAAGAGGATTGGCTTTTTAAAATAAAAATTAAAAACAGACTATTACAAATTTTGATTATTTGTGAGCCGTTGGCTGTAATATTATAAAATTAAAAATATGAAAATAATTAATGTATATGTATTGCTTGTAGGCATTTACGGCCTATTGGACATTACACTTCAAAAAAATTCCAAAACCATATTGTTTTCAAAAAGCACAGATAAAACGTATTTACCCATATTGATATCATTCATTTTGAATCTGACTTCTGCTCCATTTGAATTTTCGTTTTTCCAAAAAAGCATTCATCTTTTTACCTTTTGGCTTGGAATACTAATTTGTATGGCTGCTATATTCACAAGAATTAAGGGACAAATAGATTTAGGTTCCGGTTTTTCAACAAGGATAGAGAAACAAGCAAATCATCAACTTAGCCGCTTTAATGCTTGGTTTATGTAAATTTATTCATTAGTTTAGTAACACATAAATCAACAAAGGTGACACAATGAAAAAGGGTGTAATTTTTTTAATTTCAATGGGCTGTGCATTTTCCCAAAGTGTATTTAGCCAAAACACTGACAGTGTTTCGAATAAATCTGTGGAATGGAATGCCGGTTATACATTTGATGCCGGGCGTAATTTTACCGGCGGTATTAAAAAGGGCAACGTCTATTTGGGCCTTGTTCATGCCGGATTACTGGTGCGTAGCGATAAATTGTGGAATGGGGGTGAATTTTATGCCGAAATAATGAATACGCATGGAAGCCTTTTATCGGGTGATTATATTGGTGATTTGCAAATTGTATCTAATATTGAAAATGGGAATTATACCTTTCTGGAAAAATTGTATTTCCGGCAAAAAATATCAAAAATGACGTTTATTATTGGGCTACAGGATTTGAACGAAGAGTTTTGTACCAGCGAATATGGCGGAGCGTTAACAAATAGTTCATTTGGGATTATTAGCACATTTCCGCTTAATTTTGGTGTTCCTATTTATCCCAAAACGGCCCTGGCAGTAGCAGCCCTGTTTAATATTAATGATAATATTATGCTCCGAACCAGTTTGTTTGATGGTGATGCAGGTTCTCTTGACAACGACCCGCACAACTTAAATTGGCCCATTTCAGCTGAGGAAGGCTTGGTAACAGTAGATGAAATTGAATATAATTCGGGTGCTGATAAACTGACCAGTATTAAAATTGGCGGTTTTTATCATACGGCTGAATTCAATGATATTGATGATACATTAACAACAGAAAAGGGAAATTTTGGATTTTATGGAATTATAGATAAGCAGGTTTACGAAAATGGCTCACGAACAATAGGTCTTTTTGGCCAGTTGGGTTATTTCCCTTCAAAAGTAAATTTTAATACCACTTATTTGGGAGCAGGATTAAATTTTACCGGGTTAATTGATAAGCGTCCCGATGATTGTCTGGCAACCGGCATAGCTTATTCCAGGCTATTCGATAAAACATATGAATGCGATTTAGAGTTAAACTATTCGTTTGCTTTTGGTGACTATATAACAGTTCAGCCGGTAATTCATTACATTATTCATCCGGGTGCAAACCAGGGGTTGGATAATGCTTTTGCAGGATTTTTAAGAGTTTCAATATCAAAATAGTATTAATTACTTAAGGATAGTTTATGCACATTCCCGATGGTTATCTAAGCCCACAAACCTATGTACCGCTTTATGGAGTATTTATTGCTTCAACTGCCATAGCTGTAAAGAAAGTAAAAGAAAAAGTTGATAAAAAGCTGGTGCCATTTTTAGGTATGGCGGCAGCTTTTTCATTTTTAATCATGATGTTTAATGTTCCCATTCCTGGTGGAACCACGGGTCATGCTGTGGGTGCCGCAATAATTGCTTTGCTGTTCGGGCCCTGGGTTTCGTTTGTCGCCGTATCTGTTGCTCTTATTATTCAGGCATTTGTTTTTGGTGACGGTGGCATTACTGCCATTGGGGCCAATTGTTTTAATATGGCATTGGTAATTCCTTTTGTTTCATGGTATGTTTTTAAATTAATTTCGGGTAAACATGCTTCAAAATCTCGAAACAGCGTGGCGGCTTTTTTTGCCGGTTATATTAGTTTGAATGCTGCAGCATTGGTAACAGCTGTTGAGTTTGGTATTCAACCCATAATTGCTACCGGTGCCGATGGAAATCCGCTTTATTCTCCATACCCATTAAGTGTTGCGGTACCGGCAATGGCCATCGAGCATTTGTTGGTTTTTGGTTTTGTTGAAGCGATTGTTACCGTATTAATATTCCGATATTTCTATAAAAACCATAAAGATTTAATTGAGGTTTTAAAATAATATATGCACTGGCAAATGTTCAATCATAATCGATTCACCCTCACTACCTTCCTCAAGGGAGGACTGTTTCAAGTTGTCACTGATGCTGAATTGAAACAGTATCCCCTTGAGAGCCAGTCCCGATTTATCGGGAGGATTATAGAGGTGAAATTATTTGGAATTAAAATTTAAAAATAAATCCAATGAAACCATTCAAGAAATACCTAATATTCATTGCACTACTCATCATTCTGACTCCACTGGGTTTAATTTTACCTCATTATTTTAATGCAGGCGATGCCTGGGGCGAATGGTCAGTTGAATCAGTAACAGAACAAACAGGGCATGAACCCAAAGGAATGAAGAATGATGCTGGAATTTACAATGCTCCCGTTCCCGATTATAGTTTGGGGAAAGATGACGATTCCCTTTCTAAAAATTCTGTCAGTTACATTATTTCGGGACTTATCGGAACAGGCATCATATTTTTACTTACATTAGGAGCTTCTAAATTTCTATTCCGAAAATCAGAAGAATGATACCAGAATTTCTTTTACAGAAAGAGAAAACCCCATCAGAAAATGAGCCGGTAAAATATAAATTGTCTTTCATTGATAAAACAATGAAAAATACGGCCTCATTTATCACCACTTCATTTACTCATTATCATACTTCAAAAAAACCGGGGTTACTCCAATCTGTCGACTCCAGGGTTAAAGTTTTTTTCATGATAGGTTTTATCGTAATTATAAACCTGACTCATAATATTGCAGCTCAGTTTACTCTGTGTTCAATAATATTTTTAACAGGTATTGTATCCGGGATAAAACTGACAAGATTGTACAAAAAAGTTGCATTAATAGGCCTGGTTTTTGGCTTTTTGATATTTGTTCCGGCATGTCTCAATATTTTTACTAATGGACAGCCTTTAATTACCCTATTAACTTTTTCAAAAGAACATCAATGGTGGATTTATAAAATCCCCAAAGAAATTTACATTACACGTGAAGGAGTCTGGCTTGTTTTAAAATTAACTTTTAAAGTTATGAATTCGGTTGCCCTGGTTTTACTTGTAACAGCTACAACTACTTTTGAAAATATCATTAAATCGCTGTCATGGTTTAAGATTCCGGGAGTTTTTTTACTTACGCTTACCATGAGTTATAAATATATTTTTGTACTGTCAAAAACAGTTGAGGAAACTTATTTTTCGTTGAAGATGCGTTGGTGGAACAGGGGGTCGGTTATTGAGGCTGAAAATTTAATAGCTGGTCGTATAGGCTATTTATTCCAAAAATCGTGGGAGCGTTACGAGTTGACCTACCAATCGATGGTTGCACGCGGATTTGATGGTACATTTAAGATTTATTATTTCGACAAATTGAAACAAATTGATTATTATTTTATTAGCATTAGTATTTTACTCATGACTTCCATTGTCGTTCTAAATTTAATTTATGCCTGAGATTTTTACTTTACAAAAGGTAGGTTTTAAGTACAACCAAAACCGAAACGCTTTAGCCGATATCAATTTATCAGTGAACGAAGGCGAAATTTTATCCATAATCGGGGCTAATGGCAGTGGCAAATCAACTTTGTTGCATTTACTTTGCGGACTAATCAGTGCTACCGATGGCAACTTATTTTTTAAAGGAGATATTATTACCGAAAAAGTTCTGAAGGATGCACATTTTAACAAAAAGTTCAGGGCATCAATTGGTTATGTTTTTCAGAATTCTGATGCGCAATTGTTCTGCCCTACAGTTTTAGATGAACTTATTTTCGGTACCTTACAACTGGGTTATTCAAAGGACGATGCTCTTTCACGCGCCAATGAAATAGCCGCCATGCTAAATATATCAGAATTAATAGACCGGCCCACCTACATGCTTTCGGGTGGTGAAAAAAAGCGTGTTTCCATAGGTTCAATCCTCACCATGAACCCTGATATTTTAATATTCGATGAACCCATGAGTGGCCTCGATCCAAAAACAGGGGCTTTTATTATTGATCTTATTTTTCGCTTAAACCAGGCTGGTAAAACCATTATTATTGCTACACATCACCTTGAACTGGTGGACCATTTTCAATCCCGGGTAGTTGTTTTATCCGAAAAACATACCGTTGAAAAAGTGGGGACCAGTGAGGAAATTTTATCCGACAGCGATTTGCTCATTCGGGCAAACCTTATAAGCGAATATCCTCACAAACATGATGAAACAGTTCATAAACATTTAATTACAGATTATTTATTTCATCACCATCATAACCACAAACATTAAAAATATTGCTATGAAGATTGGAATTATTGGAACTGGCGGCGTGGGTGGATACTTTGGTGCCAGAATGGCTGCATCCGGAAACCCCGTTACTTTTATTGCCCGGGGCAATCATTTAAAGGCCATTAAGGATAATGGCCTATGGGTAAAAAGTATAAACGGCGATATTCTTATAAATCCGGCAAACGCCTCTGAAGATTTAAGTGATTTAGCCGATTGTGAACTCATTATTTTAGGTGTAAAAGCATGGCAGGTCAAGGGAGTTGCGAAAGAATTGAGTCAAAGCCTTAATAAAAGGGCCATAATTTTACCCTTGCAAAATGGAGTTTTGGCCGTGGATGAATTAAGTGAATATTTCGATAAAGGTCAGATAATGGGAGGCTTGTGCATGATTTTTAGCAGCATTGAATCTCCCGGCGTTATTAATCACACCGGATTTGAACCCACCATTATTTTTGGTGAAACTGACAAAACGGTTACGGAACGTACAACTAAACTGGAAAAACTGTTTATTGATGCCGGAATTACTTGCACCTTATCGGACGATATTGAAGCAGCCGTATGGAGAAAGTTCATCCTGATTTGTTTAAGTGGATTTGGAACCATTGCGGATGCAGGTTATGGATTACTACGGGAAACCCCTGAAATCAGGAAAATGATTATCGATTCGTTGACTGAGGTGAGCACTATAGCAAAAGCCAGAAATGTAAACCTGGAAGCTGATATTGTTGAAAAATCTTTGGCTACTGTCGACAGTTATCCTGCTAATGCCCGATCATCGTTATCAAGAGATGTACTGGGTGGTAAGCCCTCGGAGATTGAATATCAGAATGGAACTGTTGTCCGGTTTGGTAAGGAACTTGGAATTGATACACCCGTAAATAAGTTTATTTACGGATTTGTAAAATTAATG
The DNA here is from genome assembly GCA_046704385.1 of Bacteroidales bacterium. Lineage (GTDB taxonomy): Bacteria > Bacteroidota > Bacteroidia > Bacteroidales > SZUA-534 > GH45. The sequence continues at coordinate 70,681 of JBJKSB010000055.1, read as the reverse complement.
GAGCGAAAATACCAAAACTAAAAAGTCTGGCATTTTGTTGTGAACATCCCTTGTCATTGCCGAACTGAATCCATCTCTTATTTATAATCAAAAGATTGCTTCGTCGTACCTTTTACCAATGACAGAATTATGCAACTTCCACAATATGAGTAAATTCTGTCATATTCGCATTATGCTTCAAATTTATTTTTTTGGGGTGACCTTTCGCAATATCTCACAAAGTTTCTTTTTTGGTCAACGCCTTTTCTTATTCCATAATATACTGATCAAGTTCCTCCGAACTGGTTAATCTTCCTTTTACCAAAGTAACCGCAGTAATTACAGCTTTAATACTTAGCTTTTCATCGGGCAACCGGTAAATATCCTGGTAAAAAAGGTATTTAATGCCTTGCTTTTCTACATTTAACCGTGACATAAACTTATCACCACTTTTTAACGGGGTTTTATACTGAATATCGGCCCGGGCTACAACGGCCATAATTCCTTTTTCGAATAGTGCTGCAAAACTTACCCCACTATTTTCTAAAAATTCATGGCGTGTATGTTCCAGGTAATTCTGGTAAACCGAATTATTTACTACACCTTGTAAATCGCATTCATAGTCGCGAACTTTAAATTCCAGTTCAAATTTGTATTGATTGCTCATTTTTATTTTAAATCGTTTAGTGTAAACCCTTTCTGCAAAAGGAATCCCGGTTCCATATATTGTTCTAGTTGTAAATCATCCATCAGTTTTAAGACTGAATTGGCCTCAAACACCGAACATTTCTTGTTTTTCATATAACGAGCCAGTTCTGTTGCTTTGTGGTATCCTATCACCGGACTTAAAGCGGTACAAACCGAGGGACTTTTATAAAGATTATTTTTTGCGTTATCTTCCAGTACTATGAGTTCCGATAACAAATTCTCAGTCAGCGTTTGGTTGCATGAAATAAGTGACTCCACACTTTCAATCAGGCTTTGCCCGATTGTGGGTAAATAAGCATTAAGTTCAAGATTGCCCAAAGCAGCCAGGTGAGTTATAAGTTGGTCGTTAGCATAAACTTTATGTACACACGAAATTATATATTCCGCAATCACCGGATTTACTTTTCCGGGCATTATGGAACTTCCTGATTGTTTTTCAGGTAGTTGAATTTCTTTGTTTTCTAAAATATCAGATCCCAGCAAACGTAAATCGTTGGATAGCTTTTCCAGCGTTACAGCATGGGCTTTTAAAATGGCATGAATTTCAACCCACGAATCCTGGTTACTGGTAGTCTCTGTTAAATTTTCACTTTGCGTTACGGGAAGCCCGGTTAGATGTTTCAGCACGGGAACTACTTCCATAATAAAAAAGCGGGGTATTGCTATCCCTGTCCCGGTAGCACCGCCACCCAGGTTGACCGTTTTTATTCTTTCGAACGATTTTGAAACCCGCCACCAGTCACGTGAAAAAGCATCGTTAAACGCTCCGAATAAATTCCCAAATGATGCAGGGACCGCTTTTTGTAATTCCGTATATCCGGTACGTAGGCTGTTGCGGTAAGTGGTTTCTAGCCGTTCCAGTTGTTGGCGTGTGTTGTTAATTTTTTCCTCAAGCACATTTAATAACTGCATCATTGCAATTTTAAGAGCAGTGGGTATAACATCATTGGTTGATTGGTATAAATTTGCATGCTCAATGGGATCAATAATTTCATAGCTCCCCGGGTTTTTCCCCAGCTTTTTAAGACTTACATTGGCGATTATCTCATTAATATTCATATTGATACTGGTTCCTGCCCCGCCCTGAATACCCGGCACAATAAAATGATCAAAATATTCGCCCATACTTATAGCTTCAGCCGATTCTATCAGCGAATCTATTATTTCATCAACGGGCAGATGAAGAGAATTCATTTTTGACTGATTTTTTTCCAAAACAGCCTTTTTAAACGACTTTATAGTCAAAAAGCAGGCTTGTTTTACCTTACCTATGGCTTGATACCAGTTTTTTGGAAATGGAGTTTGATTGGGAAAATTCTTTACAGCGCGCGCCGAATGGATACCGTAAAGAACCTCGTCAGGTAAAGTTGCAGATCCCAGAAAATCTTTTTCTTCTCTCATCAGGTAAAATTTTGGTATAAAATTAGGACAAAGTTTATATTAAGCCAATGAGGTATCATTTTATTAAAAACATTTTTTGCAGGTTTGTTGTTTTTATAAGTGCTCACATCAAATGAGTATTTTGGATACCTGTTACTTTAAAAAGTTTCTTTTTATCCCAACGGGTTTGTTATTAATGCATTAAGTAATTTTATGATATTTTATTTTTATTAAAAGTCTTTGATATAACCATTTGACTTTGCAATTTTAATAAGTACCTTCGAAACAGGTAATGCATTAAAAAGTTAACAGGATGGTGTAATGTCAATCCTCATAATTTTAATCCCGGGATATTTTTTGTAATAAGATACTGTGTATTTATTGATAAAGTGATATCAAACAAGGTATTATGGCTGTAGGTATGTTTTCAAAATTGGGTAATTTATGGAATAATCAACCTTTGGAGGTTAAACAGTTACTAGCTGAAATAAAAATTCTTAAAGAAAATCTTGAAAGAACAAGGACTGATGGAGAAAAATTCCGAACGCTTGTGGAATTGGCACCTGATGCTTTTTTTCAGGGTGATTCAAAGGGTAATTTTATTGTAGTAAACGATAAAACCATTGAACTTACAGGATACACCCGTGAAGAGTTGTTACGAATGAATATGGCTGATTTGTTTCCCAAAGAGATATTAAAGGAGAAACCTTTACGTTACGATTTGCTTAAAGTGGGTCAGACAATTAAAATAGAACGGGAAATAGTCACAAAAACAGGAGAACACCTTTTTGTTGAAATGGCTTCGAAAGCCATGCCTGATGGAACCTATCAAAGTTTGATGCGGAATATTACAAAACGTAAAATGGCTGAAAATGCCATTTTAAGAAGTGAGTTGAGGTTAACCCGGGCTGAACTGGCTGTAAATTCAGGAAATTGGGAATTGCATCTTGATACGCAGCGCATAGTTGGATCACAAGGGGCTATTAAATTATATGGAGTAAGTGAAGAAGAGTTTAATTATGAATATATAAAGAAAATTCCTTTGCCGGAATATCGCGATATGATGGATCAGGCAGTAAAGGAGCTTATTATTGAAGACAAACCTTATGATATTGAATTCAAAATAAAGGCGGTTGATACCGGTGAGATTAAAGATATTCATTCCATAGCTTTTTTTGATAAGGAAAAACGAATAATATTCGGAATAATTCAGGATATCACCGAACATAAAAATACTGAGGCAAAATTGCTCGAAGCACTTGAAAAAGCTAAAGAAAGCGACCGGTTAAAAACAGTTTTCCTTCAAAATATGAGTCATGAAATACGAACACCGATGAATGCCATCGTAGGATTTTCTGACTTATTACCTGAATATTTTGACGATATACAGAAGCTGACAGAATTTACTGATATTATTAAGCAACGAAGTGCCGATTTGTTAAAGCTGATTAATGAAATATTGGATCTATCCATTATTGAGACAGGTAAAATTCCGGTAAACAACGAACCAGTTGATGTTAAAGAAATATTCGAGGAGCTTTTTGTATTCTTTGATAATCACAGGAATAAAATCCAAAAAAGCCACATCGACCTACAGATTTATTCCGAATGTGTGAGCACTCCTTTGATAGTGAATACGGATAAAGGTAAATTAAAACAGATTTTTATCAATCTGATTTACAATGCTTTTAAATTCACCAATTCGGGAAGTATTGTTTTTGGATGTAGAATTGTAGAAGAGACCCCGGCTTTTTTTGTCTCTGATACCGGTTGTGGCATATCAGAAGATATGCAGGATTTGATTTTTGACCGCTTTATACAGGTTAATTCCGGTTCAAATAATATTTATTCAGGAACGGGTTTAGGATTATCTATAGTGAAAGGATTAATTGAAGTTTTGGAGGGAATCATTTGGCTGGAATCTAAACCCGATGAAGGTGCTACGTTTTATTTTACAGTTCGCGATTTGGTTTAACGATTTTTGTTTTATTATAAAAAAATAAGGTTATCAGTATTTTAATTATTGATAACCTTATTATTTTTTGGATTTTTCGGGATTAGGCAGTAGCTGTTTTGGTTAGTTAATCCCTAATTGGTCCGGAGGACCTGGATGGGTTACTCCGATTTTTTTTCGTAATCGAATGAATAATTGGCTTTACGTGATGAGGCTAAAATCTGGTATTTACCTGCTGCAACCTTCGAAAAGTCAAAGACTTTTTTAATGTTTTCATTATTGTCGCTGGTATAAAAAAGCTCTTCACCTCTTTCGTTAACTACACGGATGCTATAATCAAGCTTCATGGTATTAGGTACTGTAAAAGTTGCTTTATCACCATTTAAATCCAGTGATGGCTTTTCTTTCTCATCATAGTAAACCTTAATTTTACCATTTTCAATTGTAAAATTCCTGGTTTTTTCTTCGTTATTCGATTTAATTTTCAAGGTATATTCACCGTCCTCAAGGTTTGAAAAATCAAAGATTTTTGAAAACATTTCGGGTGATTTCATTACTTCATCATAATAAACATTTAATCCGTTTGTGCTTTCAACAGTCAAATTATACTTACCATCAGCTACACTGGCTACTGTTACTACTGCACGATAATCTTTATTCAGTGGGTGCATATAAACTTTGGCATTTTCCAGATTTCTTTCACCTCCCTCAGCGAAGCTAAAAAAGGGTAATAATAACAATGCTGCAATAAGCATACTGAATAAAACTGTAAGAGCTCTTGATTTCATCAAGTTCATCTCAATTCTTTTTTCAATTTTCATAATTCTATTTTTTTAGGTTTAATTTTCACTGACAAAGTTAGAGGTGAATGTCTCTGTTAAAGCAAAAATGACTGCAAAAATTTGAATGATTTATACGATTACGTTTGCATAAAAATCATTAATTACCTATAAAACAAATATATACAACTACGCAAACGATTTGCATAAAAATTTTTGGAAAAGAATGATTTTGCATAAACAAATTACCAAACCATTGTTGTGTAATCGTTTGCGGTTGTTTTTAGTCATGCAAACAAAGTTTAAAGGAGGAAGGGCTATATTAAAATCTGTTTTATTATAAACCTTCAATAGTCTTTCTCTTTTTGTTTTACCAGTTCTTTTGTGGAAAGCAACCCACAGGCAGCAAAAATATCCTGGCCTCGTGATGCACGAATGGTGGTAAGTATCCCTTTTTTATTAAGGGCTTCTTTAAATTCCATAAGAGTGGAATCATCTGATCCGGTAAGTGGTGAATCCGGGATAGGATGAAAGCGGATCAGGTTAATGCGGCAACGTATTCCGTTTAAAAGCCGTGCTAATTCATTTACATGGGTTTTAGTATCGTTTAATCCGCTGAACATGATGTATTCAAATGAAATTCGGCGTTGCAAACCAAAATCGAAACTCCTGATTTCTTTAATAACTTCATTTACCGGATACACCTGTTGTATGGGTAACAGGTTTCTTCGTTCGTCATCAAATGGGGTATGTAAGCTAATTGCCAGGTGGCACGAGCTTTTTTCAAGAAAAGTTTTCATAGCCGGAATAATCCCGATACTCGAAACGGTGATTCTTTTTGGGCTGAGTCCGTATCCCCAATCTGAAGTTAATATCTCCAGGCTTTTCAGAACCTCTGTCAGATTATCAAAAGGCTCGCCCATTCCCATATACACAATATTTGTAATTTCAGGCCATTCCGCAATACTTCGGTACTGGTTTACTATTTCACCTGCCGGTAAATTACTCTGAAATCCCTGCCGGGCGGTCATGCAAAACAGGCAACCCATTTTACAGCCCACTTGTGACGAAACGCATACGGTCTTTCGATCCTGATCGGGAATCATGGCTGTTTCAATGTAATTGTTTCCTTTGGCCGGGAATAGGTATTTTTTTGTGCCGTCAGTACTTTCCTGAACTTTAATAGGGTTTATTAGTCCAACCTGGAATTTTTCGCTTAGTAATTCCCGGTTTTTTAACGAAATGTTAGTCATTTCATTTATTTCTGAAATTTCTTTTTGGTATAGCCATTGGGCCAGTTGCTTTGCAGTAAAAGCGGGTAAATCCAGTTCGCTGCATATGCTTTTTAATTCTTCCAGTGTTTTTCCAAAAAGATTTTCTTTTTCCATGTATCGATCCTTCAAGGATTTAAAAATATATTTCAGTAATGATGTTTCTATAAGGTATGCCTCTCGATATCAGTAAATTGCGAACATCAACCACCATTTCTGTATTGCCACAAATATAGTAATTTAAATTGGGAGGAATTTCATCCAGGCTATTAAGATACCGGGTAAGCCTGCCCGGATAAAATTCAGCTAACTGATGATGTGAACTGCACCTGATATAGTCCGGAAGACTTTTAAACTCATCCTGAAAATAAAATTCGTCATAATTCCTGCCTCCATGAATCAGTTTAAAAGGGCGCTGATCATTTTTAAACATACTGTAAAATGGAGCTATTCCTGTTCCTGTGGCAATCCACCATGCGGGTTCGTTGTTGTAAATAAATTTACCTTGTGGCCCGGTTATCCATAGTTTATCGCCAGGGGTAACTTTAGCCAGCCAGGGAGTTAATTCACCGGTTTCAACCACATTAAATAAAATTGAAATTTCTGCATCAGCCGGAGCACTGCAAATACTGTATAGACGTGGGGCAAGTTCAGGTATATTGGTAATTCCGACAATCTGTCCGGCCTTAAAATCAAAATGGCGTTTAAACTGAATAATATAAATACCCTTATTCAATTGTTTTTTTTGAGTTACCTTTATTTGAGTAAGTTCTTTCTCTATCACCAAAGTAAATTATTTGTAATGTTTAGGTATGTAACAAGGAGAACATTTTTAAGTTTATAAGCATTCCATTTAATTCGGAACCATGATATTAAAATTGTAATAAGCAAACCTTTTATTTGCACGACATTTGTATGAATAGAATCTTAAATTCTGTTAACTTTATTTGTGATTATTAATAACTTAAAAAATGGCTGATACTTATTTCAGAAAATTGGCAAAACCACCCAAAAGCCTGATTACCGAAGGAAAAACACAATTAGGAAGTTTTACCGATGGATTTGAGTTTATTAATCCGCTGGAAGCAACAAATTTGTGGAAATTACCTGTTCCTAAATGGTCAAAAAATCTGCGACTAAAAGAATGGCAGGCTTTTCAATTTTGGTTAAAAGACTATTTTGCTTTTGGGGCTTTATTTGATGCTAAATGGGTTGGGGTTTTAATTTTGACGGTATTTAATTTCAAAAATCGCGAAAAGCATCACACCGTAAAATTGGTTTCGCCACAAAAAATGAAAGTTGCCAGGAAAATGGTAAAATCAGAAAGCCATTGCAGTTGGCAGGGTGAAGAGTTAACCATTAAGAATAATTTGGAACTTAACCGCTTTACTGTAGAGGGCAAATCGGAATCGGAGCATTTTAATATTAAAGCAATTGCTTATCATATAACCGAACCTTTGGTAAGTGTGATTCCTTTTAAAGGGAATAAATTCATGTATTCGCATAAATGTTTGATGCCTTGTGAGGGATTTTTGGAAATTCAGAAAAAAACCATAGTTTTCATGCGAAACGAGGGATTATTCATGCTTGATGACCATAAAGGGTTTTATCCTTTTAAGTACAGATATAATTGGGTGACAGCTGCCTGGTTCGATCGCGAAGGAAATTATTATGGTTTTAATCTCACTCAAAACCAATCCACCGATGCCGAAAATTTTAATGAAAACTGTTTTTGGGTGAACGGAAAAATTTTTGTTTTACCCCAAGTTGTTTTTAAGTTCGATTCCGGGTTTAAAACCTGGCACATTACCGATAGGTACGATATGGTAAATATTGATTTTAAGGTAATTACCGATAATACGCTAAAAATGAACCTTGGACTGATAAAATCTGATTATCAGGCACCATTTGGCACTTTTACAGGCATCATTAAAAACACAAACCAAACCCTGAGAATTAACGGGGCAAACGGTATGGGCGAGATTGTTCGAAATAAGCTGTAGTATTTATTATTATGCAAAAAGCCACTCATTTTTCGGATTACAAATTAAACCATTTCAGGGTTCATGCCTGATGTGACTTATTAACCACGAGTTTCACTCGTGGCTATTCATATTTGACCACTTCGTGGTTTTAAAACTAATCCCAACGGGATTAAATTTGAATAGCCATGGGTTGCTACCCATGGTACAAAAGCGATAGAATATTGACCCCAAAGCGGGTCAAATTATAAAATAATTATTCTGTTGAATTATTCATCCCGATGCACCGTTTCTATCCCAAATGCAGGTAAACAAACGGCAATATACTCGGCACCTCCAGGATACGGCGATGAATATTGTACCCATTCATTTTTCCCGATAAGGATAGCCTGTCCGGCCATAACTTTGTATTCGGCCTCGCGGGTTTTAACATGTAAAGCCCCTTTTATAACCACTGTATATTCATCGAATTCGGGAGTCTGACCGGGTTCAACCCATCCTTCAGGACTGGTCATTTTTGCGATACTGGTATCGGTGGTTTGCGAATTTACCCTGCCAAAAAATTCTTCAATAATCTTGGGTTTATTTCCGGTAGCTTCAATAATTGAGGGTTTGTTTATGAATTGTATCATATAAAAAATGTTTTGGTAAATGTACAATTTTTGAACTTTTTTAAAAATGGGTGTACAGTGGGTAAATTTTAAAACTCAAAGGTAACATGAAATTTAAACATGTAAAATTAATTAGTGCTTTAACTGTATTTGCAGTATCATTAATAACTTACTTACTTACGCTTGAACCCGCCAACAGCTTTTGGGACTGCAGCGAATTTATAACCTGTGCCAACGGACTTGAAGTGGGGCACGCTCCCGGAGCGCCGGTATTTATGCTGTTAGGGAAGTTATTCAGCCTTTTTGCCAAAGATCAGGCTCATGTTGCCATCATGATAAATGGATTGTCGGGTTTGGCCAGCGCCTTAACCATATTGATTTTATTCTATACTATTTTTTGGTTTGCCGAAAAACTTTTTCTTAGAAAATCAGAGGAACTCACAAACAGGAAAAAAATCTTAATAATAATAGCAGCCGTGGTAGGTTCTTTATCCTATGCTTTCAGCGACAGTTTTTGGTTTTCAGCGGTTGAAGCTGAGGTGTATGGAACCTCATCGTTGTTTACGGCCCTGGTATTTTGGCTGGTGTTGAAATATAGTGATGCTCAACCCGGAAAAAGTTCTTATAGGTGGCTGTTGCTGATTTTCTTTATTCTTGGATTATCGGTTGGTATTCATTTGCTGAATTTATTGACCTTGCCGGCAATGGCCCTGGTTGTGTATTACAAACATTACAGGCCAGAGGCTAAAGGGGTTTGGATTACCATTATTCTTTCGGGACTATTACTGGTATCATTTATTTATATAATTATACCCGGAGTGGTAAAATTAACTGCCTTTACCGATCGCATTTTTGTGAATGATTTTGGATTGCCGGTTTATTCCGGGGCGTTGGTATTTATTGTGTTATTAAGCCTGATGCTGTATTTTGGTTTCACCTACTTTGGCAAGAAGAAGAGAATTATCGTCCAGGTAGTTATTCTGGCTTTCACATTCTGGCTGTTGGGGTATTCATCCTTTACTGTTCTGGTTATTCGTTCAGCACAAAATCCTTTTGTCGATATCAATAATGTGGAAAATATTTATGGCCTGGTTGATTACCTGAACCGTGAGCAATACCCGTCACGGCCTTTGATATACGGCAACAATTATAATTCTCCTATTGTAGGTGTAAAAAATCGCTATACCTATAAATTGTACGATGGCAAATATGTAAAAGACGAATTAAATCCGAAATACATCTTTGACAGTAAAACACTTACTTTTTTCCCCAGGATGGCCAGTCTTGATGAATCGCATGTCAGGGCTTACAAACAATGGGTAAACATTAAAGGTCGCCCCGTTCGGGTAACAAATCGTGAAGGCAAGCAGGAAACTATTTATGTGCCTACTTTTATGGAAAACCTTGAGTTCTTTTTTAAATACCAGTTAGGATACATGTACGGCCGCTATTTAATGTGGAATTTTGTTGGCAAACAGAACGACATACAGGGCAGGGGAGACAATTTGGATGGGAACTGGATTTCAGGCATACCCTTTATTGACAATGCCCGACTGGGCGATCAGAGTAAAATACCGACCTATTATAAAAACCTGAGTTCGCGCAATAAATATTATTTTATTCCACTGCTTTTGGCCCTTATCGGGATATGGTATCAATACAAACACGATAAGAATAATTTTTGGGTTAGTACAACTTTATTCTTTTTTACCGGGATTGCCATTGTTTTATATCTGAACGAAGTACCTATCACTCCCCGCGAGCGTGATTATGTACACGTAGGTTCTTTTTATGTTTTTGCGCTTTGGATTGGGCTTGGGGCATTGGGAATACTTACTTTATTGGATGAACGGTTGTCTCAAATTTCAGGAAAAATCAAAAATACCAGACAAAACTTCTCGCCTGGCGTACTAATTTATCTGATAGGCCTTGGTTTAATAGTTATTGGTCCAATAAATATGGGTTTTCAGGATTGGAACGATCACGACAGGAGTAACCGGTACGTGGCAAATGAATGTGGAAAAGATATCCTGAAATCGTGTGAACAAAATGCCATACTTTTCACCACAGCCGATAACGATACGTATCCCATATGGTACTTACAAGAGGTGGAGCACTATCGACCTGATATCAGGAATGTTTTATTGGCATTTTTACCTGTTGACTGGTATGCTGATCAGCTGCATAACAGTTATGGAGACAAAGGTAAGGTAAATGTATCGTTTAAAGGGAAAGAATTATTAATGTCGGGGAATCAGTATTTCCCGGTTGTTAACCGTATCGATAGTTTTATGGAGGCAGGCCAGGTTATTGATTTTATAAAGAGTAACGACGAAAGAACAAAAATCAGGACCTCAGACAATGAATTAGTAAGTTTTATACCGGGAACCAAGCTTGAACTTGAGGTAAATGCTGAGAATTTTAGAAAAACCTGCTCATGGTTGAAAGATAGCAGTATTGAGATACCGTCATCCATAAAATTCTATATAAAAAAGAAATACCTGGGTCGTGACGATATGTTATTGCTTGATATTATCACCCACAATAACTGGAAAAGACCTTTATATTTTGTTTATCCTCAATTGCTTGACAATATTGGATTGGGCGACTATTTGTATCGCGAAGGCATGGTGTACCGTTTGTTACCATTTAATCACCAACAAATGGCTCAGTTTGCAAAAGCAAAAAGTGAGTATGAATATAACTTATTAACCCGGGATTTTACCTGGGGAAATATTGATAAAAACTACGTGAATCTCGATTTTACCAATGTTCAGATGGTTGGTATGTTTCGAATCCGACAAGTATTTGTGGAAACTGCTAATTTGTTGACAGCCGTAGGGGAGAAGGATAAAGCCATTGAACTGCTTGACAAGGTTCAGGCCCTATTGCCTCCTGAAAGAGTACCTTATTCGTGGTTTGCCCCGGAAATAATCAAAGCCTACCAAAAGGCCGGAAGCGATAAAAAAGCAAAGGCAATGGCCCAAAAGGTTCAGCATGAAATGGACGAAAGGTATGATTATCTGCAAACCCAGCCGGAAAAAGGCAGGAATAGTATGCTAGGGGAAGAAACACTTTATATTATGCAGCAGTTGGTGAATATTAAATGATATTGCCGCTGCTTTTTGTTCCGATGGCATTAAACTAAATTGTCGGGGGTAAATTGGTTTTGTTTCGCAATTTATTATTTCACGAGAATTCACGAGAATAATTTAGCCTGAAAGGGTTACTGAAACAATGAAATTTTGTAAAGTTTTTATTGAGGTTTACCGTTGGCTAGACCAACGGATTATTTAGCAAGACAAATTTATTGGGTTTACTACTAATTAATACTTTCTTAATAAAGTGGGCTAATAAACCCAAAGCAGAATAATGATGGGTTTGAAACCGTCAGATGAAGCAGACGGTAATTCCATTACAAGAACTTTTTTAAAACCAAAATTAATACGTCAAACTTGAATCAACAATCTGAAACGAAAGGGTATCTAAATTCTGGTGCATTTGGGTGGAATCGGCACTTTGAATATACAGGTTGTTGTGATTCATTTGTTTAATCCCCATAAACGAAATTAATAAAACGGCTGCCACACTAATTTTCCACAACTTGCCTTTTTTGCCAGATGGCTCACTAAAAATTGGTAAAAAACTATTCTGCCTGGTTTTTACCGTTGCGGAATGAACAATCATTTGATTACGCAGGTGGTTAAAAACGGTATCAGAAGGTTTGGTTTCGAGTTTATCGTTTTTTATAGTGTCTGTGAGTATTTTATCGAACTTATTCATGGCAGTAGTATTAAATGGTCAGTTTTTTTTCAAGTTTAGTCTGTAATTTCTTTTTGGCATAGTGCAACCGCGATTTTATGGTGCCTTCAGGTAAATTTGTAATCTCTGCAATTTCCTGAAGGTCAAATCCTTCGCGGTATTTTAAAAGGAATACTGTTTTGTGGATTTCGTCAAGGCTATCTAATTCAGCAAAAATATCGTTGGTTGAAACCGGTGTTTTCTCCTTTATTTCTTCCTCAAAACAGTATGAATCAGTGTCTTCTTCATAATCGATGACCGATCGTACTTCGCGATTGCGGTATTCATTTTTGCACATATTATGGGCAATGCTGAATATCCAGGTTGAGAAATTTCGATCGGGATCAAATAGCTGAGGTTTATGTATAATTTTCAGAAACAAATCCTGGGTAAAATCTTCAGCAATTTCATGGCAATGGCCCAACATCCTGAAAAAGTAATAATAAATACGTTCGTTAAATCTTTGATACAAACAATCGAAAGCCGGGCAAATGCCTTGTTGAACGCGTTGCATCAAGCTTTCGTCAGTGAGTGAGTTATAATTGTATTTAGAAATGGTAAATCTCATTTTAAAGGAATTAATATCGAAAGCACAACCAGTACAAAACCTGAAATTATGGTAATTGGTGACAACGTAAGCCTGATAAATTCTGATTGTGACACGGCCATTAAACCATACCCTGCTACCAGGGTTATAATTGCAATAATAAACAGACGATTATTGACAAAGGCTGAGTTTTCTGTTTGCATAATATTTTTATTCACTGTACACCTTAAAACTTAAAGGTTCAAAGTTGCGATAAAAATAATAGTGTTTTTTTGTAAAGTGATGTTTTTTAATGATTTAACTAAATTTTAACTTTTATTCTTTTGAAAGCAGAACATCCTCGGGAAAAAAATATCCCCCTTCAGACACTTTTTTTATGGCATTGTCAAGATCACGAAAAAGGTTTACCTTACTAACAAATCCTTTAAAACCTACACTAATTAACTGGTGTAAATCAACATTCTCCTTGTATTGTGAAACCGCAATTATTTTAATATCGTGATTTTTCCATGTCCCCATTTTTGTGGCTTGTAATCCGTTAATGCCGGGCATGTTAATATCCATAAGTACCACATCAGCCAACACATCATCCTTTTTAAGGAATGACTCTCCATCGTCTGATTCCCCAACTACCTTATAGTTCAAATAATCTTCAAGGAAAAACCTTAAGGTTTTCCTGAAATCGTCGTTATCGTCCACCAGATAGATTTTCATTTTTTCTTTTTTTAATATGCTCAGTTATAAACCAAAAATAATTGATCGTATTTTACCCTTATAACTTATCTTTTTTTAAGTATTTATTAAGGGTATTCATTAGTTTTTCCATTTTAACTGGTTTTACCAGGAATTCATCAAAACCGAAGGATTCCATTCTCATTTTATCTTCAATAAAGGCATGAGCAGTTTGACCTATTACCGGCAGGTTTTTATTGATTTTTTTTAATTCGGTAATGGTTTCAAAACCATCCATTTTTGGCATTTTTATATCCAGAATTACCACATCAATGTCCGGATTATTTTTAAGCAATTCCAGGGCTTCAATTCCGTTGTTGGCCACCAGTAATTGCGGATGGGCATCGGCAGTCATTTCAACAATTAATTGCTGGTTATAACGATCGTCTTCAACCAGCAGTATTTTCTTACCTAACCATGTATATATTGTTTCTGCTTCGTTCAATTTTGGAGTAGGAGGTTGTTCCAGGGTGTGGCCGTCAAGAATAAAATGGAAACGGGTTCCTTTATTTATAACGGAATCGAACCAGATTTTACCGCCCAGTTTTTCGATAAATGACTTTACGAGTGAAAGTCCAATGCCTGCTCCTCTGTAAACACGCGATCCGGTACTCTCAACCTGGTAGAAATAATTAAAAACAAGGTTTTGGTTTTTTTCTTCGATTCCAATCCCGGTATCAGCAACAAAAAATTCCGGGGTACCATTTTTACATAAATAGCCAAAATTTATTTCACCTTGTTCAGTAAACTTAATAGCATTGTTAAGCAAATTGCTGAATATTTGCGTAACCTTTGTCGGGTCGGTACTTATATATAATTCTTTTCTGTCCATTTCAAGCGACAGCTTTATTTTCTTTTCAATGGCCTCTGCTTGAAATTCTTGGTTTAAATTTTCCAGCATCTCGTTAATATTAAGCTCGCGCTTAGCAATAACCAAGGTTCCGGTTTCAATTTTAGACAGGTCAATAATATTATTTATAATACCTATAAGCTGGTCGCTGCTTTTTTGGATAATGCTGGTATACAGGTTGAATTTTTCATCGGAAAGATTCCTGTCCAATAATCCTAAAAAGCCGCAAATACCGTTCAAGGGCGTTCTTATCTCGTGACTCAGGTTAGTCAGGAACGATATTTTTAGCATATCAGCCTGATCAGCTTTTTGTTTTGCTTCGGCCAGTTCTATATTCTTCTTCTTTAACTCTCTATTGGTTTTAATCAATTCTTCATTCAGGGCTATATGCGCTTCGTTTTTCTTCTGTAATTCAATTTGATTGCTTCGGAGCTTTTTTTCAGTCCTTTTTAGTTCAGTAATTTCATTAAAAGTAACGGCAAAGTAACCAGGTTTTGGACAATAGGCTTTTGTAGCAAAATATTGATTGGATTCTTTCAAATAATCAACAACTTCGAAGGTTTCACCAGTAATGGCAACTCTCCCAAATTGCTGTATCCAGCTTTTTTCCTTATCCGGCAGAATTCCGGTTATCCGTTTATTCAAAATATCCTCTTTTTTCAAACCTGTAAGCATGGCATAGGCATTGTTTATATCAAGATAAACAAAATCGACGGGATTATTTGCCTTATCTGTAATTACCTTAAACAGGGCAAATCCTGAATTCATGTTTTCAATCATTAAACGATTATCAAAATTGATCGAATCCATAGTATATATTATTTCAGGTCCGTTAGTATTAAATTTTATTTAGCTCAATTTTATCAATCCCTAATATATGATCGCGAAGCCAGTTTGTCAGAAAAAAAAACAGATCGTTGCTTATTTCTGTATCATCAGACACATAATCAAATTTAAGATTTCTGAGTATCTGAATAAAATCCTGATGCTGTTTTAAATGTTTCCCTGTTGGTAGCCCCTTATGTTGCGACAATAAATTTTCCTCATCGGAAAAATGTATGCGGGCATAATCTTCCAGTTCAAACAATGTAGCATCAATAATGTTTTTTTCCATCCTGAAAGTGTATGCTTTACAAAACTCCTTAATCAGTTCAAATAGTTTTTTGTGTTGATTATCAACATGATCATTTCCGGTTTCAAATATTGTTTCCCATGTTACTTCAATCTCATGCATAGGCATTAAATTTTGTGGTGTTTTTGGTCCCTATTATTACTTTGACCTTTATGGATGATAAAAATAACATAAATAGAAATTAGCTTGCACTAATTTTCAGGAAATCCCGGAGCAAAATTGGGGATTGGATGGGTGATCCGGGATTCCTGAAAAATTGCATTCCCTTGTTATTTGTTAATCAAGGCCTTTATTGTTTTATAAAATATGCCTATGAAATTAAATTCTTTCAAAACCACTGTCGTCAGCATTTTCACCTGTCATATGAAAAGAAACACCTTTTTGGGATGGTTTGTTCATATGTGCAACGGTTATCTTTTTGGTTTTTGAGGCCGAAGATTGTTTTGTTTTGTGGTTCTCTTTATTATCAAGTTTAAAGAATGAAATCAGCTCGCGAAGTTGTTCAGCTTGTGAGGCCATCTCCTCGGAACTTGTTGCCATTTCTTCACTGGCTGCTGCATTTTGTTGGGTTACTGAATTCAGTTGTTGAATGGCTGCATTTATTTGATTTGCCCCTGCGTTTTGCTCGTTTGAGGCCGCAGCAATTTCCTGAACCAGGCTTGCTGTTTTTTCGATTTCCGGAATCAAATTATTCATGAGTTCCGCAGACGATTCGGTAACTTCAACACTTGATTTTGATAAAACACCAATTTCATCAGCTGAAACTTTACTACGCTCTGCTAATTTACGTACTTCGGCTGCCACAACGGCAAAACCTTTGCCGTGCTCACCGGCGCGGGCTGCTTCTACAGCTGCATTTAAGGCAAGTATATTGGTTTGAAATGCAATATCGTTGATTATAGTAATTTTTTGTGCAATTTCCCGTATCGATTTAAGACTATCCTGTGCTGAAACACTCACTTTTTGAACTCCTTCAACCGCATTGTGCGATTTTTTCTCAGTTTCCTGCGCATTTTCAGAATTTTGCATAATGTTGGTTACCATCTCTTCCATGGAGGATGAAACTTCCTCGGTTGAGGCGGCTTGTTCCGTTGCTCCCTGTGACATTTGCTGTGAATTTGAGCTTAATTCTTCACTAACGGCAGCGATATTCCGGGCTCCATCGAGTATGCTCGAAACAATATCTTTCAATTTTTCTGTCATACCTGCTAAATAACCGGCTAATTGACCTACTTCATCCTCCTGTTGGATATCTATGCTTTGGGTCAGGTCGCCTTCTGTTATGTGTTTAGTGAGTTCCACTGCTTTTGCAATCGGTATGGTTATAGAGCGAACTATCAATACGGCAAACAAAATGGATAACAAGGTGCCAAGGATGATCAAAATGGTTAGCTGCATGCTGGCACTGGCTATATCTGATTCTGATGATGATTTGGATTCTTCACCAATAAGCAAAACTTCTTCTTCAATAGTTTCCAGTTTCTGAATGATCATGTTTATGTTGTTGTCAAGTTCATGATCCAGGTTATCTAAATCAGCAACTATTGATTGTAATGTTGCAGAATCAACGGTTTTAAATTTAGTATCAAGCTTTGATCTGAGTTTTTCGGCTTGCGGAACTACCTCTGTATTATGCATTTTATCCATTTCAATGGTTTCCGTATTCACTTTGCCTTTCTCACCAGCATATGATTTTCCCCAGGAGTCATCTTCAACAATTTCAAGCAGGGCTTTGATGTTGGTATCAAAGTCGTTAAGAACGGTTTTGTGTTTATTCCACCAGCTGCCCAAATCTTCTGAATTGGCTGCAATCATCATTTCCATAACAATTTGCTGGTCTTTAATTAGGTCTGTTTTGGCTTCCATAATATGATCGGCCAGATCGGAACTACGGTAAAGATTTTTAGCATCGCTACTTAGACTTCGCAGGGTAATTTCCTGTGAAATTCCCAGGATTAGCAATACCAAAGTTACAATGCTAAAACCCAGGGTCAGTTTGGTTCGGATTTTAAAGTTTTTAAATTTCATCTGATAAAGTTTTTAGGTTGTTAATAATTCATTAGGGTTAACCAGAGAATACTTATCTAACTAAGTATTTTGCATACTATCATTTATGACTTACCTCAGTTTTAAATTAAAAGTAAATTTTCGCTACATAGGTTAACTAAATATACAAACACTTTAGCATATTGCCAAATGATAATAGCTTAATTACTAAACTGAAAGCTCTAAAAACGTTAGGGGAATTGTGAATTTATCAGGGTTTACCCTAAAATGCATTAGGGTAAACCCTAATAAAAATTATCTATCCGCCCTAACTTAGGCCATTGACTCAGGATAAAGTTTTAGCGAGTATGTTTAACAACCTATTGAAAGGGGTGCTTATAATTTGATCTCGTTCAAGCACAACCATAAATATTATATATTCAGGTTATTAGTTTATTTTGGATGGCAACCTTAACCAGGTGAGCAGTATTTCGGGTACTGGTTTTTTGCAATAACAGTGATTTATATCGTTCAATGCTTTTCAGGCTTAAAAAGACCTTTTCAGAAATTTCTCTATTGGTATACCCGTTACATATTAAGTGTAAAATTTCCTTTTCTTTTTCGGAAAGCCGGAATTTATTTATGGCTTCTTTATTATTGATAGTTAAAACGATTTTTTTCAATAAATCCTGTGCAAAGTAGTTATTGCCCATGCTTACTTCCTCAATTGCCCTGACTAATTCTTCCACTCCTGAGTTTTTCAGTATAAAGCCTTTGACTCCGGTTTCAATCATTTTGTAATAGTAATTTTCTTCGTTAAGCATGGAAAGGACAATTATATTCATTTCAGGATGCAGGCTAAGGACTTGTTTGGCTGTTTCGTAGCCATTTAATTGCGGCATTGCAATATCAAGCAGAACAATGTCAGGAATAATTTTTTTGATTTGCTTTAAAAAATCGCTGCCATCTTTGGCTTCTAATACAATTTCCCAATCGGTACGCTCCGACAAAATTAATTTGACACCTGAACGAAACATTTCATGGTCGTCAACTAACGCAATTTTTAATTTTTCCTTCATCTTATGGATAAGCCCTTTTGATCACTTTTTCGATGCAATTTAATTCGGAATTAAATTGAAAGGAACATTTTAATAACCTGATGAAGATAACAAAACACTTACATTTAAACAAGTTTCGCCGGCAAAAGTATATTATAGGCAATCCCTGATTTATCGCCCTGGTCAAAATTAATTTGTCCGTTAAGCGATTTTATCCGGTTAACAATATTAAATAATCCCATACCGGAACCGGTTTTTTTGGTTTCGTCCAAATCAAATTTCCTGCCGTTGTTTGTAAAAATGAATTGGATTAAACCATTTACATTGTCAAAAATTATTTCCATTTCACTGGCTTTGGCATGTTTAACGGTATTATTTATTAATTCTATTGCCACCCGGTATAACGTTGTTTCTATGGTTTTATCAATGTCATCCTGAAAATTAAACTCGTACTTTATGTTGATTGGTGATATTTTTTGAATTCGGATAATGTATTTTTCGATAGCTATTTTTAATCCAAAATCTTTTAAAACATGAGGGCTCAAATTGTTTGATATGGTTGAAACCTGCGACAATGCGTCATCGATCCCGGCAATTAACTGGTCTTCAATTTTGCTTTTAAACTCATGACTGTCAGTTTTAATGTAAGTTTGGGCATATAACTTAACAGTTGATAAAACAGGGCCAATTCCATCGTGTAGTTCCTGGGCTACCCGCATGCGTTCGTTTTCTTCGGTTTGAATAATTGCATTCAGAATTTTTTGTTGTAACTGTTTTTGTTCGGTTATATCGCGAATGGAAACTACCCGGCGTTTTTCGGTTTCTGAAACAATATCGATAGCAAATATTTGTGCCGGAAAGGTTTTTTTATTCTTTTTAATAATTTCAATATCGTAGGGTTTAGGGCTTAAATTGATCATGTGCTCAGCCACCAGACTTCTATAATTTTCAGCTACAAACGATAATACTTTTTCCCCGATTAATTCTTCTTCTTTAAAGCCGGTAATCTTTTTAATGGCCTGGTTAACATCCACTACAATACCATTTTCATGAACAATAATGCCCTCCTGCGTAAAATTTGCCAATTGTTTAAACCGGCCTTCACTTTCAATTAAAGCTTTTAGGGCTTCTTTACGTTGAGTAATTTCAATACCAACTTCCCATCCGGCCCAGTTTTCAAGGGGTACCGGTTTGTTAATATTGGTCCATGAAATGGTACGCCTTTCCCCTGATTTGTTTATCAATTCAATTTCTACATCGTGTATATCGCTTTTGGCAGGAAAGTACTTATCAATATTATATTTCAGATAGTTCTCTTTTGGGTACAATAGCTTTAAAATATCTTGTGAACCGATTACCTCTTCAGCGTTGTATCCTGTAACTTTTTCACATTCTTTATTCCAGAATATAAAGTTACCATCTTTGTCAAATGCATTAATCATTATGGGGATATCTTCCACCATTTGTCTGAAGTGTTCTTCCTGTTGTTTTATTTTTTCTTCGGCCTGTTTGCTTTCAGTAATATCGTCAACCGTAACCAGGTAGGTTTTATCCGGTGTTTTAGATGCAACAACCGATGAAACTTCAAAATACCTGTGTTGGGGTTTATTTTTAATTAAAACATTAAGTTCAATTTCTTCTTTTTGATGAGGGGTATTTGTGTTTATAGTGTCAAGTACAGTGTTTATAAATCCGCATTCTGCGCAATCCGGTCCTTGTCCACAGCTATCGGATGAATCAAGACAATTCACACATTTTAACAATTGACCGGGTTTTTGTGTGCCCATTTTCAAATTTTTTCGTCCGGCAAAAACTATCCCGGTTTTATTAATTCGGATTACATGCGCCTTTTCATTTATCAGAAACATGATTGCCGGGGAGTTATCAAAAATCAGTTGCAACTGAGTTTCATTTTCAATTAAGGCTTTTTCGGCTTTTAATTGTTCGGTAATATCCTGAATGATAGAATGTAAAATGATTTTGCTATTAATCTCCAACGGGCTGCTATATACCTGCACATCCCTTATTTCACCTGATTTTAGCCGGTGTTTGAAAACAAATTGCCTTTTACGTTCTTCAACTACATTTTTCATTTCAGTAGCAATATCTTTATTTGATGCTGTATTAATGTCTGAAATTTTCATTGATAGCAGTTCATTTGCCGAATAGCCGTAATATTTTATGGCTGAATTATTTGCATTGATAAGCGTTAAGCTTTCAGGATCAATAAGGAGCATAACGGATGTGTTTTTCTCAAATGAATTACGAAAACGGTTTTCGCTTTCCAGCAGCGATTCTTCAGTCATTTTTCTTAGTACAGTTTCAAATGCAAGGTCGGCCAGTTGCTGTATCATCTTTAGGTCATCAATACCATAATCATCGGTTTTATTTCCGATACCTAAAACGGCCACAATTTTTTTATTTCGAATTACCGGTACAACCATTTCTTTTAAAATTGCCGGATGTGATTCCGGTATTGTATTAATTCCTGGTATTCCCTTATTATCATTATGAATAATGGCTTGTCGTTTTTGTATGCATTCAGCCCAAACCCCGGACATATCAATTGGGGGATGATTTTTTTCGACTTTTTTCCCCGTCATACTCTGCATAGTACCTGACGATAGTGCCGAAAGCTTAATTTTTCCGCTATCCTCATCCAGTAAATAGTAAAATCCTAATTTGCTTTGGGTAAGTATTTCAGCTTCGTCCAGTATTTTGGTCAACAATTTACCCGATGAATTACCTGCAGCAAAATTATTTATATTCAGCCTTATTTCATCCAGTCTGTTTGCGATGTATTTGTCGGTAACATCATCAAAAATGGTTACTATTTCTCCTGACGGGAGTTTGTAGATTTGATTCTCACGCCATCCTATTTTTGCTTTATCGCGGAAATAATAGGGAGGTAAATGTTGCGCTTTACCAGTTTTTGAAACTTCTTTTAAAGCATCAAATAACGGAGTTTCTTTCATGTTTGGGAAAACCTCCAAAAAGGTATGGTCAATTATATTTTCACGTTTAATATTCTTTATTTTTTCAGCAGCTTTGTTTAGTCCAATAATTTTAAAATCGCCATTGTTTTTTACTGGCTTATATACCGTTACACCACTTTGCATGGTTTCTAACAAATAGCGGTATCGTTCTTCGTTTTCAGCAATTATTTTTTCAGCTTTAATTCTTTCGGTTACATCGGTATGGGTCCCAATCATCCGGGCTGGTTTTCCTGATTCGTTGAATTGAATAATTTTGCCCCGGTCGAGAATCCATTTGTATTTGCCATTTTTGCATAATACCCTGTGTGTACTTTGGTATTCGTCGGTTTCGCCAGAAACATGGCGGTTTATTTTTTCAAGCGTTGAAGGCAGATCATCAGGATGCACACGTTTTTCCCATTCTTTATAATCATTTTGTACTTCTTCATCTTTAAACCCAAGCATAGCTTTCCATTGGGGAGAATAGTAAACGGTGTTTTTTATCAGGTCCCAGTCCCATAATCCGTCTTTGTTTCCTTCAATGGCAAATTTCCATCGCTGTTCGCTTTCCAGAAGCGCTTTATTTGTTTTGTTTCGTTCGGTAATGTCAGTATGTGTGCCCACCAGGCGGTATGGTTTACCATTTTCGTTAAATACGGCTCTGGCACGCGACATTATATCAACCCAATGTCCCTTTTTATGTTTCATCCTGAACTCGGTTTGGAAACTCTCGCGCTTGTTTTCAAGAATCTCATTGATCAGTTTTTGGGCATTTTCAATGTCATCTTTATGGGTAAGAACCTCCCAACTCTTAACATCAGTTCCTATCTCATCCTCACTGTAACCCAGCATTTTTTTCCAGTTTGGGGAATAGAAAACCTCACCGGTAACGATATTCCAATCGAACAAACCATCATTACTGGCTTTCATGGCTAACTGGAAACGTTCTTCACTTTGCTTTAACGCCTGTTCAATTTTAATTTGTTGCGAAATATCACGTGTAATTCCAACAATACCGGTAATGATTCCGGTTTCATTAATTATAGGAACTTTAGTGGTTGAAACCCATCTTTTACGTCCTGCAGAAATCACTTTTTCAGTTTGGTTTATGATTGGTTTGCCCGTTTTAAGAATGGTTTGTTCATCGTTGAAAGCATTTTGGGCATGTTCTGCATCAAAAAAATCAAAATCAGTTTTACCAAAGGCTTCATAAGGATGGGTAATGCCCAATAGTTTGGTTTGAGCCAAGTTAATGCGTGTAAATCTTGATCTTACATCTTTAAAATAAATGGTATCCGGAGCATTATCCATTAAAGCCTGAAGTAAATCACGTTCCTTACTTAACTCTTCGTTGGCAATTTGCTTTTCAATAGCTGCAATTTTCTGTTCTGTAATATCCTGGATCGATCCGAGCATTTGCAACAGATTCCCCTTGCTATCAAAGGTTAAGTTACCCAGCCCATGAACCCAATAGCTTTTTTTAGTAGTTTGGTTTACAATTTTGTACTGTTTGTCGAACATGTTTTTGTTTTTTACGACATGTTCTGTGAAATAATTGAGCATATCCTTTTGAAAGTCGGGGTGTACGAGGTTTATCCATCCTTCGACGTTTCGCTGGTAATTTTCGTCAATTCCGAATAAGCGGTCCAATTCTTCAGAACTGGTCCAAAAACCGGTGGAAAAATCAAGCGAATAGTGACCTAATTTTGCCAGACGTTGTGCTTCCTTTAAGTGATATTCACTTTCTTCATATTTCTCAATATTTTTAAGCAGTTCTTTATTAATATCTTTTAATTTTTCCTCAGTCTGTTTTAACTGCTCGTTGCTTTTTTCAAGTTCTTTATTTTTCAGGTTCAGATCATTCTCTATTTTTTTCAGGTCGGTAATATCATGAATTACCCCGAAAACCATTTTGTGGTCTTTACGGTATTCTGCTACAGAATGTATATCACGAATTTTCCCATCATTGAGGCGTTTTATTTTAAAAGTTATATCGTAGTGTGTTCCGCTGGCTATTAAATTTTTCAATGCAGCATCCATAGCATCGCGGTGTTCCGGTATGGGAATTAATTGGGTTTCAGGAATAGTAAGTGTTTCCTTATCGGGATCGATACCATAGATTTTTCTTGCACTTTTTGAGGCAATTACTAAATTTCTTGATAAGTGAAATTCCCAGTGACCAACCATGGCAATGTTTTCAGCATCGGACAATTTTTTTTCACTTTGGTAAAGCCATTCAATGTTATTTCTTAATTCGTCGTTACTGGCCCTGAGTTCTTCTTCAGCAGCCTGCAATTCTTCGTATCGTTCCCTCAATTCCTCATTTAAAGCCTCATATTCTTCATTTTTTAATTTAAGCTCTTCGGTTCGCTCCTCAACCTGCTTTTCCAACCTGTCGTTTGATTGGATTAGTTGCATTTGTAGCTGGTGAAGCTTTATTTGAGTGGTGGTTCGGGCTAACAATTCCTCAATATCAATAGGTTTTGTCAGGTAATCGACCGCACCCAGTTTAAAAGCTTTAACTTTATCAAATACATCAGAAAGTGCTGACATAAAAATTACCGGTATTTCTTTAGTATCATCATCGGCTTTTAAGGCCTGGCAGGTTTCATATCCATCCATTTCGGGCATTAGAATATCAAGCAATATTAAATCGGGTTTGGCAAGCTTAGCACTTTTAATTCCTTTAGCACCTGAGGTAGAAACCAGCACACTAAAATTATTTTCAATTAAAGCGGCTTTTACCATGTCAATTATTGATACCGTATCATCAATAATCAGCACCTTTCCTTTTGTTTTAACTTCATCCATAATTTATTATTTTAGGGAGGCTAAATAATCAATAAGTTTATCACTGTCGTATTTACCAACAAAACCTCTTACTTCTTTTATAAAAAGATAATAATTTTGATTTTGGTTGTAAAGTGTTTTTAGCATTTTTTCAATTTCAGGATAGTCACCCATTTCTACCAAATTAATTACATTCACTATCCATTCTTTTTCGGGAGTTAAAATATCCTTTTTCTTTTTATTTACTGATGATTTAAAAGTCGTTTCGGTTTCATTTTCCATAATCCACTCCAAATTCAGGTTTTGCTGGAAAATGTCGAGTAAATGATCGGGATTAACCGGTTTAGTTAATAAAGCATGGCATTGTGACGTAAAATCGCGGGAATAAGAATTGGAGTCTTTAGAATCGACAACACCTATAATTTTTGCGTTGCGTAGCGTTGCAATCTGTTTTAATTCCTCCATAAAATTCATTCCTTCATCTTCAATAACAGATTTGTCGACAATAACAATCTGTGGAGGAGAATTTTTTAGTGAAGTTTTTATTTGATTTATAGTTTGGGCAGTAATAATCTCAAAACCAATGGGTTCAAGCGTTGTTATATAAAATGATAGCAGCAAGGGGTTAATTTTAATAATAAGCACTTTAATTTTAGGACCGTTATAACCTTTTATTCTTGATGCAAAGCTTTTGGGGGCCAGTTTTTTTTCAAGCACAGGTAAATTTAAGCTGACTTTAAAAATACTCCCTTTATTTAGTTCACTCGAAACAGACAGGTTTCCATTCATTAAGTCAACCAGTTTCTTGGTAATAGCCAGTCCCAGTCCTGTGCCTTCAATAAATTTTACGCTGGCATCTATTTGGGTAAAAGGTTCAAAAATGGTTTGAAGATTATCTTTACTAATTCCAACCCCGGTATCTTCAATTTCAATTATAAAATTAAAGGGTTGCGTATCAAGGTAGTCGATACGTAGTATTACCCTGCCTGATTTTGTGTATTTTATGGCATTGTTTAGCAAATTAATCAGTATTTGTTTTATTTTTAATTCATCGCCGGAAACAATTGAAGGGAGGTCATCGGGAGTGTCAAAATCCAGGTTTAGTTCTTTTTCGTGAGCTTTTATCCTGGTAATATTTATTACATTTTTAATTAAATCGTAAAAATTAAATTCAGTGATAATGAGTTCAAGCTTTTTGGCTTCAACTTTACTGTAGTCGAGAATTTCATTAATTAAACCCAATAAATGTTTACCACTTGAGTAAATAATTTCCAGATGCTCAATCTGGTAGCTGGTCAGGTTCCCTGATGATTTGAGCATTTGAGCATAACCCAAAATACCATTTAAGGGTGTTCTGAGTTCATGAGTCATATTTGAAAGGAATTCGCTTTTTATGCTGTTTGCTTTTTCAGCTTCTTCTTTTGCTTTTTGTAACCTCGAATTGATTTTTATTAATTGTTTTGTTCGTTTATCAACCAGTTCCTCTAAATGTTGCTGATTGAATTCAAGCTGGATCTTGGAGGCATTTACCTCGTTAAGCATTAGGTTAAACTCATCATATAAATCACCAATTTCATCGTAGGTGTCTTTTTCAATTGACATGGAATAATCTCCACTTAATGAAATTTTTTGAGTAAATGTTTTTAGTTTGATGATGGGTTTGGTAATTAACATTTGAAAAAAATGGGAAAGTATAAGCGATATTACAATCATGGCTGTAAAAAGAAAGTAAATACGTATTAGCCGTTGTTTGCCAATAGCCTTAATATCGCTTTGAACAACCAGTTTTAAATAGCCGTAGTTTTTGGTATTATAAATAACAGGATGTTTTATAAAAATATAATCCTCATTAATCAGAAACTGGTCATCAGTAATTTTTGCAGGAAATTCAGGAATATAGGTTTCAGGGGTCTGGTATCTGGCAAAAAGGGTTCCGTCGTTTTTAAATAATTCAACTTGTTTGATGTAGGCCAGGCTTTTAAGTTTTTCCAGGACCTGGCTTGCTGCCTCATGATCATCAAAATCTATCGGAACTACGCAATAGTCTCCAATTAATCGGGCTTCAAGTATTAGGTTTTTTGTAATGTAATCTATTGTTTGATGCTTTTCAAAATAATAGTCAAAAAGTAATCCTATAAAAGTCGTTATACTGCTAATTATTAACACGATGCCTATAATTTTATTCCCTATCGATAGTTTTTTTAACGGTTTCATGTTCAACACTTTATTCAATTATTGCAGCATAATTCAACAGCAAAGCATCTATTTTAAGTCCCGACCTTCTTACACTTTTCGGATTTATCTCAAAATGTATGGTATTTTTTGCGGTGGTGTAAAAGTTAATATGAACCCCTTTTTTTGCAAAGCCTTCGCTTTCGCTAATAGTTAAAATAGGTAAATGTTCTGTATAGTCCAGAATTCGATTTAGATTTAATTTTTCAGAACTACTGATAAATAACATTTGGCAGCCTTCAATATCTTCAATGGTTTTAATATGTTTTACCTGTACCGGCAGATTTTTAATTTTGCGATCTTTATACATTTTCAGCAGGATATCCTCAAAAGGACAATCCCCAATAATTGCAATCGTAAATTCTTTGAGGTTTGCTTCATCAGGCCATTTGATGAAATTGGCAAATTTTTCTAAAAAGCCAGCTTTTATATAATATTCATTACTCTGGGCAAAAATTATTTTAGTCGAAAAAATTAAAAGCAGCGATACAATATAAAATTTGATCCTCATTATCTTTTGCAAAATACCCTGATAATTTATTTAAATTATTATAATCTGATTTTTGTTCATGAGTTCAAAAATGTATTTATTCAACCCTGGCATAAATCAACAGCTAAAATCAGACATTTTTCGATACCTAACACTAAGTTTTACAGTAAAGTTAAAAAATGGTAAGAATAATTGACAGAAATATCTCCCCAATTTATCCCGATACCGGGTTTAGGATTTAAATATATTATTTGTAATTAACTAAGCAATAAAATGAAGCAAGCAGGGCATTAACTGTAATGAAAAATAAATCCAAATTAATTTTACCTTTTATTTAACATTGTTGCAAAAGATTTTTCATAATTGGTTAATAGAAGTAACTTGCGGCGGTATTTTATGATTCAAATATAATTCTTTAAAATATGGCAAGCTTTACAAAAGAGGATGCATTACGTTACCATGAGCAGGGAAAACCTGGTAAAATTGAGGTAATACCAACCAAACCTTACAGTACTCAATATGATTTATCGTTGGCATACTCGCCGGGAGTTGCTGAACCGTGTAAGGAAATTGAAAGTGATCCGTCAAAAGCCGGAAGGTATACAGCAAAAAGCAACCTGGTTGCAGTAATTAGCAACGGAACAGCTGTTTTAGGTCTGGGCGATATTGGTCCACTGGCCGGTAAACCCGTTATGGAAGGGAAAGGTTTATTATTTAAGGTTTTTGCCGATGTTGATGTTTTCGATATCGAAGTAAATGAAAAAGATCCTAAAAAGTTTATTGAAGTAGTTAAAGCTATCTCACCGACTTTTGGTGGTATTAACCTTGAAGATATTAAGGCCCCGGAATGTTTTGAAATTGAACAAACTCTGATAAAAGAGCTTGATATACCAGTGATGCACGACGACCAGCACGGTACAGCCATAATCTCAGGTGCCGGTTTACTCAACGCAGTGGAGTTAACCGGGAAAAACATGGAAGATATTAAAGTAGTGGTTAACGGAGCCGGTGCCAGCGGTATTATGTGTGCCCGTTTTTATGTAAGCCTGGGAGTTAAAGTTGAAAACGTTTATATGGTCGATTCCAAAGGTTTAATCACTACTAAAAGAAACGACCTGAATGAACATAAATCATATTTTGCTAAAGATTCCGATTTACACACCCTTGAAGAAGTAATTAAAGGTGCCGACCTGTTTTTAGGTCTGTCAAAGGGAAATATTCTTACCAAAGAAATGGTTCAAAGCATGAATGTTAATCCTATTGTTTTTGCCATGGCCAATCCGGTTCCTGAAATTTCATACGAAGAAGCGATGGCTGCACGTAAAGACCTTATTTTTGCAACAGGCCGGTCCGATTATCCAAATCAGATTAATAATGTGTTGGGATTTCCGTTTATTTTCAGGGGAGCCCTCGATGTGGAAGCCAGTGAGATAAACGAAGCAATGAAACGGGCTGCCGCATATTCCATTGCTAATTTAGCTAAAAAAGAGGTGCCTGAAACGGTAAATGCCGCTTATAATGATAAAAATCTGGTATTTGGCCGGACTTATATTATTCCCAAGCCCCTTGACCCGCGTTTGATTACTGAAGTTGCCCCGGCTGTTGCAAAAGCTGCTATGGAAAGTGGTGTAGCTAAAAAACCTATCAAAGACTGGGCAGCCTATAAAGTTCAGTTAATGAAAAGACTGGGCACCTATAATAAACTGACTGAGGGTATTTATGCCAGGGCTAAACAACAATTGAAACGAATAGTTATTACCGATGCCGAAAATTACAATGTAATGAAGGCTGTACAATTAATCAAAAATCAGGGTATTGCCGACCCAATCCTTATTGGGAACCGGGCTCGCATTGAAGCGAATGCCAGGGAGAATTATACCGGAACCTTCGACATCCCTGTAGTTGATGTAAATGATCCCGCCGAGAGCGAGAGACTGGAGCGTTATCCCCAGGCTTTATATGAAAAACGTCAACGTAAAGGCTTTAACCTGGACGAAGCTCGTGAATTAATCCGCAACGTTAATTATTTTGGCGCTATGATGGTTGAAACCGGAGATGCTGACGGATTCCTGAACGGTTATTCAACCAAATACTCAGATGCACTCAGGCCCGCATTGCAAATTTGCGGAACCAACAACAGCCTGAACCATATAGCCGGTATGTATGTGGTAATGAATAAAAATGGTACCTTCTTTTTTGCTGATACCACTATTAATTACACTCCTACGGCACGTTCACTTATCGATACAGCTTTGCTTACTGCAAACGAGGTGCGAAAATTTAATATTGAACCCGTAATTGCCATGCTTTCTTATTCAAACTTCGGATCGTCGCGTGATGGTAGTCCTTTGAAAGTACAAACAGCTGTTGAATATTTGCATAAAGAATACCCTGATTTGCTGGTAGATGGTGAGATGCAGGCCAACTATGCCTTTAATAAGGAAATGCGAATGAATAAATTTCCTTTTTCAAAAATTGGAGATAAAGATGTAAATACCATTATATTCCCCAATTTAAGTTCAGGTAATATTGCCTACAAAATGATGATGGAAATTGGCGATTCAAATATTATTGGACCTATTTTATTGGGTATTAACAAACCAATAAATGTGCTACAAATGGGGGCCTCAGTTCGCGAAATAGTCGATATGGCTGTTATTACGGCGCTTACAGCTCAAACCTATACAGGTGAAGTAATGGTTTTATAATACTGATTTAAACAACATATGAAACCGGAATTTTTGTTCCGGTTTTTTTTGCTTTAAACAATAATCGCTTATTTCAATCAATCAAAACACTATATTTGCAAAAATCAATAAAAACCAACAATGAGTAAAGTAGTAATTTCAAGTTTTGATGACCTGAAAAAATATGTAGGTCAGGATTTAGGGGTATCAGGTGATCATGTAATTACCCAGGAACAGATTAATAAATTTGCGGACGCAACCATCGATCACCAGTGGATACATACCAACCCTGAAAGGGCAAAAGTAGAATCGCCATTTAAAGATACCATTGCCCACGGGTATCTGACATTATCGCTTTTACCCTATTTATGGGACCAGATTGTTGATGTACAGAACCTGAAATTACAGGTAAATTACGGCATCGAAAAATTCAAGTTCAACCAGCCGGTTTTGGTAAACAGTACGGTACGGCTGGTTGCTAAAGTAAATGATGTAATTGATTTGCGCGGAGTTACCAAAGCAAATATCGGGGTTAAGCTTGAAATTGAAGGCAATAGAAAACCTGCATATGAAGGAGAGGTGGTATTTCTTTACCATTTCAATAAATAATTCCCGGTAGGTTATTTACCGGTTTGTTCAGTAACTTATAGTTTTGCGTAATTCTCTTGCCTTTGGTTGGAACAATTAAAATTAAAACATAAACAGATGAAAAAAGCATTACTTGTAACTACAGTTTTATGTTGGGCCTCATTACTCGTAATGGGTCAACAGGAATTAAGCCGGAAGGAGCGAAAACTACTACAGAAAAAAAAGGAGTTTGCCGTAACTGATTCTGTGATACAGAGCAAATCCTTTACTTTTGATGCCGATAATGCGGTTTCATCCGATGGATTGCAAATAGAATTAACTACACATATTGCTTACATAAATATTTTAAATGATACGGTAGTGACAGATTTACCCTATTTTGGAAGGGCATACAACGTCACCAGCGATAATCCTGAATTGGGAATTAAATTTGATACACAATTACTGGATTTTGAAGTCCAAAAAGATACGGTCAAATACTCCTTTGATATCTCATTCCAGGCAAAAACGGAATTTGATAATTATAAGTGTACCATGGTAATATATTACGGAGGCTCAGCCAACTTATCCATTATTAGTAATAACCGGGCTCTTATAAGGTATAACGGAAAAATTTTACCTTACGCCACAAATTAATTTTGCGAATGAGTGTTGATGAGCGACTGGCAGGTACCGATTTTCCATTACCAGCTATCAGACAGGTAAATATGGCAAAACATCCCGATGCTATTGGGCTGGGTTTGGGTGAGTTAAAAGATTTTCCGGTAGATGCCAGGGTGATTCAAGCCTTTAATCAATCGTTAAATACTTCAGGTGCCAATTATGCACCCAATGCCGGGGTGGTTGAATTGAGGGAGCTAATTGCCAAAAAACAGCATGAACACGATGGCTTTGAGTATACAGCAAATAATGTAGTGATTACCATCGGGGTTCAGAATGCCTTATATGTTGCCATTAAAACTTTAGCAAAATTGGGTGCCAAAAGGGTGCTCATTCCTAAAATAAATTTTGGCATTTATAAAAAAATACCGGCTGAATTTAATTTGGATGTACAAACCTATCCCTTGACGGATGATTTTGGTATTGAAATAAGTGCTCTCGATAAATTGTTACAACCCGATGACTTAATCATTATAAATTCGCCTGCAAACCCAACAGGCAGGGTTTTAAGCAAAAATGAAATGACCCGGCTGGGGCAATTATTTACTCAAAGATTATCAGAAGGTTATGTAATTTCAGATGAAATTTATGGTAAGCTTGTTTATGAAGGAGAGGCTTGTAAAAGTTTTTCAGCTTTTTTTAGTCGCACCATAGTTCTTGATGGAATATCGAAAAGCGCAGCTACTGCCGGTTTTAGGGTGGGCTGGGCGATAACCGCGAATGCTAAGCTGGCTAAGGCACTCACGTCTAACAATGCAACCCTGATAAGTTGCCCGCCAACGCCAAATCAAATGGCTGCCATTCCGGTTGTGGCAGGTGAAACTCAGCAATCCATTACTAATTATAATAGAATACTTTTGCAAAATCGTGACATTGTTATTTCAGCATTAAAAAATGCCGGAATTTCATTTGTTAAACCTACGGGAAGCTTTTATATTTTTCCATTTATTGGAGACTTAATCTCTTGTTCTGTTAAAGAATTCTGCCTGAAAACAGCCCACGACGAAAATGGGGTGGTAGTAATTCCCGGTGAAGCATTTGGTGCACCCCGCCATGTACGCATTTCACTGGCTTCCATGCAAATTGAGGAAGGGATTAACAGGTTTATTAAAGCAGTTATAGCCAACCGGTAGGCTTGTTAATTTTATTCTCATTTTAATATTTACATTAAATGCCTCCTTTAGATATTATCCATTTTAATTTCATCATTTTGTATATTAATTTAATTGCAAGTAAATAAAGGAATTACTTTATAGTGAATTTTTCAGCTTAAACCGAAAAATAAATAAAGTTCTGATTTAAAGTACTATTAGAAATAATTTTAGCTAAATTGCGCTCCTACCGGGCAAATCAATTCCATTATATTAGGTTTTACCACTAATTTTATGTAGTAACCAAACACATTATCTCGTAAAAAAATGAAAGCAATTAAAAGAAAATTATTAGTTCTGTTTACAACGGTAATATTTTTTGTGCTAAATCATGAAGTTTTAATAGGACAAATTTTAATTAATGAGTTTACCGCTTCAAATTCAAGTCAGATTGAAGATCCTGATTATAATAGCAATTCCGATTGGTTGGAATTATATAATGCCGGGAACACGGCTCAAAATCTTCAGGGGTACTATCTGACAGACAATTTTAAAACACCTGATAAATGGCAGATAACAGCCAGTTTAACTATACCGGCTGGTGGAACATTACTTTTTTGGGCCGATGGAAATGACAATGGAAATCATACGAACTTTAAATTATCAGCAGACGGTGAAGAAATCGGGCTTTATTCTCCGTCAGTTCAATTGCTTGATTCCATTACCTTTGGAGTTCAACGTCCTGATATTTCCTATGGACGAAAGCCTGATGGTGCTGCAAGTTGGGGTTACTTTATAAATACTACACCAGGGGCTTCAAATAAAACTACTGCTTATGATGGTTTTGCCGATAATAAGCCTAAATTTAGTTTAAGAGGAGGATTTTATACCTCGGCAGTTTCAGTAAAACTAAGTACTACTATGGGCGGTACCATCAGGTATACCACCGACGGAACTGAACCGTCAGCAACATCTCAGGCATATACCAGCCTGTTAACTTTTCAAACGACAACGGTGTTGAGGGCAAGGATTTTTAAACCAAACTTAATTCCCGGTCCCACCATTACCAATACTTATTTTATAAATCAGAATTCTGTTGATGCCAAATTACCTGTGGTTTCAATTGCTACCGATCCTGATAACTTTTGGGATCCTGTAAAAGGAATTTATGTACAGAATTTCAAACCTGATTGGGAAATTCCGATAAATATTGAATTGTTTGAAAATAATGGAAGTGACCGGGCCGCTTTTAATGAGAGGGCCGGATGTAAGGTCAACGGACTTTGGTCGTGGCAGTTACCGCAAAAAATGCTGGGAATTTACTTTAAGAAACAGTATGGAAGTGGTAATCTTGGTTATCGTTTAACAGCCCAGCGTAAAAGATCAAGTTACAAATCATTTTCGTTAAGGGCATCGGGTAGTGACTGGAGCTATACAATGTTTCGTGATATACTGGCACATAACTCCACCTTGCTCAATATGAATATTGAGATGATGGGTTACAAACCTTCGGTGGTGTACGTTAACGGGCAGTATATGGGCATCCATAATATCCGCGAGAAAGTAGACGAAGATTATATTGCCAGTAGTTATGGATTAGACAAGTCAACCTTCGATATGATAGAAAATGAAGATTATGTCGAGAATGGTAGCCTTGATGGTTATAATGAATTTAACAGCCTGTATCATCATGATTTATCCATTGATGCTAACTATAATGTTGTGGCTGAAGCTATGGATATTGAAGATTTTACCGATTATGTGATAACCGAAATGGCCGATGGAAATTATTCCATTAACCATAATGTTATGGCATGGAAGCCAAAGGATAATGGAAAGTGGAGGTGGATTCTGATGGACCTCGACCGTGGATTTTTTACCCCGGGTGACCATCTTATTGATTTTTATGAGAATCAAACGGTTTGGCCTTTTAGTTCACTTTTGCAAAATGATAATTATCGCAACTATTTTGGGAAGCGTTTAGCCGCACAGTTATTTACCAGTTTTAATCCGGACAGGATGAAAAAACTGATAGCTGAACATGAAAAAACGATCGAAAGTGAAATTCCAAATCATATAGCACGATGGCAGGGCACAACTTCAAATTACGGCGATGCCATGCCATCAGTGGATTATTGGTATAACCAGGTTGACAATCTTGTGTCTTATGTGGAACAACGGCCGGCGGCTTTATTAAACGATTTAAGGCGTTATGGTTTTTCGGGTACGGTAAACCTGTCATTAGTGGTTTCTCCTGCTGAAGCTGGAGTCATTAAGTTAGATGGTTTAACTGTTCCTGAATCAAGTTGCTCCGGTTTGTATCTGGATAATGTTGATATTGAACTAACAGCTGTTAATAAGCCGGGATATGAATTTTCTGGTTGGGCAGCAGCCACTTCCAGTACTTTAATACCAAAAGGTTCACAATGGAAATATTTTGATTCCGGTACCGATTTGAGTAATACATGGATTACATCCACTTTTGATGATAGTTCCTGGAAAACCGGCTTATCGGAATTTGGTTATGGCGATGGTGATGAAGCTACCACGGTAAGTTATGGCAGCGATAGTCAGAACAAGTATGTTACCACTTACTTCCGCAGAAAATTTACGGTGAGTGATGCACAGAAACAATCCGGGACTTTTTCATTAAATCTGCTTTTTGACGATGGTGCCATAGTGTACCTTAACGGGAAGGAAGTTGTAAGGGCCAATATGGCAGCTGGTAATGTTACTTATCAAACCCTGGCTGCATCTTCCGTTTCCGGCCAGGCTGAATCATCTTTTACCAATTATACTTTAAATGCTGATGATATAGTGACTGGTGAGAATATGATTGCAGTTGAGGTTCATCAGGGAACTTTGTCAAGTACTGATTTAAGTTTCGATCTTGAACTGGTTGCCAATGTACCGAATACCTCAAGTTTTATATCGACTAATCCGGTATTGACTCAGCACCTTTCAGGCGATAAATTTTTAATGGCTGTTTACAAACAAAGCAGCCAGTGTATTCTGCCCGAAATTATTTCGGCAAATACCACGCTTAGTAAAGATTGTTCGCCTTACCTTGCCCAGGGAGATATTACCATTTTAAAAGATGCCACACTTACCATTGATCCGGGTGTGGAAATCTGGATGCCGGAAGGGGCATGCATTTATGTAAATGGAGTTATGAATGCCATGGGCACAGCTGATGGAGAAATTACGTTTAAATACAATCCCATGATGGCCCAGGGATATTGGGGCGCTATCCTTTTTAAAAATACGCCTCAAAAATCGAATTTAAATTATGTAACTATCGAAGATGCTTCTGCCGGTCCCGATCCTGTGCTTGATATTGCTGCCATTTCAGCATTTTATGCCGATTTGAACCTTGATAACCTCATTATTGATAATGTCCAGGCAAATCCAATAACCGCCCGGTATTCCGATGTAGCACTTACCAATAGTCGCTTGCATTCAATTATTACAGGCGATTGTATAAATATAAAATACGGGAAGGGACGTGTTGAGAATTGTATATTCAATGGAAGCGATGAACCTGATGCTGACGCTATTGACTTTGACGAAGTTCAGAATGGTATAATAAAAAATTGTGAGATATCTGCATTTCGAGGTTCTAACAGTGATGCAGTTGATCTTGGTGAACAGGCTTACAATATTTCAATCGATAGTATTATTGTGCATAATGTTTTTGATAAAGGAGTTTCGGTTGGACAACAATCGACAGCTACGGTTCAGAATAGTGTTTTTATTAATTGTGGAATAGGTGTAGCCCTTAAAGATTCAAGTGATGGTGTTATTAACCGTTGTGTTTTTTATGGTGTTGTAGATGCCATAGCCTGCTACGAGAAAAATGTTGGTGATGCCGGTGGTAATGCTATAGTTACCAATTGTATCTTATCAAACTCGCCTGATAATGCTTTTTTTGTCGACAATAAATCGACACTTCAAAGCAAGTATTGCCTTACGGATTGCCCGGCTGATGTTAAGTATGCAAATAATTTATCGGGGAATCCACAATTTACCGATCCAACATTTTTCGATTTTAGCCTGATGGCTGCCTCCCCCGCTATTGATGCAGGTTTCGAAAATGGTAATGTAATTAATTTAGGGGCTGTGCTTTCCAATCAGGGTTTTAAACCCGACGTTATGATTACCCAGATATTTGTCAATGGAGAAGGCCTTAATTTCCCGGAATTCATTACCCTTTACAATCCATCGAATGAAGCCGTTGATGTTTCGAATTATGCCATCACAAAAGGTGTTACAGCCGTAATTCCCGAGGGAACATTGCTTGCGCCGAATGATATTTTGTATTTAACTGCCAATGCAAAATTCAGTGGTTGGTGGAAACAAAATAAGCAAATCATCCAATGGGAAAGCGGTAAACTTTCTGACAATGGAGAGGCTATTCAACTGGAGGATGGAAAAGGTATTGTAATTGATTATGTAAACTACCAGGATGATGGAACATGGCCGCAGGCGGCATTTTATGGTATTAATGCTTTTCAGTTAAAAAGCCCGAACCTGGATAATCATTTTGGCGAAAACTGGGATGTTACCAGTATCGATTTAATACTGGATACTACTCAGGCTCCAGATGCCGGGGAACCGGTGGTTTATCCCAATCCAACAAAAGGGGTAGTCACAGTTAAAGCTCTTGACCATAAAAGTCAGGGTTTTAAAGTGATAAACTTTGCAGGTCAGGTGGTACATAAAATGCAACTCGATAAAAACGGGTATGCAACCATGGATTTATCTGATTTGCCGTCAGGAATTTACTTGGTAAATGTTTCGGGTTCAGTTCATAAATTGATAAAGTTATAGTACGAGAATTAATTTTATTGCAATGTTTATGGGTGAACAATACTATTATTAATTTATTGATCCATTGTATATCAAGTTGACTCAGTTTATAATTAGTAGATTTGCAATTCTTTTAAATTAATCTGCATTTCCAGAATTGCAAAACAGCTAATTTTATTTTATGCTTCGATTGAAATGCTAATTTTAGTATGTAGTGTAAAATGAATACTATAATTAGCTTTGTACATACTATAATTAGCAATGATTTCAGAAGTTAGCATATTAAAGAAGTTTGGTAAAAAAGTGAGAGATTTTAGAAAACAAAATAATTTATCACAAGAAGAACTTGCAGAAAAAGCAGGACTTCACCGAACTTATATTGGTATGATAGAAAGAGCTGAGAAAAATATTACATTGATTAATATTGAAAAAATTGCTAATGCCCTTTCAATAGATATTAAAGAATTATTTTGAATGACAATCGCAAATCTACCTTAGGATATTATAGAAAACTATGAAATACATGAATATAGACATGCAATTGCTAAACTGCAAAATGATTTTCCAAATGAATATCAAGATCTGATTAATGTATTACAATCATTTAAGCTTAAGCAAAGTGCAATTCTAACTCCA
The DNA here is from genome assembly GCA_046704385.1 of Bacteroidales bacterium. Classification (GTDB taxonomy): domain Bacteria; phylum Bacteroidota; class Bacteroidia; order Bacteroidales; family SZUA-534; genus GH45. Next base: position 32,953 of record JBJKSB010000055.1, on the reverse strand, counting down.
GGAGGAAGAAAAAGTCCAATATCGGATCATTATGATTCTTATTTATATGCGAAAGGTTGGAAAGAACATGATTTTGATACAAAAATAACAATTGACAACGTCGAAAAATATACTCCGACACATAAGATTGATTGTTATAAAAACAGGATTGCGTTAGACATCGAATGGAATAATAAGGATCCCTTTTATAATAGGGACCTGAATAATTTTAGGTTGCTTTATGAAAGAGATGCAATAAGTGTTGCAATTATTATTACCAGGTGTTCAGAACTCCAGGTAATATTTAATTCTTTGGGCAAAGGCAGTTCATATGGTGCATCAACAACACATATGAGTAAACTTCTACCGCGAATAATAGGTGGAGCTGGCGGAGGTTGTCCTATTTTGGTATTTGGTATTTCTCCAAATTTATATGAGCCTAATTCTTAAACTGGTTGACAAATTAACAAAGCTTCTTTTACATCACGACTTTTATCTTTTTGTCTTCCCATTGTACTATGTTTATAATCAATTTCTTTAAAAGAAATAATATAGTTTTTAAAGCATACTTTAGCCAAAGAAATTAAATCGTCAAGCGAAATCATTCCTGTATCGCTATAACTTAAGACAAGTGTGCCGTTGCTTTTAAAAATAGGTTCGAACATATTAGTGAACGCTTTTTTCACCTTTGTCCTAATACAAAAAGGAGATTGATGCCTATCATTTCGATATCTTCCTTTATGTTCTATATAAGGGTAGTCGTATTTTACCAATGTTTCTAATGCGTGATAAAACCTGCTATAATGAACAAATTGATATGGAGGATCAGCATAGACAATAGAATTTGGTTCTATGTTTTTTAAGACGGTTAAATAATTAGTAGTTAAAAACTGATGGTTATATTCTGAATTATTTTCTCCGTTGTAAAAATCTTTAAGTGAAAGAAATTTTTGTTTAAAAAGAGGTAATATTTTTTTATTCCTGTAATGTAAAATGTCATTGCATGTTACAGGTTGTTTATTTCAAAAAGCAGCTGAAACAACTGCTGAGCCGCCGAATATATCATATAGTCTTTGATTTTCATTCAGAGTAACATTTTCAATAGTACTAACTACAAAGTCTAATATGTTCCTTTTGGAACCCATGTACTTGATTATATGAGGAATTTCGATCACTTATTATTTTTGAATTATGATAATTATAGTATGCAAAAATACCATATTAATTTTGATATTCCAAACACATTTGAAATTAACGCAATCTGACTGTTATGACTAAAAAACTGTAAAAAATATGGTTTTTAGATAAGAAAATAGAAAGTAAGGGCATAAAACAAGAATAATACGTAAACTGTTTTTTAAGGAATTTTAGTGTTTTGTACAGTTAATAAATATTTAATGGAATATACAAATCCAAGACTTTGCATGTAGTTATTGATAAATGATGAGACTTTTTAAACTCACTTTTATGCTAAACCGCACATTCTATAACATCGTACAGATTATTTTCTGGCAAATGGTGAATTCCCTATATCAATTGAGGGCCTTATAAACAATTTTAATTGAAGTTTTTTAATATAAAAAGCACCTTTTTATGGCCGGAATATTCTGAAATCTATTAAATTTATCCAATGACTTTCAATTTAACCATAATATTAGTCCGTATCATGTACAGTATTAGCAACAAAAACATTTTAAAAGTTTTATTAATCATAATTACATTTTTTGCAGCTTCACTTACTGCATCATCACAGGAATACCAGGTGCGAATTGCCTGTATGGGTAACAGTATTACTTATGGAGCTGGGGTATCTGACCCATCCACAGAGAGTTATCCGGCCCAGTTGGGAGTTATGTTACAGGAAAAATATGGAGATACTTGTGTAGTTAAAAACTTTGGAAACTCCGGACGGACCATGCTAAAACATGGCGATTATCCTTTATGGAATGAAAAGGAGTTTACCAATGCGATGGCTTTTGCTCCGAATATTTGTCTGATCTTGTTGGGAACCAACGATACAAAACCTTACAATTGGGATGTGTATGGTGATGAATTTTATGGCGATTATATGTCAATGATTGATACCTTCCGGGTTCGTAACCCCTTTGTTAAATTTATAGTTTGTTATCCTCCTCCGGCTTTCGCAGTCGTTTGGGATATTCGCGATTCTGTTATTGTAAATGGTGTTATTCCTGTAATCGATCAGGTTTTAGCGAATACCGATGCCACCTTGATTGATTTTTACCATCCCTTGCTTGATAGTGTTTACTTATTTCCCGATAAAATTCATCCCGGTGTGCAGGGTTCAAAAGATATGGCACAAATGATCTGTGATAAGATTATCGAAACGGATCTGGTTCACAATGTTGAAACGGGCCTGCCATTTATTACAAAACTTACTTCCGACCGACAGCTAATTACCGTAAACGATACCACCACAGTTGAGTGGGAAACTATAAATGCTGATACAGTTTATTTTGATGGCGAAATAGTTGATAGTATGGGTTCTGTAAAAGTATCACCCGATGAAAATACCGTGTATACAATGATTGCCAAAAATGATAAATATTCTGATACAGTTCATTATAAGGTTTCAATTTATACGCCTGAGGTAACCCGAATGAGTCTGGGAAAATCGCTGTCCAGAATTGAAACTGGAGATACCTGCCTGTTAACTGCCAATTATTTTGACCAGTACAAATATCCGATATCCGGAATAATTGTAGATTTAAACTGGTCGCTCAATGAAGGAGAGGGGCAGCTTTTTGATGCCGGAGATAATACAATCGGGTTTAAAAGTGATACAGCCGGTGTGAATAAAATATCTGCCACTTATGGTGATATTGTTGCGAATATAAATTTAAGAGTTTATGAAAAAGAAACCGGAATTAAAAATCAAAAAAGTCTGTCAAATATTGATTTATTCCCAAATCCCGCATCTCATTATATCAATTTAAGCTTACCTTCTGGTTTTAAAGGTACCTGGTTGATGTACAATTTAAACGGCCAGCTAGTTAAAAAAGAACAGACAATTACGCCAACCATCGATATCAGAAGTTTAGAACATGGAGTTTATTTTATCAAAATAATCGGCAATAATGAATACAAGGTTTTGAAATTTGTAAAAGAATAACTCCCGTTAAACATTTTATTTAATTTTTTTGATATGAATTTCGTTATTTAAAATGGGTTAAGTATTGTTGCGTAGTAATTGTTCATAACCAATCATGCTTTTTATAACCTGAGTTATTACCTAAAAAGTTGGAAAAAAATAATAAATTCGGATTAAAATTGAATAAGGGAAAGGGCAGGATTACAATTAGTCAGCAAACAACGTACAACTTAAACAACTAAATATTATGATTTTTAAACTTTTAACTAACCGTTACCTGGAAAATAAGCTTCGTTTTTGGGCTTATCTTTCATTAATATTCGTAATACCAGCTTATACTTTTGGTATTAACGACTCCACCTATATTTCGACCCATGGAGGTAAAGATATGTTTCAGCTTTCGGCATCAGGCAAATCAACTAATTTGTTTATTGATTCAACGGATTACCAGGGAGTAATACGCACTTTAAACGATTTAAAATCCGATATTGGAAAGGTTACCGGGGCTGAGCCCACAGTGGTTTTTAATAAGGTGCCTTCCGAAAAGTTTGTTGTAATTACAGGAACACTGGGTAAAAGTCCGGTTATTAACCAACTAATTAAAGAGGGTAAGTTGGATGTTAAAAATATTGAAGGTAAATGGGAGGCTTTTATTATTCAAACCATTGATAATCCGATGCCGGGCGTTGAAAAAGCGCTGGTTGTGGTGGGGAGCGATAAACGCGGAACCATTTATGGCATTTATGATATCTCAGAATCAATTGGTGTTTCGCCATGGTACTGGTGGGCCGATGTTCCCATTGAGCATAAAGATGCACTTTATGTAAAACCAGGAATTTATTCACAAAGTCCAACCGTAAAATACCGTGGTATATTTCTTAACGATGAAGCTCCTGCTTTATCAGGTTGGGTTGCGGAGAAATATGGAACAGTTAAGCCCAGTGAAAATCCACCAATTCCTAAAGGTGTAGCCAATTATAACAGCGAGTTTTACTCAAAAATTTTCGAATTGCTTTTGCGTATGAAAGGAAATTATATGTGGCCAGCCATGTGGAATAATGCTTTTAACGAGGACGATCCTAAAAATGCAAAAATGGCCGATGAATACGGCATTGTAATGGGAACGTCGCACCAGGAGCCTATGTTACGGGCCCAAAAGGAATGGGACAGGCGTTATTACAAAACTCTGGGTGCCTGGGATTATTACAAATATCCCGATACCCTTGCAAATTTCTGGAGAGAAGGGATTCGGCGGAACAAAGACTATGAAAGTATTATAACCATGGGGCTCCGTGGAGCTAATGATTCCGAGATAAAAGGAAGCCGGAAAGACAATATTGCCCAGATTGAAAAAATTGTTCAGCGGCAGCAGGAAATCATCCGTCAGGAAATGGATTCTGATATTACCAAAGTACCTCAATCGTGGTGTTTGTATAAAGAGATAATGGACTACTACAACGAAGGAATGACAGTACCTGATAATATTACTTTATTATGGGCCGACGACAACTGGGGAAATGTTCGCAGGCTCCCCAATGCTGAAGAGAGGAAACGCAGCGGAGGTTCCGGTGTTTATTATCATTTCGATTATCATGGCGGTCCGCGCAGTTATGAGTGGATAAATACTAATCCCATTGCGAAAGTCTGGGATCAGATGATGTTGGCCAAAGAATATGGTGCCGATGATATTTGGATTGTAAATGTGGGACATTTTAAAGGTTATGAATTGCCAATGGAGTATTTTATGAACCTGGCATGGAATACCAACAAATGGACTAATAATAATATTGACGAATATACGCGCTTATGGGCAACCCGTGAATTTGGTCCCGAATATGCTGAAGAGATCACAGAGATTTTAACAAAATATACCCGATATAACGGACGGCGGAAACCCGAATCGTTAAGACCTGATACTTATAGCCTGGTAAATTATAATGAAGCTGAAAATGTTGTAGCCGATTATGATGATATTGCAGCCCGGGCTGAAGCGCTTTATAAGAAAATTCCGGAAGAAAAGCGCGATGCTTTTTATGAAATAGTGTTATTCCCGACAAAGGTTTGTTCCATTGTAAACGAACTTTATCTTTCAGTAGCCAAGAATAATTTATACGCCAAACAGGACAGGGCCAGTACCAATTGTATGGCTCAAAAAACCGGGGAATTATTCCAGGCCGATACCGCCATGATGAATTACTACAACGATATTTATGCTGATGGCCGGTGGAAACACTTTATGGATCAAACCCATTTGGGTTATACCAGTTGGAATCCACCAAGAAAAAACAGTTTAAAGCATGTTAAACTGGAGAAAGTAACCGTAAAGAATAAGGCTGACATGGGGGTTGCCATCGAAGGTAGTGTCCAAAGCTGGCCGGGTTCGGATGAAGCACCTGTTTTACCTGAATTTGATATTTTCAGTAATCGTCAACATTATTTTGAGATTTATAATAAAGGAAAAAAAGCTTTTGATTATAAGATTACCTCAAGTGTCCCCTGGCTAAAATTAAGTAAAACTCAGGGCAGTATTATGGATGAGGATTTACGCGTTTTTGTTGATCTTGATGAGGCAAACCTTCCCAAGGGCAATGCTGAAGGTACTATTAAAGTAGCCGGTGCCGGTAAAAAAGTTTCTATCGGCATTAAACTTTTTAATCCTGGCAACATAAACCGTGAAACTGCCAAAGGCTTTGTGGAAAGTGGTGGTTACGTTTCGATAGAAGCGGAGCATTTTGCCAACAATGTTAAAAACAATGACCGCAAATGGATTAAAATTGAAGATTATGGATTAACGTTATCGGGTATGAGAGCTACGGCCCCTATTGATATGGCATCGGCCGTCCCGGGACAGGATGCGCCTTGTTTAGAATATCCCGTACACTTTTTCTCAAAAGACTCTGCAGAAATTACCCTGGTAACTTCGCCCATCTTGAATTTTATGCCGGGAAGAGATATCCGATTGGCAGTATCATTTGATGATCAGGACCCACAATATGTTATGGTTGTTCCCGACGATTACGTGATATCCTATTCCAATACCGATTGGGATAACACCGTTTTGAATCAGGCTCGTCATTGTAAGGTTAAGGTTAAAATACCGGCTGCAGGTGACCATACGTTGAAGGTTTGGATGATCGACCCGGGAGTGGTTGTTGAAAAAATACTGATTGATACCGGCGGACTAAAACCCAGTTACCTGGGACCGGAAGAAAGTTTTCATAACTTGTAAAAAAGGATTGATGAAAGGAATTTCCTTTCCGATATACAGAATATAAACAATAAGAATGATCCCTGATGTAATTGTTCGTTTAATTGCATCAGGGATTTTATTTTACAGTACTTACAAAAATATTATGTCTTTGAATGATTCTCTATTGTTCGTACAGAAACTTTTTTAATTTTGTAACAAATCACTACAATGGATACTACTGAAATTCTGATAAAAATCCGAAAGATTATTCGTTCCATCAATCTTGAATCGAAAAAGATACAAAAGGAATATGGAGTAAGTATTCCCCAGGTATTGTGTCTGAACTTTTTGCAAAATAGTCCTAATTATCAATCTACTCAGGGTGACATTCGCAAATTCCTGAATTTGAATTCCAGTACGGTTAGCGGTATTATTGACCGTCTTGAAAAAAAAGGCTACGTGGCCCGGTTGCCAAAATTTGGTGATAAAAGAGTAGTGAATATTGCACTTACTTCGGACGGGGACAAATTGTTGATGAAAATACCTGCTTTGTTACAGGATAAGCTATCTACCAAGCTTGATAAACTGGACACTCCTGAATTAGTTATTCTTGAAAAGGGTCTTGATACCCTGATTAATCTGCTGCAAATTCAGGAACTGGAAGCAGCACCATTTCTTTCCGTTGATGATTTTATTGAAGATGAAATAAATGGGGAATAACCTTGGTTCGACAAAATATGATGGATTTTTATTGAACCAGGGTGATTTATTCTTTTAGAGTTTTGTCGAATAATTAGAAAATAAGAATTGCATAACTAAAATTTCTATAGAAACAAAATAATATATTTCTGATTTTTTTATTTCACTTGAAACATCGATAAGGTCTCGTTTTGCATGATTTTGTGTCTGTATTGCAAACGCATAAGATTTTATTAATTTTGAAAAAAGCCCTATATTTGTTCGTGTAGAAACAAAAATATCATTTCGTTGATATTTTATTAAATACGAACAAATGAATTCAAATACCATATGTCAATACCGCAATTCCTGTAAATTTTATAATGGTGAATCCTCTCTCTCTGACCTGCCTTTGTTTGCATTTAAAAATGTATTCTGTCACAGAGGAATAAAGGGTTGGAAAAATTGTTCCAGATATCTTGAACTGAATGGATTACCAACCCACAAGGAAACATCATCTGTCAATTCATAACCTATTTTGTGTGTGTAAGTTTGGATTGACGTACGAACCTATGCTAAAATCATTAATAAATCATTCAAAAAAATAAGAAAATCATGTTAAATACAAAAGTGTACGATGCTGTACATAAACCTACGAGCGTTGAAAAAAGTGAAATTGTAGATTTTTTATTCGCGCATTTAGAGCAATATGGTGATCCAAAAGCAGATATTGAAAAGTGCATTGATTATGCGTTAAAGGAAATTCCATCGTTCGGTGGTTTTGTGCTGGTATCAATGGAGAGTGTGGAAATTACCGGAGCGGTTATAGTGAATTGTACCGGAATGGGGGGCTATATTCCTGAAAACATACTGGTATACATTGCTACGCATAAAGATTACCGTGGAAAGGGACTGGGAAAGCAACTTATGGACGAAACCATCAAGCTTACTCATGGCGACATTGCCCTGCATGTTGAACCGGAGAATCCTGCCCGATTCCTCTATCAAAAGAAAGGTTTTAGCAGTAAGTATCTTGAAATGAGGTTAAAGAAATAGAATTAATCTTCGCTCCAAATGAACTGTATTATACATTAAATCAAATACATAGCTTTTATATTACTTTAGTTCATGGATTTTTTAGATATCATTATTTTCATAATTTATTTTGCCACCATGTTAGGTGTGGGGGTATATTTTTTCAGGAAGAATGAAAATGTTGAAGATTATTATCTGGGTGGCCGGTCAATGGGAAGCTGGCACATTGGCTTATCGGTAGTGGCTACCGATGTGGGAGGTGGTTTTTCCATTGGACTGGGCGGCCTCGGATTTACCATAGGATTAGCCGGATCGTGGATGTTATTTACAGGTTTAATCGGGGCGTGGTTAAGTGCTGTAGTGTTGATTCCTATCGTGACCAAACTATCATCAAAGCATAACTTTTTTACTTTTCCGCAATTATTTGAATATTTCTATAACAGCAAGGTTGCTTTTATTGCCGGTATAATTTCTGCCATCGGATATATTGGTTTTACCAGCTCACAGTTGCTAGCCGGGGCCAAATTGGCTGCAGCCACCTTTTCAGATATCAATATGGAAACTGCCCTGATTTTTATGGGGGTAGTAGCCGTAATCTATACCGGAATAGGTGGACTAAAAGCAGTGGTTTATACCGATACCATTCAGTGGATTATTCTGATGGCGGGTCTGATATTTATTGGTATACCTGCGTCGTATATTGCCGTCGGGGGCTTTAGCGCGGTTAAGGAAACGTTGGGACCAGAGTTTTTATCGTTTGCAAATGTTACCTGGCAGCAGTTAGTAAACTGGGCTGTAACTATCATCCCGATATGGTTTGTAGGTATGACTCTTTACCAGCGCATTTACGCATCAAAGAACGAAAAACAGGCCAAAAAAGCGTGGTTTATTGCAGGATTGTTTGAGTGGCCGCTTATGGCGATAATGGGAGTAATGTTAGGATTATTTGCCAGGGTAGCTTTTGAAAAAGGCATGTTTTCAGCGGCTGGTTACACATCAGGATCGGCACTGGATGCTGAAATGGGGCTGCCAGTTTTACTAAATACAGTATTGCCCTTTGGACTTATGGGATTAACTCTTTCAGCTTATTTTTCGGCTGTATTATCAACAGCCGATAGTTGCTTAATGGCTGCCTCAGGAAATGTGCAAACCGATATACTTGCTAAAATATTTAAAAAAGTTGGCCACAGCGATAATAAAGTGCATTTAATTCAGTCACAAATCATTACGCTTGCAATTGGGGTATTGGCATTAGTGCTGGCCTCGTTTATGACAAATGTGCTGGAATTAATGCTGTATTCATATGCATTTATGGTTTCCGGGTTATTTGTTCCTGTAATTGCAGCGCTTTATGGAAAGAAACCCGATTCGCTCTCAGCCATGCTTGCCATGATAATAGGTGGTACGGTTACAATTACCCTGGTTATTTTAAAACTTAAATTACCCTTTAATCTCGATGAAAATATTTTTGGTATAACTGCTTCAGCTTTAGTTTATGTACTTGTGCATTTTACCAAAACCAATTTAATACCAAAACTTAGTCAACCGATAAAACAATAAGGGCGAAGGATTGAAAAGCGGGGAACCGGAATTACGAAAAACAGAGTTGCCATGATTGATACTACTGTTATAACTTTAAATGAATATGCACTTCAGCAAAACATTAAGTTTTTGCGAAATAAGCTGGGGAAAAAAGTACGATTGTCGTCAGTAGTAAAAGCCAATGCTTATGGACACGGCATTGAGCAATTGATCCCAATGTTGTGCAGGGCAGGTATTGATCATTTTGCAGTATTTGATTATAACGAGGCTAAAAGGGTGGCGAAAAGCCTGGTAAGTCCTGCCAGGGTTATGATCATGGGATGGATATCGACTGAAAAATTGAAGGATGCGATAAGATCCGGATTTGAAATTTACATTTTTAATCTGGAAAGGCTTTTCAGTGTTGTAAAATATGCCTTATTACTTAATATAAAGGCCCGTATCCATTTGGAGGTTGAAACCGGCATGAACCGCTCAGGTTTAATATTACCCGATTTACAAAAAGCGACAGATTTTATTCAGGGAAACCATAGTTACATTGAAGTGGTAGGCTTTTGTACGCATCTGGCAGGAGCCGAAAGTATAACCAACCATTTAAGAATTCAAAAGCAACTAAAAAAGTTTCAGAAGTTTTATTCCATGGTAGAATCGGTCGGTATAATACCACTTTACAAACATGTGGCTAATTCGGCAGCAGCATTTGTTTATCCTAAAACCCGGATGGATATGGTTCGGGTAGGTATTATGCTATACGGATTCTGGCCAAGTTCCGAAACATTTATCCAGTATATAAGCAACAAAATAAATAAAACCGATCCATTGAAACGAGTTTTAGATTGGAAAAGTGTGGTAATGAATATCAAGGAAGTTTTCACAGGAGAATTTGTGGGATATGGTATTTCATACCAGGCTCAAACCGATATTAAAATTGCACTGGTTCCAGTTGGCTATTCCAGTGGTTTCAGCCGCTCTTTAAGTAACCAGGGAAGGGTTTTAATACAAGGAACGCGTTGCCGTGTAATTGGACTGGTAAACATGAATATGATTATTGTGGATATTACCCATATTCCTGATGCTAAGATCAATGATGAAGTAATATTGATAGGGAAGCAGGGTGACCTGGAAATAAAAGTTAGTGCTTTTAGTGATATAAGTAACCAACTTAACTATGAGATACTGGCAAGTTTGCCTGGGGAAATTACCCGTAAAATTTTAAAATAATTCATCATGGCATTTATAACACTCGATAGAAAAAAACTAAAAGCAAATTTTGAGTATCTCGATAATTTGTTTCATAAAAAAAATATAAAATGGTCGGTTGTTACCAAATTTTTAAGCGGGAACAAGGAATTTCTTAAAGAAGTACTTGATTTGGGTATTACGCAGGTTTGCGATTCGAGGATCAGCAACCTGAAAATCATTAAAAATATGGCCCCGGGAGTTGAAACTATTTATATAAAACCGCCGGCAAAAGGAGCTGTGGCCAGTGTGGTAAAATATGCTGATATAAGTATGAATACTGAGATCAGGACTATTCTGTTATTATCGGAAGAAGCGCGGAAGCAGAATAAAAAGCATAAAATAATTATAATGATTGAGTTGGGCGAGCTGCGTGAGGGAGTGATGGGAGAGGATTTTATCGGGTTTTATGAAAAAGTGTTCAAGTTGGAAAATATTGAGGTGGTTGGTATTGGAGCAAACCTTTCCTGTTTATATGGGGTGCTTCCAAATCATGATAAATTAATTCAACTTAGTTTATATGAACAATTGATTGAGGCCAAATTTAACCGTCATATACCGTATGTTTCAGGAGGTTCATCGGTAACCATACCGTTGATATTCCAAAACCTGTTGCCCAAGGGAATAAACCATTTCAGGGTAGGTGAGACGCTGTTTTTGGGTACTGATGTTTATAATAATGCCCCACTAAAGCGGATGAAGTCCGATGTGTTTCGATTATTTGCCCAGATTATTGAACTCATTGAAAAACCAATAGTGCCAAGAGGTGAAATGGGAACCAATCTCGAAGGACATACCTTCGACTTTGATAGCCAGCTAATTGGTGAAACCAGTAACCGGGCCATTGTTGATATTGGTTTGCTCGATGTTGACCAGCAACATATTGAACCCAAGGATAAAAGCATAAGCTTTGCCGGTGCCAGCTCTGATATGTTAGTTATTGACCTTGGAGAAAACACAAAAAATTACAGAGTGGGTGACCTTATTGAATTTAAAATGGATTATATGGGCGCTTTACGGATTATTAATTCAAAATATATCGAGAAAAGAGTAACCCTATAATGTTTTGTGGGTTTGGTAAATAATTATTTTTAATTGTAATTGTTTGAAATAATGACGTTTATATAAAATTTGATTTTGTTAAAACAAGATTTTTTGCCTATTATACAATAATTGAATAGAGGGCTCGTTTTATACCTAAACCTGAAAAAATTGTAGTATAGGAAAAATTTCTACCCAGTATTAACTTTAAAATCAATTTTACTATGAAATCGAATTTTTCGGTAGGAATCTGCCTTCTGTTTGTATTGTTCTCTTGTACCAAAAATCCGCCTGAAAATAACAGTGTTAATCATGAAAATAATTACTATCCGCTTACTACGGGTAGTTATTGGATATACAATACTTATAAAATTGATTCGTTGAAAAACGAGACTTTGGTTAGTCAGAACGACACTTTAAACATAATTGGAGATACAAATATTAATGGGTATCAGTATAAAATATTTTTTGGAAAAGTTTGGCCGTTTTTTGAGTTAAAGCCTGAGAGATATTGTCGTGATTCATTAGGCTATATTGTAGACGCGTCAGGAAAAATTCTATTCAGTAGTAATAATTTTACTGATACACTTAGCCAGGAATCAATTCCTACTATTGAGGATACTTTATATTACGAATATAGTCGTATGAAACAGTTTAGTGAAAAGGTGTATTTGCAATCAGGAACATATGATAGTGTACTGAATCTTGAACGGATTTTTATCTACTGGAATATTCCTGAAAGGTTAACAGTGAGACTGAAAAGCTTATACGCTCCTAATGTAGGATGTATTCTCAGACAAAGTCTAGTTTCAAATGAATACCTGGATAGAAAGGAATTTTACGAAATCAGGCTTGCTGCTTATCATATTGTTAAAAATTAATCCTACTAAACCATATATCCCTCCCGGGTTATTACCCTTATAGTGCATAAGAAAGAATGAAAACCGCCAGTTCCCCCGGCGGTTTTTCTTTTAACCCGATATATTGAAATGTTTTGTAAATTCGAAAAGAAACCAAATCAACCTTGATGAAAATGGAAAATACCGATGTAATAAATTGGCTTTTACAAGGTGATGTATCTATACAATACCAAACCTGGCGTGATTTATTGAATGAGAAAAAGCCTGAATTAAAGCAAAAAATTCCTTATGAGGGCTGGGGAGCGGCTTATCTTTCAAAACAAAGACCCGATGGGCACTGGGGACTAAAATTTTACCAACCGAAATGGACATCAACACATTATACCCTGCTTGATTTGAGAAATCTGGAATTTCCAGCTCAATTTGAGTCAGTAAACCGGATTATCGATATTATTCTTGATAATGAAAAAGGTGCTGATGGAGGAATTAATCCTTCAGGAACTATTACAAATAGCGATGTTTGTGTGAATGGTATGTTTCTGAATTATACTTCTTATTTTGGTGCACCCCAGGCAAAACTGGTATCGGTAATCGATTATTTATTAGAACAACAACTCCCTGACGGTGGTTTTAATTGTCATTTTAACCGCAAAGGGGCAAGACATAGCTCATTACATTCCACTTTATCAGTGCTCGAAGGATTATTTGAATATAAAAAGGCCGGATATAATTATCGTATTTCTGAAATTTCAAGCGTGATTGAACAATGTAAAGAGTTTATTTTAATGCATCAGTTATTTATTTCAGACCGTACCGGGAAAATCATCCGTGATGAGTTTTTAAAATTCACCTATCCTTGCCGTTGGCGATACGATGTGTTTCGTGCTCTCGATTTTTTTCAATATTCACAAACATCGTGGGACAATCGCATGCAACCGGCCATTGATATTCTTATTCAAAAAAAAACAGGCTCAAACCTATGGAATTTACAAGCCAAGCATAAAGGCCAGGAGCATTTTGCGATGGAGCACATCGGGCATCCCAGCCGATGGAATACACTTCGTGCAATGCGCATTTTAAAATGCTATCGGAAATAATGTCCTAATAATCAATTAGTTGATGACTTTTTGGCATTAAATCCTGAAAATTTTTCATGGTCAGTTTTATTTCAGATTTATCTTTTAAGAGTAATTGTAAGATTCTCAGCAATTTTTGAAGATTATTTAAAAATTACTTTTAGCCTGGCACAGGTTTTGAAATTTACTATCCGGAAAATTAAAAAATTGATGTTTAACCTGCCTGCTTTGTTCAGGCTAAATTATGGAGGGATTAACCATGACACTTGCTAAAATTTCCACCAATTGGTTTCCATCAGTTCCTTCATTACTTGACAGGTTTTTTGAAGGTGATTTGATGGATTGGAACAGTACTAATTTTGCAGCAACTAATTCAACTTTACCAGCTGTAAATGTTAAGGAAAACGACAACGAGTACTTAATAGATGTAGCTGCTCCGGGAATGGAGAAAGATGATTTTAATTTAAACTATGACAATGGTAAGTTGGTAATTTCATCGGAGAAAAAGGATGAGAAGGAAGAGAAAGACGATGAAAAAATTACCCGTCGTGAGTTTAGCTATCAAAGTTTCCAGCGTTCATTTACTGTACCTGAATCTGTGGTTGAAGCTGATAAAATATCGGCAAAATATAACAGCGGTATTCTTCATGTAATTTTACCCAAGCGTAAAGAAATAAAACCTAAACCAGCACGACAAATTGAAATTTCATAAAAGTATTAGGCTGCCCCGGTTGATTTTTCGGGGTAGCTTAATCTTTACCCTTAATATGTTATTAGCCCATGTTTCACCAGCCTGAAATAAAAGAACAGGCACAAATTTTACCACCATGCTCGAACACCAAAAACTTGTAATTCAGGGAATTTCCGATGACAAAGATTTGTTTAAAAAAGAACTTGTAAAATCGCTGGCCTGGCTGAATCAGTATGATATTACACAATTGCGAATCTGGGTAAAGGAACATTATTGGTCAAAACATGCCGATATCATAACAGATGTATTTTATCCGAAATTTAAACGTGCCTAAATTTCTGATATTAAGTATAATAAACTGCATCTGGAAAATTGATAATTTTCATCAGATGCGGTTTTTATGCGACTTTTACTTGATCTTGGAAATTAATGGCTTTAATATTTTCAGGTAATTTGATATAAGGAGATAATTTTTGATTCTGATCCATAGTTTTCCATATTACATTTGCAGCTACTTCCCATTTAAGCCCTGATACACCTGCTCATCCGCCAATGCATCGGTAATTCAAAATGCAGCAACAATATACATTATTTAATGAGTTAAATTTTGTAATTTGCTGTATTATTTACCTTTAACAATTGTCTGATATTATGAAGAGAAAAATTATTATGCTAACCATAGTAGTATTATGGAATGCATGGCCACTTCTGGCCCAAAAAAATAAGATGGAAAGTTCCGTATATCGAAGGAGTTCCTTACACACAGTTTTGCTTGAATCAGGTGATTATTTGAAAAAAGATATGGTAATAAATGCCTATAATCTTGCACCATTTCCGGAAAAATATAACGATCACCGGTTGACAGAAACTTCATTTGATCCAAAGCTTTATGGTGCTTCGGATGAGAGCCAGGAGGCAGCAGCCAATAACGGAAGTGACGGAGATAAAGAAGGGAAAGCGGAAAAGGAATTAATACCGGTTTTGAAGAAATATATTAAGGATAAAAAAATTGCTAACCAGCTGGTTGCCAAATGGTTCGACCGTAAAGATGACGGTACTTTTGATATGAACCTGATCCATGATCGGGGATCGTACAACGCTTCAGAGATGGAGGCCCAGATTGCCAGGGGAAGCATCCGTGGCCTGGCAAGTTTAAAGGATGCCGGCGAAGAACTTATAAAAAATACTTTTGTTGTATTTAATAAAATGAGTTTTGTTGAAAACGAACCCATTGCTTTAGCCACGAAAACTGCTGCAGTGCTGGCGGCAAACAGATTGCCAAGTGCTGTATTAAGACAGGCTGCCATAGCTTCGGCAGAGAAAACCTACCAGGCCACCAGGGAAGGTTATTCCGTATGGACAACATCCTATCTTTTTCAATTGGATTGGAACGATGACATTGCCAATACTTTTTATATGGATATGTGGATGGATAAATCAAATATTGATCCGGCAAGAAAAGCGCTATTCGATACTACCAGTATTTTTACTTTAAGTTACATTGGATATCAGAAAGCCAAATCAGTAATATTGTTTAGTGCGGGAAAAAGTGAGGGTGATATCATACAGCAGGCTACCATTCGTAATATTGACAAAGTTTATACGAAATTGCAGAAAGCTTATGATGTATTTAAAACAAAAACACCTATTTACTCTGTTGATCCTATTGTGGCTAAAATTGGCTTAAAAGAAGGCGTTGAACCCGATGATAAGTTCGAGGTGTTGGAGCAAACCATGGATGAGAAAACCGGTTTAACTAAATATTCTAAAGTTGCTACCATTAAGGTCGATAACGATTTAATATGGGACAATCGGTATAATATGGGTATTGATGATGAGGTTCCTAAAAATGCAGATCTTGATGGTACGCATTTTAAAGGGAGTGGCAAGGTTGAACCCGGAATGTTGTTGCGACAAGTAAAATAAAAAGCGATTTTTTTTAGCAAAATCGGAAATTCAGATAAATTGGGATTTCCGATTTTTCTTTAAGGAGCCTGGTATTTTTCCAGTTATAAAATATATTTTCGTAGTAAAAATTAATCACTACACAGCTATGAAAAATGAGAAAAAGCCGGTAAAAGTGCTTTTTGTATGTATGGGAAATATTTGTCGGTCGCCAAGCGCCGAGGCTGTTATGAATGCCTATGTTGCTAAAGCCGGACTGAGTGATCATATAATATGTGATTCTGCCGGTACTATTGCTTACCATGCCGGTGAACCTGCCGATGCCCGAATGCAACAACATGCCATAAAGCGAAATTATAAGCTTACCAGTATTTCACGGCAACTTAATTCATCAGACTTTGGACAATTTGATTATATAATTGGAATGGATGATGATAACATTATGGATATCAATTTGTTTAAAGGAGCAGAAAACTATAATGGGTTGCTTAATAAAATGACAAGTTATTGTAAATTTGATAATCCGGGATATGTTCCCGATCCTTATTATGGCGGTTCAGCCGGATTTGAAAAAGTACTCGATTTGCTTGAAGACGCTTGCCAAGGGTTGCTAAACCATATTCGTAATGAGTATCAATTTTAATATAAAAACAAAAGTTGAGTCCTTTCTGGGTGAAACCATGATTTCAGATAGTTCTGTTTCAGGAGGTTGTATTGCCGATTCACGGATTATTCAAACAGAATCCGGTAATTTTTATTTTTTAAAATCACATTCCGGTGCACCTCATATGTTTTTAAACGAGGCTAATGGTCTAAACGAACTGGCTAAACCGGAATGTATCAGGGTGCCAAAAGTCATTTTATACGATGAATCATTTTTGTTGATTGAAAATATTGAACAGGGAAGCAAAAGCTCTGATTTTTTTAATGATTTTGGAAAAGCCTTTGCCAGGATGCATCAGCAAAGAAATAAGGAATTTGGCTTTTTTGAGGATAACTATATCGGGGCTTCTCCCCAGTATAATAAAGCCGTAGGTAGTGCCAAAACTAATTGGGCTGAGTTTTATTACCAATATCGCATTTTGCCCCAGCTAAAAATGGCTGAAAAAAATGGTGAGGCTACTCATGAATTGCGATTAGGTGTGGCTAAGCTTGAAAGTGCAATTGAAAAAGTGTTGCAGGGTAGTGAAGAGCCTCCTTGTTTATTACACGGCGATTTGTGGGGAGGTAATTATTTATGTGATAACCAAGGAAATGCAGTTTTAATTGATCCTGCTGTTTACTACGGGCACCGTGAAGCAGACCTGGCCATGACAAAAATGTTTGGTGGATTTTCACCTGAGTTTTATTCATCTTATCAAAAGGAATACCCTTTGCCTGAAGGATGGCAGTATCGTGAAAATTTATACCTGTTGTACCATTATTTTAATCACTTTAATTTATTTGGAAGGGGTTACTATGGCACAACGCTCAAATTGTTAAGGAGTTATGTTTTGTAATTATCAAAAAATCCCTTTCAAAATTACTCTGAAAGGGACTCGTAGTTGTTATTATGTTGTTTGTTGTTAAATTGCTTCGCCACCACGTTCACCGGTTCTTATCCGGATACATTCCTCCAAAGGTAAAATAAATATTTTACCATCACCTAAAATACCTTCATTATTTCCATTATTTGACCTTGCAGCCTTCATAATAGCATCAATTGTGGTTTCTACAAATTCATCATTAACCGCAATTTCAATTCTTATTTTCGGGGTCAGCCCCGGAACCACCACCTGTCCACGATACATCTCTTCCTTTGCATGTCTTCCATGACCCGATGCCCTGCTTACGGTTATTCTTTCAATTTCGGCATCAATTAAGCTTTCGCGAACTTGGTCGAGCTTATTACTTCTTATTATAGCAACAATTAATTTCATTATTTTTCAAATTTAAAGTCTGTTAAAATTCTGTTTTACCTGTAATAAATTTTGATTGGTAATCCAATTTATTATTGGCAACATAATCCAAAACCTTTATTTAGTTAGGATTTAACATGCCGTAACCACGTTCACCATGGTAAGCATGGTCTAATCCGTCTAATTCATCACTGGTGGAAGCTTTTAGTCCAACTGTTTTTTCGACAATAAATATAATTATTAATGTTCCAATAACAGCATAAGCAATTGCTATTCCAACAGCTGTGGCTTGTATCCCAAGTTGTTGCAGTGCGCTCCAGGAACCACCGTTAGCTGCTGCAGCGTCGCTCATCCAGCTATTTCTTATAAAGAATGAAAGTAACAAGGCCCCGGCAATACCTCCTATACCGTGTATCCCAAAAGCATCGAGACTGTCGTCGTAACCCAGTTTATTTTTAATTAAAATGGCACTATAACAAATAATAGAAGCAATTATACCTAAAATCAAAGCACCATAAGGTTGCACTACGCCAGCTGCCGGGGTAACTGCCACTAATCCTGCCAGTACACCAGATACAAAACCAAGGGCAGTGGCTTTACCATGATGTAAACTTTCGATAATTATCCAGGAAATGGCTCCTGCAGCTGCAGCTACCTGTGTTGCTGTTAATGCCTGTGCAGTACTTAATCCGCTTGAAATTGAACTACCTGCATTAAAGCCAAACCAGCCTACCCATAATAAACCTGCTCCCATTAAGGTCATCACAAGGTTATTGGGGCGTAAATGACGGTGTGGATATCCACGGCGTTTGCCCAAATAAATGGCAGCTACTAATCCGCTAACTCCAGCTGAAATGTGAACTACAGTTCCTCCGGCAAAATCAATAGCACCTTTGGGTCCCAGATTAAATAAGAATCCGTCGGGAGCCCAAACCCAGTGACATAAAGGATTATATACTAACAGGCCCCAGATAGTTATAAATAGAATATAACCTTTAAATGAAACCCGTTCCGCAAATGCACCTGCAATTAGTGCCGGTGTTATTATTGCAAATTTTCCCTGGAACATGGAAAATACATATTCAGGTACTCCTGCCGGCAGTACGGAATTATCAATACCTTTTAGGAAGAAATAGTCTTTATTCCATCCAAACCAACCTCCAAGCACATTATGCCCAAAAGCCATGCTATAGCTTACGCTCATCCAAAGGATACTCATAACTCCCATAGCCACAAAACTATGCATCATGGTTCCCAGAACGTTTTTTGAACGAACCAAACCCCCATAAAACATAGCTAAGCCTGGTACCATTAATAAAACCAGTGCTGTTGAGGTTATCATCCATGCCGTTGCACCGGTATCAATTTGGTTAGTACCTTGTGCAAACGACGTAACTGTAAAACCCAGGATCGAGATAAGTAATAAATAGATTTTTTTCATAATCTTTTAATTAGAATTTGAATTTAGCCGGCACGAAAATATATCAAATTATAACTATCTGCAAGAAAAAAATAGAAAAATTACAAACACCCCCTAAAAAATTAGGGGTTAAAACGGGAAAATTCATCTATTTATTTAAAACACTATTTTATATCGAGGGGTTCTTTTAAAAACAAAAATATGACTGTTTTGTTGATAGTATCTAACTTAATCCTTTTTAAAATGAAACAACTTAATCTAATCGCATGTTTAATATTTTTAAGTTTAGCTGCAAATGCCCAACATAAAACTTTTTTCGATTTTAAAACAGAAACTCTTGAAGGCAAGGAATTCGATCTCGCATCATTAAAGGGTAAAAAGGTTCTGGTAGTAAATACGGCTTCAAAATGTGGCAATACGCCTCAGTATGCCGATCTGGAAAAACTTTATAATGAATATAAGGATAAAAATTTTGTGATAATAGGTTTTCCGGCAAATAACTTTTTGAAGCAGGAACCTGGCACCAATAAGGAAATTCGGGAATTTTGTACTAAAAATTATGGGGTAACTTTTCCTATGATGCATAAAATTTCAGTGAAAGGTGATGATATGGACCCGATATATAAATGGTTGACTCAAAAGTCGGAAAACGGAGTTATGGATGCCGATGTCACCTGGAATTTCCAGAAGTTTATGATTGACGAAAATGGTCATTTGGTTGATTATTTAAAACCCAAGGAAAAGCCTTATAACGATAAATTAATAAGTTGGTTGACTGGAAAGTAAGCTCTGTAGGAGCGATAGCATGGTAAAACTATTTCTAAGTAAAATGGAGTTCCATTGGAACGATATTAATTAATTTAATAATGTCATCTCTACGGGATTTTTTTGTCTTTTTAAGACTCTTTTATTACCATAATGTCGTCCCGCTGGGACTGAGTTGAGATTTGCCTTATACGTATTAAATTACCTGAATATCTTCAATGCGGGATTGGTATTGGGGTTTAAACCTTGTATGAGATAATTGTAACCAGCCAGAGAGCGCCATGGGAGCGAATTATGGTAAGAAGGTAAATCAATGCAAAGAGAAGTTTCGTAAGAACGACATTATATGTTCACGCGAATGTATCAGATTTAGTTTAAAGCAACAATTGACTTCTGCAACTACTACAAAAACTCCGGCTCTTTTGATCAATATCTTCCACATAAGTGCTTGAACGCATCACACAGTTGGGCGTGTGACAGTGGATTAATCCAAAAGTATGACCCAATTCGTGGATGATAACCTTGGTAAAACGGTTTAGTAATAAAGTATCATCTTTTTTGATTCCGTAAAGCTCATTACGTAATCGATACACCGATACAATACCTGTTTCTCCTTTAAAAGCAGCCTGCCCAAAGATGTAGGTCAGAATGGGTATAAATAAATCGACACGAAAAAGAGCAATTCGCTTCATAATGTCGGGAGTAGATATTGAATTTATATCTTTCAGTAATCTGTTTCCGTCATATTGCCTGCGCCCGGGATCATAGTATTCATCCAGCAGAATCTCACTATCAGCAATCTGAACCGGATAATGAAGTTCATTGACCACTGATTGTACAATATGGTCAAGAAATTCGTCTTCGAATTTTCCATGGTTAATTAATAATATATGCTTCCGGTTCAATTTGTTCGGTGTTAAAGATTTGTGATTTTTAATAAAGAATTTGAATTTTAGGCTTCCCCTTTAAGGCCGTATTTTTTCATTTTGTTGTAAAGGGTTACCCTGTCCACTTTCAATACTTTGGCCGATTTTGAGATATTCCAATCGTATTTGTTCAGGATATCCAGGATGTGTTTTTTCTCAAGCTCAGCCAGACTTTCGATTGATGTTTGTACTGCATTTTTTTCAAATGGAAAATCTTTGGCTTTTATTACTTTGCCGTTGCCAACCACAATGGCACGCTCAATCATATTTTCAAGCTCACGGACATTACCCGGGAAATCATATTTTTGTAAGCTTTGAATAGCCGCTTTATCGATAGTTACTTCCGGCCGGCTCATGGAGATACAGTATTTTTTAATAAAAAAGTCGACCAGCATGGGAATATCTTCAATTTTATCGCGTAGCGGAGGTACTTTAATGGTAACCACATTCAAGCGGTAATAAAGATCCTCGCGAAATTCGCCTTCATTCACCATCTTTTTTAAATCTTTATTGGTAGCACAAATGACCCTGAAATCGGATTTTATTTCGCGGTTACCGCCGACTCTTACAAATGTTTTGGTTTCGAGAACCCGTAAGAGTTCAACCTGCATTTTAGCCGAAATGGTTCCTATTTCATCCAAAAAAATTGTTCCGCCATCAGCCATTTCGAAACGTCCTTTCCGGTTAAACATGGCCCCGGTAAAAGCTCCTTTTTCGTGACCAAAAAGCTCGCTTTCGAGCAAACTTTCGGTTAAAGCGCCACAATGCACGCTTACCAGGGGGAAAAATCTTCGCTGGGAATTTGAATGGATGGCTTTGGCAATTAATTCCTTACCGGTACCGCTCTCGCCCTGGATAATTACCGGAGAACTCGACTGAGCTACTTTTTCCACTTCCCTGAAAACCTGCATCATTGCTTCACTTGTGCCTACCAGGTCGTCAACGTTTTCCAGCGAAACCACGCTGTTTCGTAAAGCCTCGTTTTCCTGTTTTAACGATACCTGGCTGGTGGCATTCCGTATTAAATGCGAAAGATCATCCGGATCGAAAGGTTTGGTAATGTAATCGTAGGCACCGTCTTTTAATGCCTGCACAGCTGTTGAAACTGATGCAAAAGCAGTCATGATAATAACAATAGCATCTTTATTTAATGATTTTATACGTCGGTGCATTTCCAGCCCGTCCATACCCGGCATTTTAATATCAGCCAGAATGATATCAAAACTCTGTGATTCTAATATTGACAGGGCCTGTTTTGCATTTTCAGCACATTCAACATGGTAGCCGTCGTCAATAAACCAGTTGTATAATGAATCGCGAACCGATTCTTCATCGTCAACTATTAATATTGATACTTTTGATTCCATGATTCCCGATTTTAATTCTTAATTAGGGGCAATATTATTGAGATAGTTGTTTTTTTACCTAGTTCAGAATCCACCTCGATGGTTCCCTGGTGATTTTGCACAATTCCATGAACAATAGCTAATCCCAGACCTATACCATTTCCTTTTTCTTTGGCTGAAAAAAATGGTTCGAAAATATGAGGGACATCTTCTGCAGCAATTCCTACTCCGTTATCACAAACCTCTATTTTAACAGTATTTTCATCCGGATTACTTGTCAAAATGCTTATCTCACCATTTTCGGTAACAGCCTCCGATGCATTTAGCAGCATAGCCACACAGGCTTGTTTAATCTGGTTTTGGTTACAGTTTAACCAATCGTTTTTAGCCGAGAATTTACAATTAAAACTAATGTTGCTGATTTTCATCTGGTGTGCCATCAGGTTATATACTTCATCCAGAATTTTATGCAAATGTGTATCTTTAAAGTCCTTTTGGTCTTTTCGTGAAAACTCAAGCAATCCTTTAACAATATCGCCGCAACGTTTTGTTTCAGCTTCAATAATTTTCAGATATTTAATTACGGGTTCTTTCTGATCATCAGTCAACTGAAAATCTTTAACTTTTTTATGTACCAGTTTTGTATAGGTTAAAACTCCCGCTAAAGGGTTATTTATTTCATGTGCCACCGACGATGATAGTTTTCCCAGCGAGGCTATCCGTTCCACATGTATCAGTTCATGCTGAATTTCAGATAACTCCTTTGTTTTTTGCTGCACCTTGGTTTCCAGCTGTTGTGACCAGTTTTTAAGTTCTTCCGATTTTGACTGAAGGTTATCGAGCATTTCGTTAAAGGCCGAGGCTACCATCTTAACATCGTGAGGTCCACCCGGTTTTACCTCCATGCGCTTATTCAATTCACCTTTTGATACCACTTCGCTGGCTTTCATAATGGCATTGAGCGGGTTTTGAATTTTAAAACGAGTAAACAATAAAAGAAATGCTACCAGTAAAATGGTGGTTAAAACACTCAGTACAAAACTCTTATTAAGATTGGTATCCAGTTCCTCCAGCGGAATTCGTATTACAAATGAGCCCAGCACTTCATCGCTTGCCTTGTGTGCATGGCAGGCAGCAGTATAACACGATTTTTCGTTCATAATGGGCGACTTTATCAGTAAGAGCCTGCTTGAATAAGGTTTAGGTGTCATTTCACATTCATCGTCAATATTCACAATGCGAAATGATTTTTTATCTCTGGGAAACATCTCATCGATATTTGCGTGGCATTCTTTACAATTAGGATTTCCATGCATGGTTGAATCATTGGTAAATGATGAATAAACCAGGTTGTCCTGATTATTGTACATATTAACGTCTTCAATTCCGGGCATTTTGTTAATAATGTTAAGCATATTCCGTAAAGCTGTTTTGTCATTTTCCAGCATATGCTGATATAATGCCCCTTCAACCAGCATGCAAACATTATTACCGCTTTGTTGAATGGTGCTTTCCATATATTCCTTGTTTACTGTACGAAAGATGGTACCAAAAGCAATCAGTAGAAAAATGGCCAGGGCAGCAATAATGAGCACTACCTGGCTATAGATGGATGATCTGAATCTTAGAAATTCAAAGAATTTTGTTTTTTTATTTCTATTGTTAGATATCATAGTATAACTGTGGGTATTTATTATTAATTTTTTACTAATGGCAGTGTAATGGTTAGTATAGTTCGTATGCCCATTTCAGAGGTAATTTCAACTTTGCCATTGTGACTTTGAACAATACCATGAACTATAGCCAGTCCAAGACCTATTCCACTAACTTTTCCTTTTGCAGAGAAAAATGGTTCAAAAACGTGCGGAATATCTTCCGGGGGAATCCCTACACCATTGTCAATAATTTCAATCTTAATATGTTCGTTATTACCAGTACTTGTTCTTATTATGATTTCACCGTTTTCATTTACAGCCTCCGAAGCATTTAACAAAATAGCAATACAAGCTTGTTTAATCTGGTTTTCGTTACAGTTAATTAAATCCCAACTGGCTGTGAAATCGCTTAAGAACCTGATATTTGAAATTTTCATTTGATGCTCAAGCAAGGCATAGGTTTCACTCAGAATTTTGTGCAAATGCTTGTTTTCAAAATCCTGCTGGTCTTTACGTGAAAATTCAAGCAGATTTTTTACAATATCACCACATCGTTTGGTTTCATCTTCGATAACCTGCAGGTATTTAAGCATGGGCTCCTTGGTTTCTTCGTCCAAATCGGTTTTGCGTAATTGCTTATTTACCAATTTTGTATATGTTAAAACTCCCGATAATGGATTATTAATTTCATGTGCCACCGATGCCGATAATTTACCCAGGGAGGCAATACGTTCCACGTGAATCAGCTCTTTCTGCATTTCGGTAATTTCAGCCGATTTTTTCTGCACTTTATATTCCAGTTGCTGCGACCAGTTTTGAAGCTCATCGTTTGCTGTTTGCAAATTGTCGAGCATCTCATTAAA
This sequence comes from Bacteroidales bacterium, assembly GCA_046704385.1. Lineage (GTDB taxonomy): Bacteria > Bacteroidota > Bacteroidia > Bacteroidales > SZUA-534 > GH45. The sequence goes on along the minus strand of JBJKSB010000055.1, from coordinate 7,732 downwards.
AGCGGTAGCCACGAGTTTCATATCGTATAACTGTTTTGGTTCAATAGTCAGCCTTTTACTTTTGTCGCCTTGTGAAACGGCCTCGCTGGCCTGAATTATTTGATATAAAGGATTCTTGATTTTACGACGTGTGAAAAACAATAAAAATATCATCAGCAACAGGGTGGAAATTGATGCCAGTATAAAAAAATCGGTCGAAGAGGTTTTTACTGCTGAGTCAAGAGCATCCAACGGTATCCGGATAACAATGGAACCTAAAACAGCATCCTGTTGGCTATGGGCATGACACGAGGCGGTATAACATGAAGGTTGATTTAATATAGGTGAGCGGATTAACAGCAACCTGTAATCATAGTTTTTGGGACTCATCTTACACTCGCTGTTCAGACTTATTATTTTGAATGACTTTTTCTTTTCGGGAAACATTGAAGAAATATTCTCATGACAGTCCAAACACTCAGGGTTACTATGTCCCTCGGTATTTGACAAATACGATGAGTAAACCAGCCGATTTTTACTATCGTACATATTTACGTCTTCAATTCCGGGCATGGTGTTAATTACGTCAATGGTATTCTGCAAGGCACTCCGGTCGTTTTTTAGCATGGAATAATACAAGGCACCTTCAACTACCGAACCAATATTATTACCGTTTTGCATAATAATGGTGTTCAGATAGTTTTCGTAAACTGACCGAAAAATGATACCAAATAAAACAAATAAAATAATTGATAATAAGGTAATTGTATAAACTACCTGGCCATAAATAGATGACCGAAACCGGACATTTCTTTTAAGAATATCTTTAAGAAAGGCTTTTTTATTTAGTTTGTTCTCAGATGAAACCATAATTCAAAATTTAGGCATTGTTAACTTAACCACTTAATTTTTAAAGATTCATTCCTTGACAACAAGACTCGTGCAAACCCATAACTTTATTGGTTGGATTCGCACGAGTTCATACTAATTTACAAAAAACCATTGAGATGCAATGCTTTCAAAAAACTATTCTCAATTCAATTTTCTAATTCTGCCAATTCACCCCTTTAATCCTCCCGATAAATCGGAACTGGCTCTCATGGGGACAACCGTTAAGCTAACTGAAAATTTTCATGAATTGGCTTGTAAAATTCAGGCTTCAACTTCTTCGTTAAGGGTGCAAATGCATAGATATGTGCCTTATCTCTTTTTCACCCTTTTCCCTGTCGGGATTTTGTTCACACATATAATTATTTTTTTTGGCGTTCACGAACTTCGTTTCCCTCAGAGAGGGAAAAAACTAAATAACAAAGCCTTTATCAATTCTTAAAATCATTCAGTTTGAATTATATTATACCTTTAGCAAGACGGTCTAACCTTATTCCTCCATATCAAGAAATGCTTTTTGAAAATCGTTCCATACTTCGTCAGGTAAATTCGATAAAATATTATCGCATAATTCACCACCATCCTGCAGCATTACCATCGAAGGTTCTTCCTGGTATTTATTCATTGAACCCAACATCAGAAAATCCTTAAATCGTTCCAGTTCTTTTGAGAACCATTCGGTGGCTTTGTCGGCAACATAGTATCCTTTGGTTTCAGCAACCCAGTTTTCCGGTTTTATTTTATATAGCCAGCCACTGTCGTAGGGATCCTCATTTACAAATTCAGGGTGATCAAACAGTGAAGCATTAGCTGATAAAACTTCGCCTGAAATGGGCGAAAAAACCTTTAATAGCTTGCTATCCTTTTCTAATTCGGTTAGCAGCTCACCTTTCTTAATAACCTGGCCGGGTTTTATGAGTTTGTTTAACTCAACTGTCCCGGTAAGGTGCTGTACAAAGTCATCAACACCTACTTTTGCCGTGCCGGTTTCCTCTAAGTACGCCCAGGTATGATGTTTATTAAAAAACAAACCCTGTGGAATTTTAAGAATGTATGCCGACAGCAAATTGATGGCATTTTTAGCATGTGCTTTTAGACTGAACTGCTTATTCGACAGTTTCCAAAAAACAATTAGAATAAGTAAATAAGCAATTACAAAAATATACTCAATACCCTTGGTATCGAAGATATCTACTCTGCTGAAACTTTCCATTTTTCTTCCTGTTTTTTGTTGATAATAAAAATTTTGTCATCCTCAGCTTTTTCTATCGTTAAGGATTTTTCATTGTAAACCGGCATCCTTCTGACAATCCACCTGAATACCAAAAGTTGTAAGAATATTACAGCAACACTCACTACAAGCTCCATCCAGGTGGGGAAGTGTATTTTGTGCATGTACCAGTTGAAGGCGAAGGTTGAAATGTTTAAGCGGTTTAAAATAATTCCGATTATTGATGCAACTGCAGCAAAGCGTACTACCAGGATATTTTTGCGCTGGTATCCTAAAATAAACAGCGCACCGGGTATCATTACAAATCCAATCATTTCAAGTAAATACCACGCTCCCCATCCGGAATTTATGTATTGATAGTTTTTCCCGTGGATAAACACCATAGCCGACATAAAGAGATAGACGAACATGGTCACGGCACATACTTTAGCAAGGCTGAACATTATGTTTTTATGCGTGCCTTTGTGAACAAAGGTCATATTGTTTTTAAATACCCGCTGGCTAATGGTTTCCAGCACTATTACCAGCGATAATCCCGCAAAGATGCTCGAAATAAAGAACAGAATCGGGATGAATTCAGAATACCACAAGGGATGAATTTTTGGTTTAGCCATCAAAAACAAAGCCCCCAGTCCTGATTGATGCAGTGTTGACAGGGTTATCCCGAAAATTACCACTCCAAGTGTAAGCGATTTTACAAACTTATGTTGTTTTACCCAGCCAGCCCATTCAGCCATTGTGGGAAAGAATTCAAGAAATAACGATCCCATGTAAAGGATAAAATGCCAGGCTACCAGGAACAGTACAGCACTAATTCCGAATGAGTTTCCTATAATAGGATTTATTACATGCCACGGCCTTCCTAAATCGAGCAGCAAAGCCCCGGCATAAAATACATATGATAGTAATCCGTAAAGTACCGTAGCTCTTACAATGGGACGGTATTTTTCCAATCCCATTATGTAGACCATAAAAGTGACTACATAGGCACCACCGGCAAAGGCTACTCCGGTAATAACGTTAAAATTAATCCATAAGCCCCAGGGCGCTTCCTGTGAGGCATGAATAACTGAGCCTAAACCCCTGGTAAACCGGAAAAACAATATAACTGCAGCTGTCAGGATAGTAACTGCTGAAATAACATTAAAAGGAGTAATAATTTTTCCTTTAGGTTTTAATTCCTGTAAAAAGAATTTAAAAAAACCGGTATTTTGTTTTGCTTCCATAATTACTCCTCCAATTCCTGATTTATTGTTTTATTACGTGTAGCATTATTTAAACCCAACAAAAAAGCAGGCCATAAGACCAGAACTGCAGGAACTGAATACAAGAAAGTTTTAGTGTATTCAGGGAAGATTGTAGTTCCCAGGTGGGTATTGAATCCCAGTTCTTCAAAAGGTACAGAAGCCAGGTATAAAACCCCGGTTCCGCCGACTTCGTTTTCGCCGTATATTCCGTGATAATAATCATCGGGATTCTTGTAGATGCGTGTCTTTGCCTCTTCAATCAAATCCCGTCGTTTGCCAAACATTAAAGCCTCAGCCGGGCAATTTTCAACGCATTTTGGCTGTCCTCCCTCCTTAATAATGTCATAACACATAATGCATTTCTGCACTTTAGGATTCGGACTGTTGTACTCGAATTTTGGAACATCAAACGGGCATGAAATCATACACGAACGGCAGCCCATGCATTTATCACCACGCCATATTACAGGACCTTCATCGGTTTTTAGCATAGCCTTGGTCAGGCAGGCGGAAGCACAGGCCGGATTATTACAGTGATTGCAGGCATTGCGGACAAATTGTTCTCCTTTTGAAGTATTGTAACAGTTGACTCTTACGCGACTGTTTTCATCATTTTTGCGAACTACGCCTGCCTCTGGTGAGTCGGTTGGTTCAGGCAAACCATAATATTCTGCACAGGCAAACTCACAACTCTGACATCCAACACATCGTGTAGAATCATATAGAATTCCATAAAACTCAACAGGGTCATTTTTTGATTTGGTAGCCCCGAATCCCTTTCCTACGGTCAGCGAAAATCCGGCCACTCCAAGCGTCTTTAGAAAGTCTCTTCTATCGAAACCCATAACACAAAGTTTTAATAATTAATAAAATATTTAAGGCACTATATTTCAGTGTCAATAAAATTGGTTTGAAAATCTTCCCATATTTCAGGTGTAAGATCAGCTAAAATGCCTTCTCTTATTTCTCCACCGTCCTGCAGCACAAAAGCATATTCAGCATTACTGGCTTTAAGAGCCGTAGCAAGAAAATCTTTTAGTCTGGAAAACTCCTCCATGATCCAGTCTTTGTATTTTTTCCCGGTAATTAACATGGGTATTTCACGCAGCCAGTTTGCAGGTTCAATTCTATAAACCCAGCCCTCGTTGTAAGGCGAAGAGTTTATTAATGATGAGTCATTCGATAGAGCTTCATTCTGCTCCACAATCGATCCGGTAACCGGTGCATAAACATTCAACTGTTTCCCATTATGGATCATGGAGATAACAGCCTCACCTTTCCTTATTTTTTCGCCGGTTTTTTTCATTTTCAGTTGAGTAACCGATCCGGTAACGTGCGCCATAAAATCATCGATGCCTATTTTCACAGAACCATCTTTCTCCATATAGGCCCAGGTGTGCGATCGGTCATAATAAAGTCCCTGAGGTACGGTCAGGTTTTCCACATTAAAAGCAGCTCCAAAGCGAGCTCCTGAAAATGAGATAGCTTCTTTCCGGCCTAGCTGTATCTTTGTAATTCCTATCTCGATAAAAATTCCAAGAAAGAATACAAGCATGATAATGCCTGTAATTCTGTAAAATGCCTTGCGGGAACTTTTGTAGGTATCGTAAATAGTATTGGTGGCAATTTGTTCATCAGCCAAATTATGAACAGGGTCAATAATCAGTTTGTCCAGGTTCCTGGCTCTTTCGTCGTATGAAATAAAGCTTATTCCTGCTGATGCTAACGAGTTTTGTCCGTCGGTAAGCATCCATTTTAAGAAATCAACTCCTGCTTCATTTTTATTTTCGGAAACTGCTCCAAAAACCTGTGAGTACAACTGATGCGGATACTTTCCAATCCAAATACCGCGCAGTAATGCAGGCACGCTGGAATAAATATCTTCCATGTAATCCAAATGCCCGTTTGAGTTGATATCAATAGGCATAACTTTAACGCCATCAATAAAATTCTGGGTTTCAGGATTAATTACATCAGATAACAAACAAAATCCAAAGCCAGACTTATCTTTTTTGATTTTCTGGATTAAAGTTAAAGCATCTTTTACTTTGATGCCTTTTAGGTTTTTTACATCGGTATTTAAAAAACCGGATACTTTACTATTTACAAAAGCGTTGTCTGCATCATAATAATGCAGTTGTACTTTTTTATTATTGTTTAGCAAAATCTGAGGATTTTTTGAATCATTACTAAATAACCGACTTAAGGTTTCCAACGAAATACCTTCATCCATAAAATCTTTTAACCCGGGATTTTTAGCATTGATTATTGGTACCACTACCTGGCGTCCGATACATACTTTATTAATATCAGATGCAGGGAGAAAGTGTGTGTCATCCAAAAATACAGACAATGATCGCGGAGTTTCAGATTGCGCAGTAATTGATTTGTTATCCGTAAGATCCAATTTAATTTTTGCTCCAGGATTAAGTTGACAGAATTGATCAATCATATTTTGAGTCAGATCAAGAACTTCAGGCGTGCAATAAACACTAAGGGTGCCCTTTGGACTTTCTTTCGGAATTTCTTCTTCCTTGCTGATTGCCTTTACGCAAACCAAGTTTGCCAAGACAAATAATATTAAGATTGCATTTTTCATTGTAGTAAGGTTTAGTTTATAACTAACGTGCACGTACCTTATAATTCAAGTACAGTGCCAAACCAAAAATACGTACGTAACACACAGTATATCATAGCGTTGTGTGAATTACTTTGGTATCGTTAAAAGGTGTTGATTGTTGAATAATTCAACACTAATTTTGGTAAAATGCGTTAAACGCCAAATAATCAGATTATTAAACAAGGTGTTGAGAATTTCAACAGATGTTGAAAAACTCAACAGGTGTTGAGAAATTATACGTTTTAGTATAAAATTCTGGGGTTTAATAGATATTATTCAATATTTATATCCTACCCAGCCGGGCTGTATTAAAAGTATTATAATAAATAAAAAGCCACTAAACCACCATGGCTCATGCTATATGAATGCTATCAGATAAATGCCGACTGGAGGCCGGGTACATTTTGGACTGCGGACTTTCCTATAGATTTTAATAAAAATCCGAATTAAAAATAAAGCAGAAAGCCGGCTTTTTTTATGTCATTTTCACATTTTATTTCAAATCAAATTTTAAGGGTTTATTCACTTTCTGGTTTAGTAGCGCAATTTCCAAAACTTCATCAATAGTTTTTACATAGTGGAAATTGAGTCCTTTAACGTATTCGGGTTTAATATCTTCAATGTCCTTACGGTTTTGTTCCGACAGAATGATTTCTTTAATATTAGCACGTTTGGCCGCCAGTATTTTTTCACGAATACCGCCCACGGGCAAAACTTTTCCACGTAAGGTAATTTCACCGGTCATGGCTATCCCTTTTTTAACTTTGCGCTGGGTGAAAGCCGATGCCAGCGAGGTGACCATGGTAATACCGGCAGAGGGGCCGTCTTTTGGAATGGCACCTTCGGGCACATGAACATGAACATTCCAGTTATCGAACACGTCAGGATCAATTTTTAAAAATGCAGCCCGCGATTTGATAATTTCCAATGCAATTACTGTCGATTCTTTCATTACATCACCTAAATTACCTGTAATGGTAAGTTTACCTTTGCCCTGGCTTAAACTGGTTTCAATATATAAAATATCGCCACCCACAGCTGTCCAGGCAAGTCCTGTAACCACTCCGGCAAATTCATTTCCATCATATAATTCTCTGTTGTAGTGTTTTTTACCCAGTAACTCCTCAAGCTGTTCGGGTAAAATTTCTTTTTCAAAAGGATCTCCAAATGCTATTTTTTTAGCAATCCGCCGGGTAGCCTGGGCAAGTCTTTTATCGAGTTCCCTGACTCCTGATTCGCGCGTATAACCCTCAATTATTTTTTCAAGTGTTTTCTTGGGAAAACTTACGGCCTTTGAATCAATGCCATGATTTTTCAGTTGTTTGGGTACCAGGTGCCGCCTGGCAATTTCAATTTTTTCTTCAACAATATAACCGCTTACATCAATCATTTCCATTCGGTCACGTAATGGCGGGCTGATGGTACTAAGCGTGTTGGCTGTGGCTATGAACATTACCTTCGAAAGGTCAAAATCAATATCCAGGTAATTATCGTGGAAGGCATTATTTTGTTCGGGGTCAAGTACTTCAAGTAATGCCGAAGCCGGATCGCCATGAAAATCTTTGGCTACTTTATCAATTTCATCAAGGATAAATACAGGATTAGAAGTTCCTGCTTTTTTCATATTTTGAACAATCCTTCCGGGCATAGCTCCAATGTAGGTTTTTCGGTGGCCCCGGATTTCGGCTTCATCATGCAAACCACCCAGTGACATACGGATATATTTTCGTCCTAAGGCTTCAGCAACTGATTTGCCCAACGATGTTT
>JBJKSB010000054.1:0-18077 GCA_046704385.1 Bacteroidales bacterium | reverse complement strand
CGCTCACTTATTTTCGTTTTTTCTGCCCTGGGTTGAATTGAATTGCCCTTTCAGGGCGTTATTATCGATAATACAATTTCCCCAAGGCGCTGCCTTGGGTTGAATTGAGCTGCCACTCCGTGGCGAAAGAAGAATAACATGCCAATTTGAATTCTGTGAGCGCATTCCCCGTCAGCTTGCTGCGAGGAGCTTCAATTGTAATCTTTAGCCTATGGGCTGAAAGCCCTAATAATTTCAACCCGATGGCTGCTCCTCCGCTAAAGCTACGGCGACACGCGGAACGCCTCGGATAACCTGTCCCCAGACTCAAAGTTGCCCTGAAAGGGCGTATCATTTCAGCCCAGAGCGGGTAACTGAGCTGTTTGTTGAGCTTAGTCGAAATAGTCGAAGTTAGCTCTGGGTAATAGGATACGCAATCAAAATCGTCGCAAGCACGTACCTGGCAATGAAAAGCTTAGTCTGAATGCGACGAAATCCACTACCCTTTATATTGTCTGTATATTTTACTCATTCATTGACTATTGCACTCCTAAACTGACGACAAATGAGCAGGGAGAGGATTAATACAGACAACTTATGCCGGGTTTATTTTTGCTGAATTAGCAAAACCAAACGGACAATTGCCTGACTGTCTTCAATGCTTTTAATGGTGGATAGTCCAAGTATATTCTTGCGCAACCTGTTAATTTCGAAGTCGTTTAATTCAAGTTGTGAACGTGAATTAAAATATACCCAGGCAATCGCTGTTTTAAAACATTTGCTTTAACACGTACTGTATTAATTGAATGCCTTGCCGGGTGAATGTGAATGTACTTTTCTGGATTATTACCCAGCCGCAATATCCAGATACTATCATCAGAAAGTTGGATTTTTTTATAGCTGTTTTTGGTACCAAGCCAGGTTAATATTTTTCATAACTGCATATTCCAATTGAAGTAAGGTATTGTTCAATCTCCTGTAAAATCTTATCAACGGGTAATTGTCCTGTATATAAGTCCGGTTGGGAATGTCCTATATTCAATAAATTCAAAGTTAAATTATCATCGCTTTGGCATTCGTTTTGGGCAAAATGCCTGATAAATTGCAGATGATGTTTTAAACTATTGAAAGTAATTGATTCCAACACAGGTCATTTTCGGTAAAAATTCATTTCATCCAGATATTTCCAGGCATGTTCCGGAATAAAAAAGCGGATGTCTTTCCCTTCACCAATAGCTTTGCGGATAAAGCTTGAAGAGATCTCCATTACCGGTGCATCAAAAAACAAAACGTTCGGGTGCTCATGGAATATGCTTTTTTTGCAATTCGGACGCGGATAAACCAGGAGTTTTGACGTTTCAAGAATTTGTTCGTAGTTTTTCCATTTTTGCAGTGAACTTAAATTGTCTTCACCAATAATCAGGGCAAACTCACGGTCAGGGTATTTTTCATTTAAATAGGTCAGTGTATCAATGGTATATGAAGGTTGAGGCAAGGTAAATTCAATATTTGAGGCCTTAAATTTGGGATAATTTTCGATGGCACGATAAACCAGTTCAAGTCTTTGGTAATCGGGCAAAAGTGATTTTTTTGTTTTAAGCGGATTATGTGGACTAACTATAAACCAGAGCTCTTTTAGCGATGCATATTCAACAAAAAAATTTGCGATGGCTAAATGCCCTATATGTATGGGATTAAACGAACCAAAGTATAAACCGGTCATAGTAGAATTTTATTTTTTGATTACGAATTTAGCTAAAATTTGACTATTTCCTTAATGAGGCTGGCCTGAGAAGAGAAAATGTAGTGTTAATTTGAGATTTACACCAAAATGAGGTATATATCTCGAAATATTACTATAAATGACAATTGCAGAATATATAAAAAAACTCTTATCGGTTGAAAACAGAATTATTGGAGAAAATCTAAATGAGACTTTTGATTAATGCTCGTATGTTATTTTAAGAATGCGACTAACAGGCTTTCGGCTTCCGCTTTAGCCCGGTCCAAATCATCATTTAAAATAATATGATCGAACTGGCTGGCATATTGCAATTCTTTTCCTGCTTTAGCCAGGCGTTTTTCAATCTCTTCGCTGCTGTCGGTTCCCCGGCTAATAAGTCTTTCGCGAAGGGCTTCAATCGAAGGTGGTTTAACAAATAATGCCAGGGCCTTGTCACCATATTGTTTTTTAATATTTATGCCGCCAACCACGTCAACATCAAACAAAACGTTGTTGCCTTTATCCCAAATGCGGGTAACTTCACTTTTTAGGGTTCCGTAAAAACGATTGGTGTAAACCTCTTCCCATTCAACAAATTCATTGTTTTTAATCTTTTCCTTAAAATCAGAAGTAGTTAAAAAGTAATAATCTTTGCCATGAATTTCATTGCCTCGTGGTTCTCTGTTGCAGGCTGATATTGAAAACTCAAGGTTAAAATTGCACGAAAGTAGGTGTTTTACAATGGTAGTTTTGCCTGAACCGGACGGAGCTGAAAAAATAATAAGTTTTCCTGGCATTTTGTGACGGAAGGTTTTTTATAATACGTTTAATAATTGCTCTTTAATTTTTTCCAGCTCATCTTTCATTCTAATAACTATTTTCTGCATATCAGAGTCATTCGCTTTTGAGCCAAGTGTATTAACCTCCCTGCCGATTTCCTGGGAGATAAATCCAAGTTTTTTCCCAATAGCATCGTTTAATTCCATAGTCTTTAAAAAATAATCCAGATGATGGGCCAGGCGGACTTTTTCCTCTGTAATGTCCATTTTTTCAAGATAAAAAATCAGTTCCTGTTCAAACCGGTTTTCATCATATTCATCATTCTCACTCAATTCTTTCAGGTTGGTGCGTAAACGTTCTTTTACTTTTTCAATGCGTTGGCTTTCAAAAGGATCAATTTGTTTTAACAGATTTTGAATTTCATAAATCCTTTCCCTGATATCGGCTTCAAGTGATTTACCTTCCTGTTTGCGGAATTGCATTAAATCGTTAAGGGCACATTGAATATTTTCCATTACAATTTTCCATTCTTCCTCATTCAATTCTTCACGTTCTGTTTTTAGGGTATCCGGTAAACGCATTATTATGGCAAGCAAGTCTTCTTTATTATTATTACCGAATTCATCTGAGAGCTTCGATAATTGCTCGTAATAAGCCTTAACCAGTTCGGTATTTACAATAGAATTATTCTCGGTACCGGTTACTTCGGCATACATACTAAAGTCAATTTTACCACGAACCAGGTTTTTTGAAATCAGGTTGCGAACCTCAATTTCTTTTTCCCGGTAAAAACCCGGGATGCGGGAACTTACATCTAACTGTTTACTGTTTAAGCTTTTAATTTCAATGGTAAGTTTCTTATTATTCAATTCGCAGGTGGCTTTTCCAAAGCCCGTCATCGATACTAACATATATTAGATTTTATAGATGAAGCAAAAATAACAATTATTTTATGGAATTGACCGTGGTCGCACAACATATTAGTAATATTTAGCTGAACTTAATCGCTGTCGTAGACAGGGAAGATTCATGAAATTTTACGCATTAATTTTACTTTATTTGCAGCATGAAACAGAAACTGCCCGAAATAAAAGTCAGAAATAAGAAAGCCTTCCATTATTACAATATTTTGGAAACAATGACGGCTGGTATTATGCTGATTGGGCTTGACGTTAAATTGATCAGGCTGGGCAGGGTAAGTATATCAGAAACTTATTGCAGCTACATTAATAACGAATTATACATTAATAATTTACATTTGGCGGAACGCGATGTGGAGCGGATTGTGGTTTTTAAAAACAAAACCCAGCGAAAATTATTGCTAAAAAAACGCGAACTTCAAAAATGGCAGAAACGAATCGATGAGAAAGGTTTGTCCATAGTCCCGATTAGTATGTATTTAAATGAAAGAGGCCTTATCAAACTCGATATTGCCCTGGTAAAAGGGAAGCGTGAATTTGACAAAAGACAGACGCTTAAAAAAGAAGAATCAAACCGGGAACTTGACCGAATTAAAAAGCATAACCTGTATGATTGATTGTAATTTCGAGATACTATGATCTTCGTAATAAACAAAATCTAAGGCCCAAATAGGCGATTACGGGCTTCAAACCTATAAACCGCTTTGAAGTTAAAGCGGGCTACAACCTTCAAAATCATAAAAATAATTATAGCGTGCACCATAACTTAACTTTTTTGTTTACTATAACCCTGCTACCAAACCTGGAACTGCGTATACACAAATTTATATAACTAAAATTTACAATTTGGTTTCAAAATTATACCTTATCCCTGCATTGATATTTAATCCACCAACAGAAATATTAATACTTTTTAGATATAACCTGTTAAAATTATACTGTATTTCAGTAAATAAGCTAAGATGTTCATTTATAAAATCATATTCATATCCAACACCAGCTAAATATCCTGCAAATCCTTTCATAGATAAATTACCTTCTGGTTTATCATATTTTTCATCTGATATATTTAACAAAATACCTATTACTACATTTATTTTATGATGGTCACCAAAATCGTAATACTTTTGCATTCCAATATTAAACAAAAACTGAGTAAAAGTTACTTTACCTTCTTGAGTTGTATATTTTTGGATTTCTCCATCAACAATATTAATATGATAAATTATTGGGATACCTTCTTTTTTAAAATACATTGCTTTACCATATAAATGCATGGTTTTATTGATAACAGGAATTCCAAAACTTACCCCATTTATGAAAACCACATTCGAGCTATATACTGTTTTAAAATCGTTACGTGAAGGGAAATAAGCACCAGTATTCACTGAAACAAAATATCTTGAAGATATAGTGTCTTGACCATTTATATTCTGAAAAATCAATAATACAATTAATGAAACGAGTAATTTTTGCATAGATGTATTCTTATTCAATTAATGCAGAAAATGTTGCCCCTTGTTCAACTAATAAACTTCCATTAAAAGTCATTGAATTATCTGCTTTTAGAATAACATTTTCTCCAGATTTGACTATTTTGTTTTTTATTACCAAATTGTCAAATAATACCTCAAATCTTAATCGAATTTCATCATTAGTACTCGTAATTAAAGGTATGCCTGTTTTAAAATATTTCAATAACATATCTGGCATTAAAGATTTACCCATGCTTATTTCTATTGGAGGTATATAATCTTCAAAATCATTTGTTACGGCAAGAATTACATCAGCTACAGATTGCAGAGGGCCATCATAATCCAATGTTACATCAGTTGGTACTATATTTAAAAAATATCCATCTGTGTAATTACCACTTACATTAAAAACACCATCAATAGAACCAGTCACCTGTCCTGATGGGGTTTCACCGTAAACCCAAAGACTTAAATCAACAGCACCGTGAACAGATATATTACTAATTGTTATGCTGTTATTTGTTTTAATGTCAAAATATGCATCATCAAGATTCAAATACCAAGCGTTTATACCATTTTGGTCTAGATATTCACCAAAATTGATTGCGCGACTTTCTATTATTACGTCTAATGCCTTATTGATTTCGGTTTCTGAGAATACTATATCAATATTATCCTGGGCATTCATTTTAATAAAGAATATCATAAAAATGAATAAAAAATATTTTTTTGTTCTCATAATTTTAGTTTAATATGGCGTTAGGTTGCATAAATTGACCGTTGATAATATAGGATCTTACATAGAATGTATTGCTTGTTGTAAATAGTACCTTTAAGATACTAGAAGGTGCTGGGCTACAACTTAAAGGTATCGAAATTTCTGCATTTTTAGGACATATTCCAGCATTTGTAACATGTGCAATTTCGTTTGCACCTGTGTCATATATATAAAATTCCTTCACATTAACCTGACATCCGGTCTTAATTTTAATTAAATGCTGATTATTTTCATAAAAGCCACCCGCTATAAATTTTTCATCAGCTGCAAGGTAGGTGTTAAGTACAATTTTAAGTATACCTGGGTCAACATCAAAACTAATAGAAAAATACGGATCCACAACAAATATGCTCCGTTCAACAAGCCATTCAGAATTTTCAACTTTTTTTGCTAATTCCATAGGATACGCATCTAATTCAAGCGAATTCCAAGTTGCTATGATAACCTGTTTCAATACAGTGTTAATATTTAATGAATTAACTTTTTGTGCAAACATATTTGATATACCCTTTATTGTTAATTCATTAATACTAGGTATATAAAATGAGAGATTGTCCTCAAACTCCACATAACCAATAAATACATTAGATGTAATTTGGAATCCAAATTCAACGGTTGCTTGATTATCTAGAAGTTTAATATGTGGTAAATATAAAGTTATATCATATGAAACACCGCTCAATGAACCACTTATATGGTCTTCAATTCCAGCATTGTTATATTGTTCTGCAATAAACAAATTAATTGCACTTTCAGATATTTCTATTGTTGTACCAACTACTTCGGTTGCTTTAGAAGGTATAAGAAAAAATAGGTCTAATAAAACAACTAGTATTATAGTTTTAAAAAATTTTTGCTTCATCGTTTTATTATTAGTCAGTTAACACCATTTGTTTTGTATCCACGATGTTTCCATCGGCTATTTTTACCCCGGCTTAGTCGAGTTTGGTTTTTTAAAACCTTAACGCGACTTTGTCGGGGAGCGCGTATATATACATACCGGCTGTAAATTCATTGCCATTTTATAAGTCACAAGTTCACAGAACAAAATCACTGAACCTGTAGCTATTTATTATAATTCGAATTAAGGTGTAATTTCTAATGTTGTACCCAGTTGCGCATTAAATGTACCATTGATTGTAATTCCATAACCGTTTGTATTAAATGTTACATTGGCATTATTGTTAATAGTAACATTGGTAAGTGTCACTCCTGAACAAGCATTATCTATTGTATTTGAACTAAATGTTATATTATTAATTGCTTTTATACAATTATTTAATGTAATAGGGGAAATATATACTTGCCATGTTCCATTTCTATTATCCATCCATGATGGATAAACTATATTATTATATGAAGTTATACCAATATAATCGCCAGCATATCCAGCAGCAAAGATCGAATTATTAATTGGTGCAGTTATATGAGAAACATCGCTCACTCTAATATTGTTAAAAGTAACACCCCCATCATATGAATAAGCTACATAAGTATTAGTAGAAAAACCTGAAGGGCTGTCAAAACTATAATAGATAACACAAACTGAGCCAGTAACAGGGTCTACGCTAATCCATGGAAACCAATTCTGTCTTCCTGCTAATATACTAACTGTATTTGCTGACGACCAAGTATTACCCTCATCAGTAGAATGTCTAACTTGAATTATTGATTTACCGTTCCCATTTTCTTTCGTAGAATATGCGATATATATTCTACCCTGATATAATGAACCTGATTTGTCAACAGCCATGGAAGGAAAATCATTTACTCGAATATTATTAAAATTTGGATCACCTGAGTTAGATGTTCTTATTCCTGAATATGAAAATGCAACTTTTGCAGTAGTAAAAGAACTTCCACCATTATTTGATGATGTGAACCCAATGCCATCTGCAGGGATAGAACCGGTACCATAATTTGCCCAACAAACATATACATGTCCATTAATATTTGTTTGAATATTTGTGCCTTGACCCCATCCATCTTGGAGAGTAATTGGTTGAGAAAAATTTTGGCCACCATCAATGGACCGATTAAAATTTACAGTAGTTGAGCTACCAAATTGTGTCCACGCACAATAAATATAGTTAGCATAGGGACTACTTGGGAAATCATCAACAGTGATCATCTCTTTATCAAAACCGGATGCTGTTACTCCTCTTATAAGATTGGACCAAATTAGACCTTGATTAGTAGATGTTTGAAGAAAATAGCCATCACCGTTCCCTGTTATTGAAGAAATATAACCATCACCAATTGCATTAAAAGCTGTGCTCGGATCACCACCAACCGAAGTGCTATTTTGCAATTCATCAGCTCCAGTCCAAGTACTTCCGTTATTATTACTTATATAATAACCTTGCTCATACGTTGTGGTATATGTATTTGCACTGATGATCAGGTTTAGAGGATTAAACCTGCTAATTGAAATATGAATTTCACTTTGAGGATTAGAAGAAGGAAACACCCTAATATCATTTACATCTGTCTGTGCGAAAGCAGCACAAAACGTATTTGCTAACAAAAAAGATGTTAATATTTTCATATTTACTCTAATTAAAAATTAAAGTTTTTCAATTCCCATGTTTCTATTTTAAACGGCCCCATATTAAATTCTTTTGAATAAAGTTTAATAATTCCAATCGTAGGCTTATAGTAAATCTTTTCTGACAAAGAATAATTTGGACTTTTTATATTTCTGGTTATAACATATATATTACTAAAACTTCCAGCTTCTGTAGTAATATGCTCCAAACCAATAACCTCCGATTTATTTGTGGAAGTTTTTAGCTCCTCCCAACTCTGATTAACAAAAAATGGAGTGATATAAATCTTTTTAACTGTACTTGTATTAAATATTACGGTGTCTTTATTCTCACTTACAAAAATTGTGTCTGCATGGTCAGGATAGTCTAAGAGCCATATCTTTGATTCTAATCCATCGGTTTTTGTATCACCAATGATTGAAATTTTTAACGTTTCTGATTTATTTGCTACACTATCGTAAACATTATACATCCAGTTATAGCCAATCTGATTAGGAAAATAGTCAACATTTTTATTTTCTTTTTCACAACTTAAAGCTGTAAACAATAGTGCCCCATTTAGGAACAATAGAATACTAATTTTTATCATAATTTGTAGTTCTAAATTAGTCAGTCAAAACCATCTGTTTCGTATCCACGATGTTTCCATCGGCTATTTTTACCCCAGCTTAGTCGAGTTTGGTTTTTTAAAACCTTAACGCGACTTTGTCGGGGAGCGTATACATTTACATACCTTCACTTGGTTAGCTTCCATTTGTAGTAATTGAACCGCTCCTGTTTGATGTATAATTGTGCATATTGTTATTATAAACCACCAAATCACAATTTCTCACTATGATTTGGTGGTTATCATTATATCGTATAAAATCAGTATGTTATACTTAATGTCGTACCCACAGGTGCATTAAATGTTCCAAAGGCAGAAAAGCTATCATTAATGTCAATGTTAATAACTGATCCCGTTTGTACACTTACATTTTCAAATTTTACATTATCACCATTAACAGGAGTATTAGAATTTATTGTTGCATTTTGAATAAACCGTAAACCAGATAAGATATTTACATTATTAGAAGAATCTAACCAATCCATTAGCCTACGTCTAGAATCATTTGATGAATTCCATGATATTGAAAATCTCCCAAAATAATCAGATAAATTATTGTTACATGCCGCACAACCGCCATGCAACTGTCCAATTATTCTATGACTTGGATTGAAAAGAGGAGAACCTGAGGATCCTCCCTCAGTTGTCCCATTATCCCAATCAATAATCCTCCAGTGTGTTGTACCTGTTGGTGCATTACATTCTGTATCACTATACCCTGTGACTTGAGGTGAATCATTATCAAAAGTAATTTTTTTAATATCCCCTGACGGATGATGAATGCAAACTGATGAATTAGGAGTAGTCCCACTTCTATCCCACCCGCAATAATATACATTCAAGTCATTGGGTGACTCCGTTAAACGTAATAATGCAAAATCAGAATTTGAATTATTAGCTACCACAGTTGCTCTAGCGGTAGTAGTCGGATTAATAATATCCTGATTTGTACACCCGGGACTTTCATAGTTCCAAATAAAAGTCCACGTATTTGCATTCGGATTATTAATTGCATCAAGTGGATTTGGATTTGCCCACCCTGCAAGACAGTGATTTGCAGTTAATAAATATGGTGTTGCATCTTGATCTGTATTATTTACTAAACAACCTGTGCAATATCTATTTCCATCAACTACAATTAAAGCGACTCCTCTCTTTTCCATTTGCCAATCTTCACCTTGGTTACAATTAATATTAATATTACATGAACCTGAATCTCCATAATCTTTATTATATTTTTTTCCTGGAACTTTTATGTAGCGATATCCATGTACCACACCAACTATCGAGATAATTCCCTGTCCAGTTTGTTCTTTTGGTTCATAATATTCCAAATTAATCTTACTACCATACACAAGTCCGGTTGCAAAAGCATCAGGTTTTTCTTTTGTCCCACTGTTGTTATTACTGGTAAAAGCCCCAATAATTTGAGTTTTTGATTCATTATAAATGAAAAACTTTGCACTATCAGGGAGCCAGAATTTATCATACAAAAGGTTTACGGATAAAGCATTTTGGCATTCTATTACTAATTCCCATAATCTTGAACCATCCTCCAAAACAGACCAAGTTCCCGAATTTAATAGATTAAAATTTACAGAAAAAGTATACCCAAAACGTGGCGGAATTTGTTTTTGGGCCTCATTTCTATCTTCCATTGATAATTTAAGAGTATCAATATTAGGTAAAACTTTTTTTTGGACAATTCTCATTGATATCTGATGTTTAAATGAATATGGTTTATCCTTTACATAAACTTGTCCATGTACATTAATAGTGCAAATCAGTAAAAGCCACAGCTGAATTAGAAGGTTATTTGCATTCATAAAATCTGAGATTTTGAATTTTATTTAAGTCTTTCTTATCAACTGTCACTTTAAAACGTCTACCAGTCTTACAATATGTCGCTTTGCAAGTTTCAAAAGTTCCATCATTTGTTAATTCAATATCATATGCTGAAATTTTATTGGTTAAGAGATAATTTTTAACATTTGATATTAATATCGAATCATTTTCTGTGATAATCCAAGGGTCTGAGCCTTTAGTCTCATCATAGCAGGTAACAATTTTAATTACTTCATTACTTTCATCATTAATTTTATTGCATGAATTAGACAAGTTCAAGACAAATAAAAGAATCAATAAATTAATAATTGCTTTCATTATTTCATGTATTACTCGGTTAACACCATTTGTTTCGTATCCACGATGTTTCCATCGGCTATTAGCGTGTACATATACATACCGGCACCCAGTTCGTTCCCGTTTAGGGTAATTGAACCACTGCCTGTTTGATGTATAGTTATACTTTTCAGTTGCGTGCCGTTCATGTTATATATGTTCAACATGGCACTTTGGGTGGTTTCAGCAATTTTATATTTAATTACAGTGCTTTCAGTAAAGGGGTTGGGGGCATTTTGGAATAGCTGGTTCTGAATTTCAGGTTCATTATCTTGTGGACCCAGTTTTCCGCTTTTTTTGCTTTCATTATTAGACAATGTTGCTACTTCATCCTTCAAATTTTCAATTATAGCCTGTTGTTCTTTTAGTGCTTCTACTACAATTGGAATAATTCTTAAATAATAGATACCGTATTCATCTGTACTATCATCATGTGAAACAACATTAGGTAATACTTTTTCAACTTCCTGGGCCAAAAAGCCGACCTGATTTTGAGACTTTTTAATTTTATTTTCTTTATACTTTTCATCCTTAATTTTAATATCAAGGCTATCGGGGAAAATGGTTTCATATTTTAAGTCATATGTTACCCCCCTGAGTTTTAATATAGCATCCAACGCCCCTTTTATTTCTCTGATATTTTCTTTGTCTCTCGCATCTGAATGTGTGTTTAAATGATATGTCCAAATTTCTGCAAAGCGTTTTCCTTCCATACCAAGATAGCATGTATTATCAGAAGTTGGTAATATATATTTTTCATAATCAATGCCCTTCGCTTCAATTGCCGGATAACCATTGTTATAAAAAAGAAAACCACCCCCTACTTTTAGGAAATACGGGGAACTTGGTGATGCCCCAATTCCAACAAAAGAACTAAAATAGGATTGACCATTAACATACAATTTATAACTGCTATTAGGTGTATTACCAATCCCAACATTGCCACTACTGTTCATCTCAATCTGGGCTTTTAAACTTAAATTTATTGCAACTAATGCAATTCCAAAAACTAATAATTTTTTCATAGCTTTAAATGTTTTTTAGCGGGATGGTAAAAGCAAAAACCGGTTAATGTTTTTCTTAGGACTTAAACCGGATGCTTAAAGCCATCCTGTTTTTGTTAATACTAAATTTAATTTTGTTAATAAATAAATCTTTTGGCCAAAGTAATTTACGAGTCAAATATTAAAAAAAAAAACAATACAAGTCAAGGGTTTATGTTAAATAACAGTTGTAAAAAGTCTCCTGCACCGCCGCGGAAGAAAACTTTAACCAACATTTTGCTCCTGCACCGCCGCGGAAGAAAACTTTAATCAACATTTTGCTCCTGCACCGCCGCGGAACAAAACTTTACTCAACATTTTGCTCCTGCATCGCCGCGGAGGAAAACTTTACTCAACAATTTGCTCCTGCATCGCCGCTGAACAGAAATCAACAATTATTGCTTTGTATTATCTTTTTTTATAAGTTTGTTCCTCAACCAAACTAATAATAGTCCCCATAAATTAAACTGCTTATGATTAATTCATTAGCCTTTCCTAAACTCAGGAATACCGAATTTTCACAATTCTTCAACGCCTTAGTTGTTCGTTGTGAACGATATAACCTGACCGAACTTAAATTGGATAGTGCAGTAATAACGTTAAAGGATTGCATTAATCCATTAAACCAGGCCCTGCAAAAAGAAACCGGGAGCCAGGTGACTGAACAGCTCATTGCGTCCGACGGTCGTCGCGACAGCGATTTAGTGGGCATCCGAACTGTTTGTGAAGGATACACCTACAGTCGCGACCCGGAAACAGCCCAGGCAGCGAAGCTTTTATTAAACAGCATCGATAAATATGGCAGTAATATCAGCCGTATGAATTATCAGGCCGAATCAACCGTAGTGGATGCCATTATAGATGAATGGGACCGCGATCCGGCCTTAAAAGCAGCGTTAGGTAAACTCAGGATAGAAATATGGGCACAGGAGCTGAAAGATGAAAATGGAAATTTTAAATCAATTTATCAGACGCGGGTGGATGACAAATTAGGGAATAATTTGCAGTCATTCACTGAAATGCGTGACCAGGTAACTTTAGCTTACCGCAATTTATGCGATAATATTTTTGCATATAGTGTGATTAGTCCGGAAGAAAGTTATAAGGAGTTAGCCGATGCCATCAATCTGATTATTGCCGATTACCAGGCTTTATTAGACCGACGGGTAAGCACCAAAGAACCTTCTGCCTCAAATGAATAATTGTTAATATTAATCCGGGGACTATTTATGATTACAGGGCGGCTCGTTTGGGCCGCTTTTTTTGCTAAAAGCATTCACTTGCGAGTTGCTCCTAAAACCATTTGTGCTTTCTGAAATAATATAACATCCATCCGGCAACTATTATCATAACTCCCCACATACCAAAATACCCGTATTTTAAATGAAGTTCGGGCAGGTTATCGAAATTGGTACCATAAACTCCTGTAATAAAAGTCAATGGAATAAAAATAGAGGCGAATATGGTAAGAATTTTCATTACATCGTTTGCCCGGTTGCTCACATTTGTATTATAGATGCTTAATTGGTCGCTAACCATTAGGTAATAAGCATCAATAGATTCGTTTAAATGCTCAATGAGGTCATTTAATTCCAGGTAATAAACCACGGTGTCTGTTTGAATGTGCTGGGTGTTCGACCTTAAAATCCGGGTCATTACTTCTTTTAAAGGGCGAACCGATTTCCGGAAAAATGAAACTTCTGTTTTATAATGAAAAATCTTTTTGCTTACCGCATTATCAGGATCTTCAAGTTCGGCTTCAATCTGTTCAATACGGTCGCCTAACTGTTCAACAATTATTAAATTATTGTCCACAATACTGTCCATCAGGCTGTATAATAAATAGTCGGTACCACAGGTGCGTATCCTTCCCAGCGCATTTCTTATCCTTTCCCTTACGGGATCAAAATAGTCGCCGGCTTTTTCCTGGAAGCTGATTACTGCATCATTACAAATTATAAATGATATTTGCTCGATAGAAATTTTATTGCTTTTGTCATCAAAATAAACCACTTTTAGTAGAACAGTGAGTGAATTTTTGTCTTCAAAAAATTTCGATCGCTGACCGGTATCCAATATATTTTCGAAAGCCAATGGCGAAATGTTAAAATGCCGGCTAATAGCTTTTAACGGTTCTGTGTCATGAAGGCCATCAATGTTAAGCCAGTTCACAAATCCGGTTCCTGATTGCTCCAGCGCTTCGCTTATACTTTTAAATTCTTTTTCGGTAGCTGTTTCATTATTGTATTGAAAGAGACTAATTCTGGGGGCATCCATCAACTGGTTACCCATAAAAATAAAACTACCTGGTGCGGCTCCTTTTGCCTTAATTCTGCTTTTTAAAAATCGGGCCATTGTTTATTCTTTTTCAAATTTAAATCCTGTGGGTTTGTAATCATCGGGCCAGTAATCCTTAGGAATAGCCATATTGTTACCATCGCGTGCAGCACGGTAATGAGGCGAAAGTATCTCAATTCCGGCATCGTTAAACCCGTCCTGTATATTTTCATGCAGTTCGCTGTATATCTGCGGTTGTTTATCGGGCTCATTGGTATGCGCATTTAACTGGTACGAAACATAAAAATCATCCAAACTGGTTTGTAATACAAAGGGGGCAATTTCATTGTTTAAAAAACTGGTTTTTTTTGCAGCATTTATAAGTGTCTGGTGTACTATTCGCCAGGGAACATCATAGCCTATAGTTACGGTAGTGTGTACTATCAAACCACCCTGAAGTTTTGAGTTGCTGTAATTAATTACATTCGAAGCCAGGATATTGGAATTCGGAATGGTAATAAATTCTTTTTTAGGCGTACGAATCCGGGTGACAAAAGGGGTTTTCTCCACTACATTTCCCACAACCTCACCAATTTTAATCCGGTCGCCAATTTTAAAAGGGCGCATATAAGTAATAACAATTCCTGCAATTATATTTCCGATTATGGATGAAGAACCCAGTGAAAAAACGATACCCAGAAATACGGAAACACCTTTAAAAACATTGGAATCCGATCCCGGAAGGTAGGGAAATATGGCCACGAACATAAAGGCATAAATAATAAACCTGAGGATATTGAAGGAAGGCTTGGCCCAATCAGGGAAGAAACCGGGTAATCTCAGTTTTTCATCAGCAATTTCATCGGCTAGGAATTTTAAAAACCGAACAAAATATCTAGTAATAGTAACAATTACGATTATCGTAATTAATTCGGGGATATAATCAATCAGTGAAATCCCGATTTTTTTGAGTGGCGTAAGGATATATCCGAACATGGTTTCAGCAAACCGCTTGGTTGGTGGAAAAATGCTGAACACTATGGGAATGGTGATGTATAGCTGTGTAAGGTTGATGAGAAATCTGATGACTTTTGATGTTAAAAGTATAACTGCAGTTTCTCTTTCCTGGTTAAGTATTTCGTAGTTTTTAATTTTAATCCCGGTAAACCAGGTGCCTGATTTACTTTTAAGATATTTGTTGACCCGTCTTTTAAAGAACAGGTTAACCAGTTTTATTAAAATAATCTGGATAATAAGAACCAGCAGTGCAAGTCCCACCTTTTTAAGCAGAGTTAAAACGCTTCTATCCTTTTTATAAATCTTAATATCGTGGTCAATATTGTCGGCAATTTTCCTGGCAATAGCCATTTTGGTTTGGTTATACCAAAGGGCATCCAGTTCGGTGACGCTGATAATGATTTTATCTTTGAAAAATATATCTACCGTTTGGGTATTATCGACCAGGGTCAGCGAGTCGCGTTTAACATAAAATGTCTGATAAAGTTCTTTAAGCCTTTCCTGGATTACCTCAGCCCTTTCCTGTGCAGTAATGGATCCAATATTGGTGTAAACTACAAAAAGAGTATCCTTATGGGGTTTTATAACATAACCTTTTGCAAAATTCTTTAATGAATCAACCTGGTTCTTAAGCCTTACCTTTTTTAGCGAATCTCTGATAATTAGTGCATTAAGTCTTTTTTCCAGTTGTCTGCGTTTGGCCGTTTCATAGGAGCGTAAATCTTCAAGTTGTTTTTGCACTACCACCCGGTTAATGGAATCTGAAATTTTAATGGAATCTGCTTTTTTTAGAAGATTTACTGTAATATCAACTTCAGTATGTTTAATTGAATCAGCGGACGGTATTTCACTGTTTTCCTGTGAATAAGCTATCGTACAAACTGCGGAAACCAAAAAAAGCAGAATGATGTATTTCATGTATTTCGATGGTATTATAAATTGTTACGTTTTTCAAATTTAATTGAATAATTAATGAATAAAATACTATAATTAAAAAATTCCACGAGGCTTGAATATTAAACCATAGCTTTAGCGACGGAGCACCATGTGATTTCACTTTTTCGGGGCTAAATAAAAAGTTATTTTTTGCCACTAACCAGCCCGTTCGGTCAGGCGGGAATACAAAAATACCCAACCTTACCAATGTGTAAAATACTAATATTTAGTATTTTGTGTTTCTTTGTGGCTTAGTGGTTTAGTGGCTTTTTATTTATTTTAATTCTTCAGAGGAAGCGTTTTGTAACCAAAATGATTTATTTGTTACAAATAAGTAATAATTTCGGCACCGAAAAAATTGTATCACAATAAATTGCAAAATAATGAAGGTATTTCTAGTGGGGTTGATCGTCGTTGTGTTGGAAGCCTCATCTGTTTTCGCTCAAAATCAGGTTCCCAGTACTGACACGCTTAAAAAGAATTTATATTACCTGGCTTCAGGAGAATTTGAAGGACGGAATACCGGGAAGCCGGGACAGATTAAGGCTGCTAATTTTGTGGCCCGGCAATTTGAAAACTACGGATTGCATAAACTGGCTGATACCAGCTATTTTCATTATTATCATTTAAAGAAAAATCACCGAAATTTTGTTGTCGTTAAAAACAGCGGAAATTTATTATTTTGGCCCTGGCATTTTTTTTATGTTTCAGCCTACAACCATACTGATACATTAAATACAAGGGTTGTTTTTACCGGTTTTGGTTCCGATAAGGAACTTGCACCATTAAATACAAAAGGAAAAGCTATTGCGTTTTTGGCTGATTCTCCTCAAAAGGCCTATAAGCGAATAAAAGAGATAAAATCAACCTACGGAAACCACTACTTTTTTGTGATATTTCCTCAAAAGGACAAAGCGCTGGACCAGGCCTGGGCTAACGAATACGAATTATCCAGCTATGTTTTGCCCAAAGAATTTAATAAAATTATGGCGCAGGCTGTTAATGAAGAATGGGCTAATCCTAAGGATTCACTCAATATTTATTATTGTTTCTCAAATGTCATGCGCAACATGTTTCAGAAGACCGATGATGAACTTGAAAATGTGGCACAAGATAATATGGATCAGAATTATTCCCTGCTTTCTACTGTGATACAGCCGGAAATTAGTTGTTTGGTGAATTACCATGATTCTGTTGACAATATCAAAGTTAAAAATGTAGGGGGAATAATTTATGGCAAAGACACCACCAAGACACTGTTAGTTTCAGCCCATCACGATCATATTGGTATTGAGCTTGGGCAGATAAATTATGGAGCCGATGATAATGGCTCTGGAACTGTGGCTTTGCTGGAAATAGCCAGGTTAATGGCTCTTGATGCTAAAAACGGGATTAAACCTGAAACAAATGTTCTGTTTATGTCTTTTTCGGGCGAAGAATTAGGTTTGTTGGGTTCCGAAGCATTTGTAAGTGACTCAACATTACATATCAAGCCTGTTTACACTGACATTAACCTGGATATGGTTGGCCGCTGGGACGAAAAGCATGAAAACGACCGGAGTTTTGTTTACCTGCTTACTGCAGGGAAAAACAGTAAGGAATTATTTAAACTGGGAAAAAGGAAACTGAACCTTCCCAAAGGCTTTGAAGTTTCAAACAAGCCGGGTCCCAAAGAAAAGCGGACATTTCAGTATGGTTCCGATCATTACAGTTTTATAAAGAAAGATATTCCGGTGGCCGTTTTTTTTACCGGATTACACGAAGATTATCATACGCCTGGTGATACACCCGACAAAATAAATTACCAAAACC
>JBJKSB010000053.1:0-23827 GCA_046704385.1 Bacteroidales bacterium | reverse complement strand
GGATACCATACAGTCAGGAATATATAAATCTTGACCCTAGAGAATTAGAAAATTTTAATAGCTCCACTGAAAAAGTGGCTTAAAAACTTGTAATTTATTAGAGTATATGACTTATTTATAAACCAGCGACTTAGTCATCCGATGAGTTTAATATTAAATGAATTTCTTCTAATTATTATTTAAATATAAAGTATCTAACGGACTAAATGCTTTTTTTCGATCGAATTTTGCCACATGCAGATAAAGCATGGTTGTTTCAATTTGACCATGCCCCAGAGCTTCCTTTATAGAAACAATATCAACACCCTCTTCAAGCATATGGGTGGCAAAGGAATGTCGTAAGGTATGAACACATACTTTTTTTTGAATATTGGCCTTTTTAACGGCATGATGAAATGATTGCCTGATGGATGACGTACCGAGCGGATCGGGAGATTTTCTTCCATTAAATAAAAACACATGGGGCTTATCCTGTTCAATATACCTTTTTAAATCGTTAATCAAAATGCTACTCAAAGAAACATACCTGTCGTACCTGCCTTTGCTTTTTATTATCCTGATCTGCAAACGATCGAAATCAACATCAGATAATTTTAATCGGGAGACTTCTCCTATTCTTAATCCGGCTGAATATATTAATGCAAATAGTACTCTCTGTTTTAGTTTTTTTGGTGCCTCAAACAGACGTTGGAGTTCCTGTTTTGACATAACAACCGGCAATTTCCTTTCATGCCTTATTTTTGGCAATTCCAACAATATATCTTTCTTCCCATGTATCTTGTAAAAGAACCGCAGTCCAAATACCGTATGCTTAAAAAAAGTTGATCCAGCATTTTTCTCCACAGCAATCTGATATAAAAATTTTGTAACTTCATCAGATGTAAGATCGAGAATTGACTTTTTATAGTACAGGCCTATCTTAGCCACCGCCCTGGAATAATTATACAAGGTGCTTTTTGAATAGCCACGTACTAATATCTGCTCTTCAAATTTAGCATAGTGATTCCTGAATCCCGGAACTTCATTTTTGGCTTGTTGAACCATATTTTTAACTGAGTTTGGTCTTGTTTTAAGCCACTGATAATCATTAACATAGATGCTCATAATATAAATATTTAGTTTTGAGCAAATAAGACCAGGGTTAATTCTTTTGGTTACATCCCGTTTATTTGGTGTAAAATGAATAATTTTAGAATCTACAACATTTACTAACAAATACCTTTTTTAAGATGAAAAAAATCAACTTGCTTTTAATGATCCTGATAACTTTATCAACAGCCTGCACAAATAAAGTAACCAAAGTAGCCTGTGTTGGCGACAGTATTACCGAGGGCTATGGATTGGCAGTACAAAGTAAAACGGGTTATCCTGTAATGCTGGATAGTATTCTGGGACCAGATTATACTGTACTCAATGCTGGCAGAAGCGCTACCACTCTGCTTAAAAAAGGAGACTTTCCTTACTGGATTTGCAAGGAATTCTCAAATGTGTTTGCTTTTCAGCCCAACATAATTGTACTAAAACTGGGTACCAACGATACCAAACCCCAAAACTGGAATGCCGAAAATTATGAAAAAGATTATCAATCGATGATAGATACTTTTAAAACGATAGCAACCCATCCTCAAATCTATTTATGTACGCCAGCTCCCGTTTTTAAAACCCGTTGGGGAATTAACGACTCCACCGTAGTTCATGGTGTGATTCCGGCAGTAGAAAAACTGGCTTCTCAAAATCATTTGAAAATTATTGACCTCCACACCTTGTTACAAGATCAGGGAGCAAACTTTTTCGATAGTATTCACCCCAACGAAGCCGGTGCAAAAGTAATGGCCAGGATTATTGCAAGAGAAATTAAAAAATAAAGGCATGTTATTTAAAATTCAAATATTGACGCTGACAAGTCGAAAAGACGTTGTCAGGTCAATTAAAGCAAAAGTGCTAAAAAACATGTCATCGTCGTTAGACATGACATCGTTTTTTAAGGAAGATTTTAATAAACGTATTTAAACTAAGTATAAAACCTTTTAAATGAAAAAATATTTCCACTTACTTTCATTGATTATAATTGGTCTGGCAATCCAGGTATCAGCCCAAACCAAAGTAATTGACATCTGGAATGGCAACGTACCCGGAGCAATTCCTGATACCTCCTATCATTTTATTGCCGATTCAAGTGGATCATGGACTTACATGCGAAACATCACAAATCCTAAACTTGATGTATATCCGGCACCAGAAAAAATTGCAACCGGAACAGCCGTTATTATTTGTCCCGGCGGTGGTTATTGGGGTTTGGCTTACAAACATGAGGGTGCTGCCGTGGCAAAATGGTTAAATTCACTGGGCATTTCGGCTTTTGTTTTAAAATACCGATTGCCCGACAGTTTGGTGATGATTAATAAAACCATAGGACCTTTACAGGATGCACAAAGAGCTATGCGGATAGTTCGCAGCCATTCCAAAGAATGGAATATCAATCCCGATAAAATTGGAATTATGGGGTTTTCAGCCGGGGGGCATCTGGCAGCTTCACTTTCAACACTTTATACTGACAAGGTTTATAAATCAGACGATACCACTAGTGCCCGTCCTGATTTTTCCATTTTAATTTACCCGGTAATTTCTATGAATTCTGCTATTACACATATGGGTTCACGAATAAATTTGCTGGGCGATAATCCATCGGATTCATTGGTAAATCATTATTCATGTGAAAAACAGGTTGACAAAAATACGCCACCGGCCTTTCTGGTTCAGTCATTAGACGATGGTACCGTACCACCTCTTAATAGCATAAATTATACCCTGGCATTAAAAAAACACCATATACCAGTAGAACTGCATCTATATGAATCAGGCGGACATGGTTATGGGTTGGGCCGAAGCAAAAATACTGAAAGCCAGTGGCCAGAGGCTTGTGAACAATGGTTGAAGATGCATGGGTTATTATAATAATATAAAAAAATATAAACGCTGAAAATCCGGTTTTACAAGACAAAAGCCCTACGAGGTTTTAAACCCTTTCAGGGCTGAGACATACGAAAAAGCAATTACTTAATTACTGTTTAATTTACATAGACTAAACCTGCTAATATGAAACCTTTATACCTTTCAACTCTCCTGCTTTTAATTACAGCCTGTACCCAAAATTCCAAAGTACTTTACAAATCGGATCAATACACGGTTTTCACCGACAAGGTAATCCAGGGAGCAAATGAAGCGGATATAGTTTCACCCACGAAAATAGTATCCAATTATAAAAGCCTGGCTTATCAAAATTATTCAAGGCTCATTACCTTTAAGTTCAGCATAAATGAAAAGGATAACGAGCGCCCGCCCTTAAAGGATCATTGGATAATTATTAGTAACGAGCACGAATCGCCCATTATTGAATTTGGTCAGGATGACGGACTAAAACCCGCTGATCCGGGAACAAAATTACCCCCCAATTATAAATATACTTTTCGTCTGGACATGAACCCGGTTTTGTCGCAGTTTAAAGAAAAGGGATACTATGAAACCTTTGACGGGACCCGGATTGCCAAAGATGATTTTAAAAATGTATATATCGCCGGGGGTTCCGAACCTCTTAGCTGGGATTGGGTAAACCTCGATAATCATGGTCTTGCCTTAAAGGATCCTAATGGCGATGGAATATATGAATTGACTGTAGTACTGAATCCCTACGATGAAAATGCTGTTGATGTTAAAACCTGGGAGCTTACCAAAGATATTTCGTCCAAACCTAAATATGAATCCAATCAAAAAATTGTGGATGCCCTGTTCAATTTATCGGTTGAAGAAGCTCTGAAAAATATAGAACCCGACAGTACCTTCCGAACCGGTGCCAAATGGGGTGGTGTTTGGACGCGCGATGTGAGTTACAGTATTTTCCTGGCCTTTGCTTATCATGAACCGGAGGTAGCAAAAATCAGTCTGCTGCGTAAGGTTAACAAACGTGGACGGATTATCCAGGATACCGGTTCCGGCGGTGCCTGGCCGGTTTCATCGGATCGTACCATCTGGGCAAATGCAGCCTGGGAATTATACAAAATAACGGGCGATAAAGCCTGGCTGAAACAAGCTTACGAAATCATCAAAAATACGCTGGAAGATGATTATCTAACCCTGAAATCTGCGACAGGTATGAACAAGGGCGAATCGTCATTTTTAGACTGGCGCGAGCAAACATATCCCAAATGGATGTCGAATGTGGATATTGCCGAATCGGAAAACCTGGGAACTAATGTGGTACATTATCGGGCAAACATAGTTTTGAGTGAAATGGCCAAAATTCTGGGCGAACCCTACGAGGTTTATGAAAAAAGGGCTGCCGAAATTAAAAAAGGCATTAATAACTATTTATGGATGAACGATGAAGGATATTATGCCCAATACCTTTATGGAAGATCTTCACTAATGAAATCACCGCGATTTGAGGCTTTGGGTGAGGCTTTATCTATTATTTTTGACGTAGCAGATACCCAACAGGCTAAATCGATAATGGAAAAATCACCAGTAACTCCTTTTGGTACCACCTGTATTTACCCGCAAATTCCGGGAATTCCACCTTACCACAACAACGCCGTTTGGCCTTTTGTACAGTCGTACTGGAATTTAGCAGCGGCCAAAGCCGGTAACGAAAAAATGCTGGATTACGGGTTGGCAGCCATTTATCGGGCTGGGGCATTATTTCTTACAAATTATGAAAACTTTGTGGCCCAAAATGGCGATTATGTAGGCACCGAAATCAATTCGGACCGCATGCTTTGGAGTATGGCCGGAAATTTAGCCATGGTGCACCGCCTGTTTATAGGGATGAATTTTGAACCTGATGGTATCCGGTTTAAACCGGTGATCCCACAAAACTATGCAGGAAATAAAAAATTATCTAATTTTCATTATCGGAAATCGATACTGGAAATTACCGTTTCAGGCTTTGGCAATCAAATCGATAAAATTTCCCTTGACGGATTACCGTTGGATGAACCATTCTTCCCGGCAAACCTTGAAGGCAATCATAAAATTGCCATTAAAATGGCCAATAAATCAATGGATTTAAGTCCTATTAATTTGGTTGAGAATAAATTTTCACTTACCAATCCAAAAGTTACCCTGGCCGGAGATAGTTTGAACTGGAATGAAATAACCGGTGCTTTACTGTATCATGTTTATAAAGATGGCAAATTATGGAAACCGACCAAAGAAGCTACCGAAAAAATTGAGCCCGGGCAGTTTGCCGAATATGCAGTAACAGCCATTGAGGCCGATGGGCTGGAATCATTTGCCAGCGAACCGGTTTTGATGTTTAATAGGGATGCTGAGAAAATAATTGAAATTGAAGATGTCATTAAGAAATCGGATTTACCCTATACCAACTTTTCGGGAAAGGGTTTTATTAAAATTACTCAAACTCAAAATCGCGAAATTTCTATTCCTGTGAATTGCAATGAGCCCGGCACCTATCTGCTTGACTTTAGATATGCCAACGGAACCGGCCCCTGGAACACCGATAACAATTGCGGAATACGGAGTTTATATGTCAATTCAGGCTACCAGGGTGTTGTAATAATGCCTCAACGAGGTGTCGATGAATGGAGTGACTGGGGCTTTACCAATCCTGTAAAAATTCAGCTAAAAAAAGGACAAAATAAAATTATCCTCAAATTCGAGGATTGGAATACCAACATGGATGGTGAATTAAACGAAGCTTTGCTGGATTATTTGCGTTTGATAAAAATGCATTGATTATAAAAGCTTTGGTAATTTGATATTCCAGGTTGGAATATCAAATTCTGAACCTATTAGTCGTTATAATCCTTTCACACTTGTTTTGGAAGGATTTGTGGAATGTACTATTTTAAAATAATTCCAGTGTATTCACCCCTTAAGTCCCCTCAAGGGCATAGCCCCCGATAAACCGGGGCAGGCTGTCAAGCTAAGACCATATAAAATTGAAAATGAGACTAATTATTCATTCCTGAAACTTTTCTACATTTCGTCGCATTAAACGATAGTATTTTATGGTAGCATACCTGCTTGCGACGATTTTAATTGCGTATCCTATTACCCAGAGCTAACTTCGACTAAGCTCAACAAAAACAGCTCAGTTACCCGCCTTGGGCTGAAATGATACGCCCTTTCAGGGCAACTTTGAGTCTGGGGACAGGTTACCCGAGGCGTTCCGTGTGTCGCCGTAGCTTTTGCGGAGGAGCAGCCATCGGGTTGAAATTATCAGGGCTTTCAGCCCATAGGCTAAAGATTACAATTGAAGCTCCTCGCAGCAAGCTGACGGGGAATGCGCTCACAGAATTCAAATTGGCCTGTTATTCTTCTTTCGCCACGGAGTGGCAGCTCAATTCAACCCAAGGTAGCGCCTTGGGGAAATTGTATTATCGATAATAACGCCCTGAAAGGGCAATTCAATTCAACCCAGGGCAGAAAAAACGAAAATAAGTGAGCGATAGTCGAACTTATTGAAGTTTTTGTCGCCCTGGGCTCCAGGTGACCTGGCCAGGGAAATCGTCGCAAGTAGTAAAATTTAATTGGAATAGTACATTTTATTGCGACGAAATTCACTGACTCATCATTATAGCGCGTGCATATATTGCACATTTTAAGCAACTTATATCTTAGCTAGACAGCCAGCCCCGAACTTGATTTCGGGGCAGACTATACAGCCTTATTTATTCCCTTGAAGTTGAAATTTCATAATATTTTTCACCGTAAACCGGAATTCCACTGTCGGTAATCCCTTCGAATACACACTTGAAACGGGTGTAGCGGTCGGAGTTATAAAATGTGATGATGGCCTTTCCGGTAGAATCCACCTTCACATCAGGATTAAAATATAAAGTTTTACGGAGGTCGGGAATGGTAACGGCCTTTTCTTCATCGGTAAGGTATTTTGGGCTGTAAAACTCCTTTTGCACCTGTAATGCTTTAATGGTGATTGAGCTGGTATTATTATCTTCATAAAGATAATGCTTATAGGCATCCTTATCGGTTTGGATTAGTACAACAAAACCGTTTCCATAAACCAAAGAGGCTTCGTTCCCGGTTAAAACATATAAATTCTTTATTTCTTCGGGTTTATAGCTATCACGGATAGAAGGGAAATAATCACCTTTATCCATACCATCAATTATAAACTTTGCTTTGTATTGAGAACCCCTGTAATCTACCTGTAAATAATCCTCTTCATCGGTGCAGTAATATCCCATATTTTCCAATATTTCCTGTAACTCTTTCGATGATTTTAATAAGGATAATGATGATTTTTTAACATTTGCAAAGTTCTTTGCCAAACTTATTTCAACATCATCAACGGGTTCAGACTTTTTACTTCTGATTTCGACCTCATCAATCCAGATGCTTTTGCTTTTATCTATAAAAAATTGTTTGGTGTTATCGCCAAAAATGTCCGTTTTTCCCAAATTGTAATTGTATGAACTATCAATCGAATTTTTTAAATAATCCTTAAAGGCATTTCTAAAATCAAAGGCGCTGGTATGAATTATGATTCCTTCTTCACCTTTTTTATCGCTGCCGGAGATAACAATTGATGAGGTATTGGCCGCTGTATAAACCGGTAAAAATGAAAAAGATCCTTTATCATCGGTTATAATCTTTTGTGAGCTGCCGGCAAAATATACGAGTATAGTACCGCTGGTTGGAACCGGATCGTGCCCAAATTTAAAGCGTTTCATTTCACCCCTCACAACATCCTGATTTTCTGGCATTTTTACAGTGTCACCCTTTAAAGTTGTTTCAAGATATTTGTAATTTCGCCAGCCTTGCGTCATTAATAACAAATCGAGCTGATAAAATTTCAAACTACCTGGTTCGTTGAAGAAATAATTCAAATCAGGAATCGGACCCTTTATTTCCGGTGACAAATAATTTGCAGCTATAATATTTGGTTCATCCAGTAAATCGGAACTGCCAAACACATCATCATATACTGACAGAGAGTATTGACCGCTTTCCTGATTTGAATTTTTTAAATCAATATTCAGGGTAACAGCATCGCGGCATAAATACTTTTTATATTCGGTGCTTAAATCGGCAAGGATAAAGCTTTTGTAATTTACAAAGACAAGACGTTCCGCCTGGGGCAAATTATTCCTGTTTAGCAAAGTCAGCACGGCAACTCCGGCAGGCAGTTTATCAGTAGGAATTGAAAAATTAGTTTCCGGTTCCGAACTTACCATCCTGAAAAAATGAGTAAATCCCCTGATGGATAACATAAACAGGCAGGTATCCGGATTTTCAGTATTGCAGGTTACTTTAACGTTGATGACTTTATTCGTAGTTTGAGCCTGCATTCCCCATCCCTGCGACAAAGCATCAGGAAGTTCATATAATTGATCATAACCAAGTGGTTCAATAATTTTCAGGAAATACTTTTTATTATCTTTTGGCATATAAAGAAACCTGCCCGTGCCATTGTAGTCAGTTTTAATTTCTGTCACAGTAGTTCCATCCGCAGTCACTATTTTTCCCTTCAAGTCAACAGCTACACAGGAAGAATAGGTTGCCTTAAAGGCGACTATATTCGAACGGTCGATCAATGAATGTCCCCCTTCCGGGAAAAAATCAATCTCAATTCCCTTAATTACAGGTACATCAAAATCAAATGAATTACGATCATCAAAAATATTCAAGGTAGCTTTATGAATATCGCCGCCAGGTAAAACCACTGATAACGGCTCATTATCAGTAACTGAGCTAATTCCACTCCCCTTTTCAATTACTTTATCGTCAACCAAAAACCTGTACCTGAATTTTAACGATTTTAATTCCTGCTTGAAATTATTGTAGGCTTTAATTTTTATTTTAACTGTATCGCCCGGCTCATAACCCTTTTTATTATAGCTGGGTAGGTATTTATAATTCCTTGTAGTTTCCTTTAAAATTAAAATTCGCTTTTTATATACGGCTCCGGGGCCAAAGTTTTTCATCCAGGCCGAATAACAATCCATGGAATAAAAACCTTCCTCCAGGGAGTTATCAACAACTAAATAACCAGTTGATTGTGAATTGCTTACCAGATATTTTTCATCTGACAAAATGATGCCTTCATGGTTAACTAAATTAACGTAAAAAACCTGGCTTAAATCCGATGGTTTTAAGGTCGCTTTATTTCTTATATAAGCTTTAAACCATATCGTATCACCAGGAGCGTAAACCTCACAATCGGTTTGTACAGAAATTTGTTCATCAACCCTGGTTTTGTTCAGATAATCAAAATCAGGAATTGTCGATAAAAACTGAGCTGAAACAGGACTTATTGTTTCCAGAGAACCTATTATCAGCAGTAATGACCAGGTAAAAAATCTTGACAACATTGCTAATGATTTAGTTTTCAGATAATTCACATTCCAAATAGTACAGCAAACCTTTCAAATCGGGATAAAGAAAGTTTTAAAGTTCTACCCCAAGGCAATCCTCGGGGAATTCTTCTAATTAAAAGTACGAATTATTAGCAGATAAATGTTTATCTATACCTTACTGTTTACCTGGTATAAATAATTTTTTTACTGGCCATACCCTCAGCTGAACGAATATGCAAAATATAAATGCCACTCTGAATTTTTAAACTACCTAAATCAATTGTTAGTGTATTTAGGCCTGGATTACAATGGCTTAAATTCCGGCTATAAATATTCTTCCCTTGCAAATCATCGATGGTCAGGGCAAAAGGTAACGATTTAGCTAAATAAAACTCAATATTAAGATCGGCATTTGCCGGATTCGGGTAAATTACCAAATTACCTGTCAACGGCTGGTCAAATAAATCGGTACTGGGTTTAGCAGTAACTGTTATTGAAATTGGATCGCTAAATAATTCATCATCATCAACTTTAAGGCTCAATTTATATTTACCTGCAACATCAGGAGTTAATTCAAGGTTTTCAGAGGTATTTGAAGCCAGGGTCACACTACTTCCGTCAGGAATTGAGGCTAATTCCCAATGATAATTCAAGGGTTCATAATCAGGATCATAACACCTGGCAGCACTTATGGTTGTATTTGAGCCCACCTGGGTGATAATGTTTCTTGTGTCAACTAATGCCAAGGGCGGTTGGTTTTGGTAAGCCATGATGGAAACATAAGAAGGTTCGCTTGAACTTTGAGAATTACTAACCACTAATGAGAGTAAATATTCTCCCTGGGTATTTGTGGTGAATTTAGGAGTAATACTGGAAACATCATCAAGAGAAGGATTACTGCCCTCGGGTTTTTCAACAATTTGCCACTGATAAGTCAAACTGCCATCCTGAGGATCATAGCTCCTGGAACCATCCAGACTCAGAGACTTATCCAGCCGTACCCATTGGTCGGTTCCTGCAATCGAAACCGGAATTGTATTGTAGATAACTTTCCAGTTTGTTGGCTCACTAGCAAATATTTCGTCATTTATCCGATGCAATGCAAAACCTGCACCGTCAGCACTTGCAGGCCAGGGTGCTGCGTCACTAAATGCCAATAATTCCTCGTTGACATAAATATAATTGACGGTATCATTAACGAGATGCACCACAGGCTTTTGTATAATAAGTGTTTCGCCACCATTGCTGATTTTACCTTCATAATTGAAAGCCTGTAAGTTATCTGGCAATTTCATTACCGATTTAAACATTTCTGCTGAAATGCTTTTCTCAATCAGATACAGGGAATCACCACTGCCTAACGAAACTCCGGGCGGAAAATTAAATTTCAAACCATCAACTTTCCAGGTAACTTCCTGATTTGAGGCTACATATAAGTTTACCAGGGAATCGGTACGGTTTTTCAAAACCAGGTATTCATAATTACCACTTACCGGATGATACATCACCGTACTAAAAATCACCGGGCTGCTATAAGCTTTTAGGTTATCCTTGTTAAAATATTGTGAATCAAGCTGAACCTGATAGGTAATTCCTGAAGCAGTTGTATAATCACCAAATGAAATATTATTATCGGTAGGTTCAACTTTATAATCACATACAAACTGGCCCAAATCTCCTGCTGGACTGCTACTAAATAATAACAGTCTTTCACCTGCTGATGATACCGAAAAAGCAGCTCCAAATTCATTAGCAGCAAACTTTAGCGTATCATTCACATAATGACCTTCATAAAAAACCAGGTATCCCTTTGTCGGGATGGAAGTACCTGATGGAATTTTCCATTTCCCCGGAACACTTTTATCGTCGGTTAAATACCAGCCTGAAATATCCACATCAGTATCTGAATTGTTATAGAGTTCAATAGCATCGGTCAATGGGGCATCCGAATTAGCCAGTACTTCGTTGAATTTTATATTATAATTAAGGGGCTGAAGATCATCTTTGCCGGGTGAACCGTTAAGGTTGTATGAAACCCGCCAGAAATCTTTATTACTCACCGTTTGGATATTCTGATAATCCGCAAAAATCAGTGAATATCCGCCGCCATTGGTAACCGGATACCAACCCGAACTGTAATTAAAATTTATAATAATATCGTTTAAAGCATTTTCAACAATAAGTTGCTCTCCATCATTATTTAAATTGCCGGTAAACTGCCCAAACGGTGCAAAACCATAACCTTTTTCAAAGCTGACAGGGTCGGCTGCAATTACAACCAAACTGTCGGATTTAATGATGCTGTTATATGGAAATTCATATGCAATGCCTTTTAAAATTTTAAAACCGGAAAGATCAACATCTTCACCTGAAAAGTTTTTTAACTCAATAAATTCAAGATTCTTGCTGGTTAAGGTATCGGTTCCAATTATCCGGGAACCCGGATTATAATTTACTTCACTAATCACAACATTTACATTGGCAGAAATCACAATTATATATTCTGCCAAAGGACTCCAGGAATCGCCATCTTTGACCCGGGCCTTCAGAAACACAGTTTGTATGGGCTGAATTTCTTTAGAATAGGCCAGAGCCTTTATTGATACATTTCCATTGATGTCGCGCGGATCAGTTCCATCAAGCGCATAATAAATTGTTCCTGAACTGTTTTTATTGATAAGTTTAAAAGAATTACCACGGGTTATTTCGAATCTTTCAATGTTTGGGTCATTAAAAGATTTATCCAGCTGTATAAAATCGTTTTCATCCACTACCGGGGCTTCAACACCATTAAGCCAGCCCTGCTGCTTAAATTGATCGATTACAACCTGTGTTCGTTCCGGAAAATACGTATTTACATAATAATCGATTACAGGTATCCATTGTTCATTCCTGGTGTAAGGCCGGGCTGCACTGCCCGAAACATCACCCCACCGTGCTGATTCTCCAATAATTGCAAGGTTAATCATATCGGACCGATTTGTATAGCGCCTGATATTTTCATCCGGAGTCAACACTCCATTATTGTACAAAAGTTTATATGCCCTGTCGGCAAATTTTTCCCTGTAATGTTTATTTTCCATAAGCTTTTGATGCAACCACATAGGATTAAAATGATCGAATGTTTCGCCAGCTTGTGTTGGCAAATTGGTAATATTATCGGTCACATTTCTTAAGCAATTTTCTGCATCATGAACCATAAACTTAAAACCATCAGGGTTAACCCGATTATAAATTCCATAAAAGTTATTAATGCGCCCACTCCCGTCCATTACAACCGGTGCATCAGTATTAGCTGAATAATAGGTAAATACCATATAATCCATCAGGTTGTATTCATCAACCAGTTTTGGATAATTTGGATTGTTTGTTCCATCAGTATTTTGCCCCAATACTTTATAATAATTAGCATCGTTAAAGCCTTGTTTGGCAATTTGCCAGAGTGTTTCTGCAGCATCAAGATTTCCGTCGGTAGCTTCAAGCGTATATGTTTCTGCTTCGTAGGTCGGCCCGGTTGATTTTATAACATCGTAATCTTCTTTATCTCCCCCAAAATAGGTAGCTCCAAAATTTGCTTCCGGCCGTTCCTGGGTTTCATATAGTCCCCAATACATGCCATTTACATAAAGATGGTAAAACCTGCTTTTGGTATAAGCATAACCCATATCACCCTGAATATCACGACAAAAGGATTCATGAACAAAATCTGCCATAGTGTTACCCACATGCCAGCTGTTATTCTGGCTGCTTTTAATATCAATTTTATCAAAAGTATCGGTGCCTTCATCCTCAAATAAAGGGAATTTGAATTTTCCGTTTCCATACTTGTCTCTAAAAAACAATCTGAACGAATGCTTTACGGTT
Source organism: Bacteroidales bacterium (assembly GCA_046704385.1). Taxonomy (GTDB): domain Bacteria; phylum Bacteroidota; class Bacteroidia; order Bacteroidales; family SZUA-534; genus GH45. The sequence goes on along the minus strand of JBJKSB010000053.1, from coordinate 10,625 downwards.
CCTCCACCTCTGCTAAATCCTCCACGCATCCTCAACCCGGCATTTGACTGAACCTTATCTCCGTCAGGATAAATAAATTCAACCGATGCAGGTCGTTCCCAATCCATCCCGTGCCAGGTTGCATTGGTATAAATACCAGTTGAATCTTTAAACAGGTTATCAGGATTAGTAACTATTGAGATACTTGGTATATCAATTAAAGCAGGCTCAAAAGAAGCAAAATATTCATCTTTTGAAATAACTTCCGGGTCAGATCCTAAATCTATGTGTTGCGTGTTCGATCTCATCCAGTCAACCAAATCGGGACTGAATGTACTCAACACATAAGGTTCGGTTGGCCAGTAAGGGGCCAATTCCGGAGAAACATCCGGCTGATATTTCACTTCAGGTAAAAAAATGTACGTCTGTGTAATAACTTCTCCGGTATCAGCAGAATTAATAGCACAGGCACGCAGAACTACTGCAGGAGTTAATGCCCGTCCATGGTTTGATTGGGGATTGATTGAAATAACTGCAGGAAAAGATAAGGTTTCTGCATGATCAGAAGTTAACGGATCACTCCCGTCGAGGGTATACTTTAAAATATTTCCCTCTGAGGAAGACAATGTTAGTTCAAAACTTTCATAATAAAAACCCCGCTCTTGTGAAAAAATAATGGTTGGTTTCGCACAACTGCCACTAAAGTTCAATAACAGTATAAAACCTACACACGACAGTGTGAAAATGTAAAATTTGTTCATAGTATTGGTTTATAAGAGTTAAAACGCCAGTAAATTACATTTTTTTACTGAATTATCACAAATATTTTTAAATTATTTATCTGATCTACATATAATTAACAATTTATAATTATTAGGTACAAATAATTTTCAATGCTTATATTTAAATGCCGTACAACTATCATTTGACAGGAAATAAATTGAAAAATTTCAGTTGATTTATCGGAATCAACGGATGGACTTTTATTGTGAGCTGAAGTGAGGCGATATATTTTTGCATCACAATTAAATGTTGAAATGAGAAAAATTGCCATACCATTGGTTGAAAATAAATTGAGCGAATATTTCGGGCATTGCAGCCATTATGAAATATTTGAAATCTCAAATAAAACCATTCAAAGCAGCAAGGTAGAGTTTCATTCAATCACTGAAATTGAAAAGATACCCGACTGGATTGAGCAAAAGGGAATTACAGATATTATTACCTACAAAATTGACAAAAAATATATTGCGCTTTTCAGCAATACAAAAATTAATCTGTTTGTAGGTGTTCCAATGGATTCACCCGATATTCTTATTGAAAGCTATTTAAACGGAACTTTAAAATCCGATGCAAAAATTATTAATGAAATTACCAAATCAACACAAAACTAATTCCATAAAATGAACGCGAAACAGAAGCATATCAAAATATTGGCAAACAATCGTTCAATTATCCAAATTGTAATTGGATTAGGTATATACATGACATACAGCTGGTTTCAATTCTCAATATGGTGGATAGTGGGTATTGGTTCAGCCATTGGAATAATATGGGGAAAGGTTTTTTGCCGTTGGATGTGCCCTATGGGAATTATGATGGAATTCCTGATGAAATTAAATCCGAGCGAATCATTCAGGGGAATGTACCAATATCATAAAATTGGTTGTCCCATTGCCTGGATTTCAGGTTTTTTGAATAAAGTTTCATTTTACAAGATTAAATTCAATGCAGATACATGCAAAAACTGTGGATTATGCGACAAAGCCTGTTACATGCCCTCCATCGACAGTCAAAAGTTTAGTTTATACAAACCAAAAATGCAAAATCCGGCAGAGGCATACAGCTGCTCAAAATGTTTAAAATGTGTTTCAGAATGTCCTAACGGAAGTTTAACATACAAAGCAGGTATTCATCTTAATAAAAAGTCAGCATGAAAAATTTCCTGATCCTGGGTGGCGGTTTTGCAGGTATTGAAGCTGCCATTAAACTAAGAAAATATGGTCACAATGTTACTTTGGTTTCCAACCGTGATTATCTTTTTATTTATCCGCTGTCAATTTGGATACCGGTAAAAGGAATTTCATTTGAAGACAGCACATTGAAGCTGGCCGATCTGCAAAAGAAACACGGATTTAACCTGGTTATTGATTCGGTTGAAAAAATCAATCCAGAAACCAATTCAGTTTTACTTAAAAACAGTGAAATACAATACGATTACCTGTTTATTGCCCTGGGTATGGACAAAGTGAAACCCAAAGGCATTGAAAATACTTTAACAATTTGCGGAACTCCCGACCAGCCGGTAGCCATTGCCAATGAACTGGAAAAACTGGTGCAAGCCGGTAAAGGTAAAATAGCAATTGGTTTTGGAGGAAACCCAAAGGATGTAAATGGCTCGACACTACGCGGTGGCCCGGCATTTGAGCTACTTTTTAATATCAGCACTTATTTAAAGAGAAAAGGAATACGCGATAATTTTGAATTGAAATTCTTCGCCCCCATGGCCGAACCCGGCAAAAAAATGGGGTCAAAGGCCTATGCCAACCTGGATAAATTCTTTAAGCATTATAAAATTACCCAGCATGTGGGCAAAAAAATTACAGAATTCAAAAAAGGCGAAGTCGTTTTTGAAGACGAATCAAAAATAGAAAGCGATTTAACCGTATTTATTGCCGGTGGTTCCGGTCATAAAATTTTCGCCGACTCTGGTTTACCTTTAAGTGAAGCCGGGTTTGTTAAAACACTGCCCACCTGCCAGGTCGAAGGACATACCAATATTTTTGCAATTGGAGATTCTGCTGAATTGTTAGGTCCAAAATGGGCATCAAAACAAGGCCATTTGGCTGAAATTATGGCCGAGACGGCAGCTTACAATGCGCATCAACAAATTACCGGTACAAACCAAACCAAAACCTATATTGACAAAATAAGTATTGTTTGCGTTATGGATTCGGGAGATGGTGCCGCCTGGGTGGCCAGGACAAAAACCAAAGAAACCATGGTGATGCTCCCGATTGTAGGGCATTGGCTCAAAAAAGGCTGGGGATTTTATTATAAAAATTCAAAACTAAAACGTATACCAAGAATCCCGGGGTTATAACGTTAAAATAGTATCTTGCATTTGCTTTTGGAAAAAAGATACAAGACAAAAGACAAAAGACAAAAGATATAAGACAATAGACTCTAGAATCAAGACACTAGAAACCAGAAACCAGGAAGAAAGAAATGGAACACGAAATAAAAGATTATACAACTTTATATAGCGAGGAAGATAAAACCATTCTTAAAATTGCTGAAGATTCATTGAATCCGCGAATTGACCGTGTAAATGAAATTATTGAATATTGCCATACTGCCGGGATTGAAAAAATTGGTATTGCTAACTGTATCACTTTTAATAAAGAAGCCGACCAATTGGAAACAATATTGACCAATAACGGTTTTAATGTCAATAAAGTTCATTGTAAATTGGGCCGTGTACCTTTTGCAGATTTGGTGCCCGATTATAAAGGGGTAAGCTGTAACCCGGCCGGACAGGCTGATTATCTTGCAGAAAAAGGCACAGAATTGAATATTATGATGGGGCTTTGCCTGGGCCACGATATGATTTTTAATACCAAATCGAAAGCACCGGTTACCCCGTTAATCGTTAAAGACAGAAAATTAAAACACCAGCCTTTACAGGCTTTTAAAAACGAGATAAATAATTAAAAACAAAGCAAATGAATAAGTTACTTGTAATTTTGGTATTGGTATTCGCCGGTTTAGAGATGGGCTGTGCCAATAATCCTGAAAAAAAAGGAGACCAAACAAATTCAACTATGGTAAACAGTTCAACTGATAATAACGATGGAAAACCCATCCATTTAAATACAGCTGACTTTAAAGCCAAAGTGTTTAATTACGATGTGAATAAAGAATGGAAATATGAAGGCAACCTGCCATGTATAGTTGACTTTTACGCCGATTGGTGCGGACCCTGTAAAAGAGTTGCTCCAATTCTTGAAGAGCTGGCCGGTGAATACAAAGGTAAAATTCTGGTTTATAAGGTAAATACGGATAACGAACCTGAATTGTCAAATGCATTTGGTATCCGTAGTATTCCTTCGCTTTTGTTCATTCCTGTTAATGGTCAGCCACAGATGGCACAGGGAGCTTTACCCAAAGAACAGTTAGAGAAGGCAATTAATGATGTATTGTTAAAAACTAATTAGTTTATTCTTAAACACAAATGAAAGAAAAACTAAAAAGCTTTTTTGATAACAGGCTTTACAGGGTTGTTGCAGGGGTACTGGCCGGAATCATCGCAGGAGTACTTTACTATAAATTTGTTGGATGTAACAGTGGAACCTGTGCAATAACATCAAATCCCTACAGGGCTGCCGGTTTTTTTGGCATCATGGGAGGATTGCTGACCTGGGATAAAAAAAAGAAGAAGATTGAAGAAAATGAGGCGATAAATAAGTAAATTATATCATGGATACAGAACAAATACAAGTGAGATATACGCTGTTAGCGGAGGATGATAACTGCTGCCTTTCGTGCGGAGGTGCCATCGACCATTCAAAAGCCAAACCAGGTGAAGTTTGCGTCGACCTTGGCAGCGGACGGGGAACTGATGTACTCAGGCTTGCTGAAGAGGTTGGAGAAACAGGATTTGCTTACGGCCTTGATGTTTCAGACGGCATGCTTAAAAAAGCAGAGAAAAATGCAGAAAAACTGGGTACCAAAAATGTAAAATTTATTAAATCGGAACTAGAAGATCTTAAGCTGGAATCGGGTATTGTTGATTTAGTGATATCAAACTGTACCATTAATCACGCCAGTGACAAATTCAAGGTTTGGAGCGAAATATATCGTATTTTGAAAAAAGGCGGCCGGTTCGTAGTTAGCGACATTTATTCAACGGATGTTGTACCCGATGAATATAAGAACGATCCACAGGCTGTTGCCGAATGTTGGGCAGGCGCTGTACCAAAGCACGAATACCTGGAAACCCTCGAAAAAGTCGGATTTAAAGATATTCAGATTATTGAAGAAAGCACCCCTTATCCTAAAGGTAAGATTGAGGTGTCGAGCTTCACCATAACTGGAAAAACTCGTTGTTGCAATTAAAATCTTTAATTATAAACTAAATTCAAATAATGAAGTCGTTAATTAAAACAAAGAAGAACAGTGACGGAAAAGTAGCTCAATGCTGCGCCAAGAATTCAAAGAATGTAATGGGCTGTCACGACTAGAGATTTTGGGCCCGACTCAAATGTTGGGTCCAATTTTTAACCTTTCACTACCCAACAATGGAATATTCAAAACATAATATTTTCTCAAAACTGGCTCATTCCGATGAGTATTTCCTGGTAAACCCACTTTCGGGCCAGGCTGATATTTTGAATCCGGAAGAGGCTCAAAAATATATGGATAAAAAGCTGGTCAATATTTCTGACTATGCCGAAAAGGGCTACCTGGTTGATCCTGAAGCAGAAGAAAAGCTTTTTAAAAAGAAGTATCTCGATTTTATTGATGAACGCGACAGCGATGAAATTCAGCTTTTTTTCACCCCCTGGTACACCTGTAATTTTAATTGCTCGTATTGCTTTCAGGACGAATATACCAATCCTGATGCAGAGGCAACCCGTGAAGTGGTTGATGCATTTTTTAGTTATATCAATATGGCATTTGCAGGCCGGAATAAATATGTTACCATCTTTGGTGGTGAGCCTTTGCTAAATGCCGCCTCAAAGAAAGAACTTATATCCTATTTCATCTCACGCGCCACGGAACAAAACCTCGATGTTGCTGTTGTTACTAATGGCTATAACATTGTCGATTTCATGGATATTTTTACCAAAGCCCGCATACGTGAAATCCAGGTCACACTGGATGGTACACAGGAAATGCACGACTCACGCCGTATGCTGAGAGGCGGTAAAGGAAGCTTTGAAAGAATTTCGCAGGGAATTGATCAATTGCTTGAAAATCATATTCCTGTAAACGTTCGGATGATTGTTGATAAAAGCAATGTTGAAAATCTGCCCAACCTGGCCCGTTATGCCATAGATAAGGGCTGGACAAAAAGCCCGTACTTTAAAACAGCACTGGGTCGCAACTATGAATTGCATCATTGTCAAACCAATAACAAAAAGCTGTTTACACGGATTGAAATGTATGATGAAATTTACAATATTGTTATTAAAAACCCTGAAATATTGGAATATCATAAACCAGCATTCTCCATCGCTAAATTTATTTTTGAAAACGGCGATATGCCCAACCCGTTGTTCGATTCATGTTCAGGGACAAAAACGGAATGGGCATTTGACTATTCAGGCAAAATATACTCATGTACAGCGACGGTAGGTAACGAGGGCGATGAGTTGGGAACTTTCTATCCTACAATACAATTGGATGAAGACGGCATTGAAGAATGGCAGGAGCGCGATGTTTTATCCATAAAAGAATGTACTTCCTGTTCATTACGACTGGCTTGCGGAGGCGGTTGTGCTGCCATTGCAAAAAACAGAACGGGTAAATTACATGCACCCGATTGCCGGCCGGTAAAGGAATTACTGGAATTGGGAATTGATTTATATAGTAAATTGGAGATATAACAGTATGCAGCCCACAGTTTTCAGTCCTCAGTTAAATATATAATCGGGACGCGACTTAAAGTCGCACTCCGATCCGGGATATAATAACACAAAAGCGCATATTTAACTTGAATCGAGAAACCAGAAACAAAAAATATTACAAAAATGAAAGAGATAACACATAAAGAATTCAAAGAAGAAGTATTGCAGGGAGGAAAAGTTGCAGTTGACTTTTATTCTACGGAATGTCCCCCTTGTGAAGCCTTGGCCCCAAAATTTGAAAGCCTTGCCGAATTATACGGCAATGATATTAAATTTATAAAAATCTTCCGTCAGGATAACCGGGAACTGGCTCAAAGCCTTGATGTTAATGGTTCACCAACGGTTATTTTTTATGACAACGGAAAACTGGTTGGTGATAAACTGACTGGTGGTATCAAGCGTTCTGAATTAATTCAAAATCTTGATGCTATTTTGCCCGACGAAAAAGTTGCGCAGATAAAAAGCAAGATCAAACCGGTGGTTTCAGAATATGATGCACTGATTTTAGGTGGTGGCCCCGGCGGTTTAACAGCTGGTTTGTACCTCTGCCAGGCTAGGGTAAATTCTGTGCTGGTTGATACCATGCTGCCAGGCGGACAGGTATCATCAACCCATAAAGTTTCAAACTACCCCGGATTTATTGACCCACAGCCAGGTTACATGCTAGCCCACTACATGAGTGAGCAAACCAAAATTTGTGGTGCCAAATACAAAGTTGCTGTTGATGTAGGCAAGGTTGACCTTAAAAACAAAACTGTTGTGGTGGATGATTTCGAAACCATCAAAGCTAAAAAAATAATCCTGGCAACAGGAGCCAGTCCTCGCTACTTAAATGTTCCCGGCGAACGCGAACTAAAAGGAAACGGTATTTCATACTGTGCCACCTGTGATGCCAAATATTTTGTTGATAAAGAGGTGATTGTAATCGGCGGCGGTAATTCAGCCGTTGAAGAAGCCGATTTTATTTCAAAATTCGCCGGCAAAGTGACTATCATTCATCAGTTTGATAAGCTGCAAGCCAATAAAGAGGCACAGGAAAAGGCTTTTGCCAATCCAAAAATAAACTTTGTATTCGAAACTGAACCACGTGGCTTCGTAAAAAACGGCAACCGTGTTACAGTATCAACGGAAAATATGAAAACCAGTGAAAAGGGCGAACTGGAAGCCGATGGCATATTTATTTTTGTAGGGATGAAACCCAACACCGATTTATTTGGCGATTCATTAGAAACCGATAACTGGGGTTATTTAAAGACAGATGAAGATATGCGTACCAGCATCGACGGGGTTTTTGCCGTTGGCGATATTCGTAGCAAAAAATACCGACAAATTACAACCGCTGTTGCAGATGGAACCATTGCGGCCATTGCTGTAACAAAAGAGCTGGACACGCACTAAAGGCACAAGTTTTTTTAAATTACACTGCAGGTTATCATTCTGCTCATATATCATGACAAGAAATGATAACCTGCATTTTTTTAAGGATTTGACATAAGGGAAAAAGATCGTATAAAAATCTGGCAGAAATAATTAAAAATTAAACTTTCCAATGTGAATTAGTGTAATTCGTGGCTAAAAAAAATCATCATGTTCCATTAGTTGATATTTTAGTTTAATCTTAAGATGAAGACCGGACAATCCAATGTTCCATTTTCAATATAAGTTAGATAGAACTCTGACAAGCCTTTAAACTGTTAGCAACTTTTTCCGGTATTTTTGATTTCACACTTCCCACTTCATATACAAATTAATATATTTATAAACTCTTTAGGGTTTTTTTTCCCTATAGGTTTCACTATAAAAAATGACTAACTTTACCCAAAGTAATAGCAAATGAAGGGATATAATCTAGTTCAGGTATTAGAAAAGAGTATTGTGGATCATTGGAACTCAAAGGCTCTTTCCGATTATAAAGCATCAAGTTTTACCTATGGCGAAGTAGGTGCCAGAATTGCAAAACTTCACCGGTTTTTTGAAAGTTGCGGGATCAAACAAAGCGATAAAATTGCCCTGATTGGAAAAAACTCAACCCAGTGGGGTATTACCTATCTGGCCACCATAACCTATGGTGCAACCATTGTTCCCGTCCTGCCCGATTTTCATCCTGATAATATGCAAAATATCATTGAGCATTCCGATTCAAAAATTTTGCTGATTGACCAGGGAATTTTCCAAAAACTAAATATCCAGGAAAATACAAATCTGATTGGCATATTAAATTTGGACGATTACACTCCGTTGGGAGATTTAAATACTCCGGAATTTTCGCAGGAATGCACAAATCTGGTTAAAAATCTATCAGTTGAAACAAAAAAAGAGGAATCAATTCCTATTATTAAATTTCCGCAGGTAGATGATAATAGCATTGCCGTAATTAGCTATACTTCAGGAACAACCGGATTTTCAAAAGGTGTAATGCTAACCCTCGACAGCCTGATGGCCAATGTGCATTTTGCATGGAATAATATGCCGTTACAGGCTGCAGATAAATTGCTTTCCATTTTACCATTAGCTCATGCTTACGGCTGTGCATTTGAATTTTTATGGCCTTTTACTATTGGTGTCGATATAACCTTTATGGGTAAAACTGTATCGCAACCAGTATTGATTCAGGCTTTTCAGGAATTGAAACCGCGCCTGATTCTTATGGTGCCTTTAATTTTAGAAAAAATATACAAAAAACAGCTATTGCCTCTTCTTTCAAAGACCAGCATGAAGATACTGTTAACACTACCGTTGATTAACAGTTTAATATACAATAAAATAAAAGCAAAACTTTCAGATGTATTCGGAGGTAATTTCCGCGAAGTAGTTATTGGAGGAGCCGCTTTAAATAAAGAGGTAGAACGGTTTTTACGTAAAATCGGGTTTAACTATTCGGTTGGCTATGGAATGACTGAATGTGGTCCGCTTATCAGCTATTCAAACTGGGATAAAACAGCTTTGGGATCGTGCGGAAAACTGGTCGACTCACTTGAAATTACAATCGATTCGCCCGATAAGGAAAATATACCTGGCGAAATTATGCTTAAAGGTACCAATGTGATGAAAGGCTATTATAAAAACCCGACCGAAACCGGCAAAGTTATTGATGAACAGGGCTGGCTGCATACAGGTGACCTGGGAGTGGTTGATGCCAACGGATTCATTCATATTCGGGGACGTAGTAAATGTATGATTCTGGGACCATCGGGTGAGAATATTTATCCTGAGGAAATAGAATCGAAACTCAGTACTTTCCCTTACGTGCTTGAAGATGTTGTAATTTCAGACAAAAATAAACTGGTGGCGCTGGTTTTTCCCGATTTTGAAAAAGCTCAAAAAGAAGGAGTTGGTGAGACTGAATTAGCTGACATCATGGAAAATAATAAGAATGAAATAAATAAATCGTTACCCAAATATTCGCAAATTTCAAGAATTCAGATTCAGAAAGAGGAATTTGAAAAGACTCCGAAACAAAGTATCAAAAGATTTTTATACGAAAGTAAGAATTAAGAAAATGTAAAAGTGGAATTATGGAATATTGGAATGATGAATTTTGAATAATTCCATTTTTCCAATAATGTAAATACAATTTTTAATAACAGTATTCACAGCTAAAACAAGTGATCATTCAAATCAGAGGTTATTAAATTTTTCCAAATAGACCAATCCTACATTTCCCTCAACTTCAGTTTTAAATATCCGGTAACCCATTTTCTGGTAAATGCTGATATTTTTAGCACTTTTTTCTCCTGTAAATAACTCAAAACGTTTGGCCTGTTTAAATTCCTCCTCAATGGCATTTAGAAGTTGTTTGCCGTAACCCCGGTTCTGGAATGCACGATCAACAACCAACCGGCCAATATAACAGGTACCTTCGCTTATATAACCACGTACCGAGCCAATAATTTTATATGTCTATCGGGAATGAATAATATTTATTATATTATAGGAAAAAAATTGATATGAATCTTATCAAATTCATGGAAGAGTTTCCTGATGAAGCTTCCTGTAGAGCTAAGTTTAAAGAAT
>JBJKSB010000052.1:0-60355 GCA_046704385.1 Bacteroidales bacterium | reverse complement strand
GGTCAATGGTGCTTTTACATTGGATTATCCCATTAACATCTCTTTTGGGCTTAAATGTTTTCTTTCCATCGGCAGCAGTTCGGGCGGTTCTTGATTTATCCCATACCGGGGTTGTAATTGTCCTGTTTAGTGCTTCAATTAAACGTTGAGGTTTGTCAGTTCCATTGAAAAGCGGATAGCATTCAAGTATTAAATACCATACGTTGTGATATTCGGATTTGCGGAGCTTAACAGTACATTTGGTTTTTGCGAGTTTCTTTTTCATAGTCAGGCGATTTATCTGTGAGCGAATATCCGGTCTATTTCAATTTTAGGAGCATAAACGAATTTTCCTATCTGCTTTCTCGGTATGCCATTTTTTCGAATGGTTTTATTAACCGTGGAGGCTGATATGCCAAACTTTTCGGTAATCTCTCCAATGGTGTAGCATTCATTCTGATTATAGTCAAGTTTTTTTTTTACTGTTTCTGGTTGAATATCTGAAACGGTTTCGACCTTGGGGAACATTGCTTCAATATGTACCCTGCTAATGCGTGTTAAACGCTCTCCTAAATTCACAGCAGGTATATTGCCCTTTTTGATTTGACGGTAAATGGTATCTCTTGAAATGCCAAATAAAGCCACAGCTTCAGCAATTGAAATATAAGGGCGGTCGGTTGGGATTTGCTCAACCAGGTTTTTACGCTGTTCTTCTTTTTTTGCCTGGGCTTTCTTTTTACGATAAGCGGCCTGTGAACATTTATCAGAGCAAAATTTGGAGGTTACTGTTTTTGCGTTAAACTGTGTGCCACAGATTTCGCAAGTCTTTGGAAGTATAAATTTGCTACCAGGCATATCAATCACTTTTATAGTTAATAGATAGTGATAAGTATGTATTTGTCGCACCTTATAGTTATTTAAGTCGCGTAACAAATATGTAGCAAATATAAGAAAAATAACGATATAAAACCATATATATCGAGAGAAAAGAAAATAAAAAACCGCTGTAAACTAAGTATTTACAGCGGTTTGTATATGGATAAAAATCCTTGTTTTTGTGTTTTACTTTACTTCTTCAAAATCAACGTCGGTTACTTCCTCGTCTTTTCCTTTATCAGATGATGGTTCACCTTGTGGTTGACCGGCTCCTGCATCAGCTCCGCCTTGTGCTTGCTGTGCATTGTAAATATCCTGCGAAGCAGCCTGGAATGCATCGTTAACTTCTTTAGTTGCTGAATCAATAGCATCCATATCCTGGTTTTTGTGAGCTTCTTTTAATTTTGACAAAGCGTCCTCAATTGGTTGTTTTTTGTCAGCAGGAATTTTATCACCAAATTCCTTCAGGTTTTTATCTGTTTGGAAAATCAAACTGTCTGCTGCATTGATTTTATCAACTTTCTCTTTTGCTTTGGCATCAGAATCGGCATTTGCTTTGGCCTCATCACGCATACGGTTAATTTCTTCATCGCTTAATCCAGAGGATGCTTCAATCCTGATTTTTTGCTCTTTACCGGTGCCTTTATCTTTTGCCGAAACATGTAAAATACCATTGGCATCAATATCAAAAGTTACTTCAATTTGAGGTACCCCACGTGGTGCTGGTGGAATTCCATCGAGGTGGAAACGGCCAATTGTCTTGTTGTCATTAGCCATTGGACGCTCGCCCTGCAATACATGAATCTCAACAGATGGCTGATTATCAGAAGCAGTGGTAAATGTTTCAGACTTTTTGGTCGGAATAGTGGTATTGGCTTCAATTAATTTAGTCATTACCCGTCCCATTGTTTCAATACCTAACGATAAAGGAGTTACATCAAGTAACAATACGTCTTTTACTTCACCGGTTAAAACACCCCCCTGAATAGCGGCACCAACAGCCACAACTTCGTCAGGGTTCACTCCTTTTGATGGTGTTTTTCCGAAGAAATCTTCCACCACTTTCTGGATGGCTGGTATACGAGTTGATCCTCCTACCAGAATAACTTCATCAATTTCTGACGATGATAAATTAGCATCTTTAAGTGCAATTCTACATGGTTCCAGAACAGCCTGAATTAATCTGTCGGCCAATTGCTCAAACTTGGCTTTTGACAGAGTTTTTACAAGGTGTTTTGGAATTCCGTCAACAGGCATAATATAAGGCAGATTAATTTCAGTGCTCGATGAACTTGATAACTCAATTTTTGCTTTTTCAGCAGCTTCTTTCAAACGCTGTAAAGCCATTGGGTCTTTTCTCAGATCAATACCTTCAGCCTCTTTAAATTCATCAGCCAACCAGTCAATAATTACCTGGTCGAAGTCATCACCACCCAGGTGGGTATCACCATTGGTCGATTTAACTTCGTAAACGCCATCACCTAATTCAAGAATTGAAATATCGAAAGTACCACCACCAAGGTCGAATACGGCGATTTTCATATCCTTGTCTTTTTTGTCGAGACCATAGGCCAATGATGCTGCTGTTGGTTCGTTAATAATACGTTTAACATTTAAACCTGCAATTTCGCCGGCTTCTTTTGTGGCCTGACGTTGTGCATCATTAAAATATGCTGGAACCGTAATCACTGCTTCGGTAACTTCTTGTCCAAGATAATCTTCAGCTGTTTTCTTCATTTTTTGAAGAATCATTGCTGAAATCTCCTGTGGCGAAAATTTACGGTCATCAATTTTAACTCTTGGGGTATTGTTTTCACCCTTAATTACTTCATAGGGTACACGGCTGATTTCTTTACTAACACCTTCGTATTTTTCGCCCATAAATCTTTTAATGGAGAATACTGTTTTTTGTGGATTTGTAATGGCCTGACGCTTAGCCGGATCACCGACTTTTCGTTCACCATTTTCAACAAAAGCCACCATTGAAGGTGTGGTACGTTTACCCTCGCTATTTGGAATCACAACAGGTTCGTTACCTTCCATTACGGCAACACACGAGTTGGTTGTTCCTAAGTCTATTCCTATTATTTTACCCATTGTTTATGATAAATTAAGTTTGTTATTCATTTTACGACAGAAATGTTTTCAATGATTATGCCAACAAAAAATGCCAGAAATTTTGAGTAAAAATGACATTCACATAATAATTAGCAGGAAAGATAGTCTGACAATATGTCAAATAGGCAGAAAATTGCCTATGGAATTGTGATTAAAATAATTGGCTGGATAAATTGATGGAACCTTAAAGCCTCACCCCAATAATTACCATATCATCAATTTGTTCATGTTCATCCCCCATCCACTCTTCAATGGTTGTATTTAAAATTTCTTTTTGTTCTGTCAGGGTTTTACTTTGTATTTCTTCCAATAATTCTTTCATAGCTTTAATCCTGAATTTCTGTCCTTTTTCACCCCCAAACTGGTCGGGATATCCGTCGGAAAAAATATAAAAGGTATCTCCAGGCTGATAATCAAATTCATTTAAGGTGAAACTTTCTTTCTCCCTGATATAAATACCAATTGGCATTCGGTCAGCTTTAATTTCGGTCAGTTCTGTTCCCCGGTATATTAAAACAGGATTATAGGCACCGGAAAAATAAAGTTTTTTAGCTTGTTCATCAATAACGACAAGGGCAACATCCATACCATCTTTTGCCTCTCCTTCTTTACCCTCTTGTTTTAGAGTATGTTTAACTCTTTCACGTAAATTATTCAAAATTTTATTAGCCTCAATAACATGCTCCTTCAGTACAATTTCGTTCAGAAATGATACACCAAGCATACTCATAAAAGCACCTGGTACTCCGTGACCCGTACAATCGGCTGCCACTATAATGGTTTTGTCATCGATTTTATTCATCCAATAATAATCCCCACTAACAATATCACGTGGACGGAATAATATAAAATGTTCAGGGAGTAGTTCATCTGCAAGTTCTTTTGATGGCAATATGGCCTTTTGAATCCTACTGGCATACAGTATACTATCTTCAATGCTCTGTTTTTGTTCAGCAATCTCATCGCGTTGTAACCGTATTTCGGCAGTACGCTCACGCACAATACCTTCCAGTCTTATTTTATCCTGCTTTAATCTGCGTGTGTATAATTTCACAATAATCCATACCGCAAAAATGGCCAGGACTACATATAAAAAATAAGCAATTATGGTACGATACCATGGTGGCAAAATGGTAAACTCGTACGTGCCTTCTTCACTTTCATTATCATAAATATTTTTTGCTTTTACATGGAAAATATAATGCCCCTCATTTAAATTGGTGAAAACTGCTTTTGATTCTTTATTCCACTTCGACCATTCTGATTTAAATCCTTCCAGAAGAAAAGAATATTTTATGGCTTCACTTCCTTCATAAAAAGGTGCAGCAAAATGAAAAGTAATATCATTTTGAGAATATAATAATACAGGTTTTTGAATTTCATTTTGAACCTCAGAAGGCAACATCCCTTTTGGAGTCTCTTTAAAGAAAGTGCCGTTGAAATAAGTAGTATCTATACCTTCAACTTTTCTAACCAGGCATTTATAGTTGATATCAGGGTTAAAATTTGTATGCAGATTATAACTGTAAAGCTTATTTGAAATACCAAACCATATAGCATTTTTATCCTTTGCATAACAACTCAAGGTGGAATTTCCCAATCGATTAAAATCTTTGTTAGCAATATGAAACTGTCCATTTTCAAGGGTAAATAAATCAATTTTTGTACTATCAAAATGGTTATAGTTTACCACGATTGAATCAGAAGAAATCTGGTGTATTTTATAAAACTGGTATGTCCTGTCATTAAATTTTTCAGGAAATAAGTCAGATGTTTCAAATCGCTTAATTACCGGGTTATATTTGAACATCCCTGAATCTGACAGCGCCAAAATATTATTATTTAACTTTGTAACCCTCATATTTCTGATATTTGGCAAACCTACCTTCGGACCAATAATTTCTTCAACTTTTCGATTCTCTGAATTTAGGTCAACCTTAAATATCCCATGATCAATTATACTAAACCAGATATTATTTTGGTCATCTTTTATTAAATCGTATAAAAATGACGCAACATCAAAAATATAGTCGGTAACATACCATTTACCCTTTACATATAGTATTTTAAAAAGATAACTCCTGTCAGAAACCCAAATACCATCAGTATCTCCCAGTAGTTTATTTACATAAAATCTTGATTTTTTTAATTCTTCAGCACCTTTGTTTTTAAATATCTTTTCTTTATCCCTTAATTCCGACTCAATATTAAAGGCTTTTGTTGATTTACTATTAATTTGAAACAGTCCAAGTGTAGAACCTGCTATTAACAAACTTTTTCCCTCAGGGGTTTTAAAATTAACCAGGCTATATACTTGTCCCTCAACCCCCTCAATCTTTTTAAATTCCGGTTTTTCAATTTTATTGGTTACCAGATAATACACTCCTAAATCAGTTCCAACGTAAAGGGTCCCATCATCAAACAAAATATCATTTACATACCCTTCCAGTTTTGATTCTTCACCAAAATAGCGTATTGGATCTTTAATTTCAATTTGAGAAATTCCAATATTGAGTGTAGCCCAAAGTGAATTTTGATAATAATTAACCGCTGTAACAAGGTGATCCTTAATCCCAACCTGCTGATCAAACAAATTTTTTAACTCACCATCAGATGAAATTGTAACTATTCCATTTTCACCATATAGGGTTCCCAAGGTTATCTCGCCCCCTTTTTTACAAGCAGAATAAATTATTGATCCCTTTAAAACCCGGCTTGATTCTGGTTTTAAAATATCATGAAATTCACCATCATATCTGTTTTCAAATACCCCTGATTGCCCGGTAACCAAATAACACTTTGAAGAATCGTCAATAATGGAAAAAATATTTTTATGATTAAAAAACCCGGCATTTTTCACAAATTTCACTGAATCATGTTCCAAAGAAAATAAACCCATACTGTAGGAAGCACCATAAACATTTTTTTTAGCCGGGAAGCTTAAAAATGTATTTGGAGGCAAATTAATAAGCTTTGTGGTATCCTTAAAATAATTATAACAAAGTAATAATCGGTTACCAGAAAAGTAAACATTACTATCTATTGCAAAAACATTATAAATCATGAATTTATGCTGGCTCGAATCTAAGGTGTACATGAGCGATTTATAGCCTAAACTACCATCTTTTTCAGGATGCAGGAAGCCAAATTCATTTTCGCCACCAACATAGATTAACCCGTTTTCAGATTTAGCCAGTGCCCGAACCGCCTTTTTAGTAATAAATATTCTTCTCCATGACTGTCCATCGTATTGTAAAACAACGCCACCATTATTGGCAATATAAATTAAATGGTCGTTACCCTGAATAACAGACCAGTTTTGATCTTCAACATTTAAATCCTTAGTATTAAAATAGGAATAAAAAGGATATCCTAATTTATTGACCTGCGCATTGATGGTTAACGATGCGGTTAAAATTAGCAGGAATATAATTTTTTTTTTCATGCATGATTTAAATATTCATCTAAAATAAGTTAAATGCCCATAAAAAACAAAACACTCATCAGAAAAACTGTGAGTGTTTTGCAACCATTAACCCATGAAAAAAATACCTGTTACTTAGGTAATATAAACAGCTTATTTACAAATTCTGTGCCATCAATATTAACCTTAGCAAAATAATTACCTGATCGAACGTTTAAGGTAATTTTATTGCGTTTAACCTTTTGCAGGTCCGATGAATACACACTTTTACCCAATTCATCAAATATGGTAAGTGTAGCCGAATTCCAATCTCTAATCAGTTGATTAATTGATATATAAACCTCATTATAGTTATTGTATATTTTAACCTCCCAATTCAAATTATCATTTATTCCCACACCTTTATGTATGGTTAACTCGTTACTATTCAGGTCCTGAATTCCATAAAGTTCATCGGCATTTACCGAAATATAAAAATTATTAATATCCGTTGCGAAATTGGTACCATCAAAAGCAAGGACCAGGCCTGCACTGACTTTTGATATATAATCTACCGAATTTACCGTGAGTCCTAAAGGTGCATTAATTAAAGTAATATTGGATAATTCTATTTGGGAATCAATAAACTTATCATCGGTAAGTTGTAAGGAAATTTCAGCACCATCGAGATTACCCTTGTTTAATTCAGGAGATGCAGAAACAGTAAGTTTTTCATCGAAGGCTGTAAGGGTTAAAGGAGTAATTGCTACAACTGCAGGTCCTGCATATCCCACAAACTCACCTTCTTTAATAGTGCAGTTAATGTTGGTAATATCAGAATCATAATCTACTGTGCGATTTCCTATCATATCAATTTTAATCAATGTATCGTTTATTCTGATCAGATTTCCAAAGCTTATACCAACAGGAATATTATCAAAACTAATACTATCGACAGATAATGAACCGGCGAACTTGCCTGTGAGCAACGAAATGTTAATAATTTCACCATCCTCGGCACCTTCAAGTATTTCACCGTCATAATCGACTAATACAACCGGTTCAATAGTTGCTTTTATTGGAAGCGCATTACTGGTAACTGAGCTGTTTGGAGTAAGCATCGCCCCATCTATGGTAATAGAAAATGTTGGATAATCCGAATCAAAATCGATATTTAAGAAATCGAGTGTAATTTTGGCAGTTGAATCTGTTAAAATAGTATAATCGGCCACGGACAATCCGTCAGGCCCATTATTAAGTGTAATGGCTGATTTGGCACTAACTCCGGTGGTAAACTTAGCATCGATAAGTTTCAGATTTATTACAGCACCATCAAGATTTTGTTCTGTTAGCCCCGGATGCGAAGCCAGCAAGCCTGAGTTTTCCTGTTGTCCGATAAAAGTGACCCCTCCTGTTACCCAGAATGTACTTCCCACATAGTCGTCAAAAGCTGATTCGGGAATACCAACGCTAAACTGTGTCATGCTGGTATCATAATCAACCTGGGTATTTCCGCTTAATGTAAGTTCAACCAAAGTATCTGATTTCACGGTTCCTGATCCTACAACAACTCCCACAGGAAGGTTAGTAAACTGCCATGCAGAAATATCAATTGCATGCTTAAAGGTACCGCCATGCAAAACAAGGGTTATTATTTCACCATTTTCGCTACCTTCAAGAATCTCGCCGTCATCGGCCATAACAAAATATTCATCGTCATTAAGTGCAGTAATGGTCAACGAATTACTGCTTATGGATTGACTTGCACTTATAATTGTTGAGTCGACCTTAACTGAAATAACCTGGTCGGAATCGAAATCGGTAGAGTCAAAAGCAAGCGTTAATTGTGCATAGTTATCATTTACATACTGCACTTGTGTGATAGATAATCCTAAAGGTGCACCGATTAAAGTAAAATCAGACGGTTTTAAACTGGAAGTTAAAAAGTTGGTTGAATTTAAATTTATATCAACTACCTGACCATTTAAATCTGCTTCGGTCAGGCTACCTGCCGAAATCTGAACTGTAGGCTGTTCAATAATAGCATGAAAAACTATATTATTGGTTGAACTTAAATCAGCACCTGAAAAATCATCAACCTGTGATTCATTAAGGATTAAAGCCACTTGTTTATCAATATCATAATCTACGGTTGTATTACCAGTTAGGGTTATCCGGGCCTGGGTAAGCGATAATAATTCAACGGTATCAATACTCACGCCAGTCGGTAGATTTGTCAGACTCCATAAATCCTGCTGAACAGGATCCACAAATGTTCCACCTGAAAGTGCAGCTGTTATAACAGCTCCGTTTTCAGCACCTTCAGCAATACTATCCACAGTACTTAGTAAAATTGATTCCTCATCATTAACAGCCTGAACCGATAAAGCATTGCTGATTAAATCGTTATCAGCACTTAATTCATTACCTTTAACAGTAATTGTAAAGCTAAAATCAGAATCAAAATCATTACCGGCAAAATTAAGTATAAGGTTCGCTTCGTTGTTTGCTACATAATTAATGGCTCCTACCGATAATCCTTTATGAATACCTGATAGAATAAATGAAGTATTAACCAGGGAATTATCGATATAGGTATCTCCAACTAATTTGAGGTTAATACTAAAACCATTAAGGTTAGTTTCTGTCATATTTTGACTTATCGAAGCTACCACACTTCCACTTTCATTAATGGCTGTAATAATCAGATTATTACTGGTAAGAGTTGCGGCAGAAGTTAACTCAACGGCTCCAATACTAATCGAAAAGTTTGTGATATCTGTATCAAAGTCTGTTCCGTCAAAACTTAAAGTAATCAAGCCTGAAACCGAATCGGTATAGGTAAAGGAATTAACACTTAAGCCTACCGGTGCATTGTTCAGGGTTAGCTCAGACAGAGAAATACTTTCATCCACAAAGGTATCATTACTCAAATTAACGGCAACCTGGGCACCATTAAGGTTCAATTCATTCAAACCAGGATTCGAAATGGTAAAGGCCGGAGCCTCAACTATGGCTGTAATGGTCTGGCTGGCGCTTACCAGGTTTACACCTGATACAAGTTCGCTACCTAGAATTTCTATATCAAAATCAGTAACATCGGTATCAAAATCAGTTCCATCATAACTTAAAACTACCTGGAGTTCATTATTGCTCACATAACTTACAGATGCAACACCTACTCCAGTAGGCGCATTATCCAAAACTATTGAAGATACGGAAAGATTAGCATCTGCAAGCTGATCGTGAGAAATGGATAACGGAATAACAAGCCCTGAAAGATTGGCCTCCGACATACCGGTGGTATTAACACTTAAAATCCTGTCGTTGAGCTCATAAGCACCAATAAAGGTAACACCGGTATTAACAGTATACACAGCATCAGCATAATCGTTAATCACATCCCCCTGTATATTTAATATTGCATTTATTGCTCCATCATAATCAGCGGTACGGTTACCAGCCAAAGTAATTGAAAATTGTGTTGATGATATTCTTTGTACTGTTCCCAGCCCAACTCCAATAGGCAGGTTGGTAATGGATACCCACTCTGCATTCAAACTCTCAGCAAATGTACCTCCTGTTAAATTTACCATTATTACTTCACCATCTTCAGCACCTTCCAAAATCTCCCCATCATCAGCCATGGTTACGACTTCATCATCGTTCACAGCATAAAGGGTTAAATTATTTGAGCTTGAAATATCACCTGAAACATCGTACACATCTCCAGAAGGAATAAATATGCTTATGATTCTGTTACTATCATAATCCTGAGTGCGGTTTCCAGATAATTGAAAGATTACCGAGTTAGTATTAACATAGGTAAAATTAATGGCAGATACTCCATCAGGAAGGTCATTGACCACCCAATTGGCAAAATCAGGAGAAGCAACAAAATCACCTCCTTCAACTGTAACGGTTATCACAGCCCCGTCTTCTGCACCTTCAGTAATATTGGAGGCCGAGGTAAGTGAGATTATTTCAGGATCATCAGTTGCCTGGATTATGAGTTTGTTTGAGGTAATTGACGATGTTACAGACAATTCATCCGCTTTAACAGTAATGGAAATTTCCCTGTTTGCATCAAAATCGGTTCCATCGTACTGAATGCTTACATTCGCAGTACTATCAGTAAGATAAGATACATCTGATATTGAACACCCGAGAGTAGCATTATTTAAAACAAAATTGCTCAAAATCAACGAGGCATCAGCAAACTTAGCATTGGAAATTAAAAGCGAAATTACCGCTCCGTTAAGATTTTCCTCAGTTAAGCCACTATGCGAAATTGTAATACTTTCCAGTTCCTGTATCGCACTTATGGTAATCGAATCACTTGACAAATCGCTAACACCCCTTAACTCCGATTCAAGAATGGTAACATTAAAATCCGTTATATCATCGTCAAAATCGGTATTGTCAAAGGCCAACGAAAGAGTAGCCTCTGTATCGCTGACATAATTTACTGAAGAGATACTTAATCCGATAGGTGCATTGTTCAGGATAAAATTTGTACTGGAAAGTGTAGCATCCGCAAATTTCTCGTTGCTCAACACCAAACTGACAGAATTACCATCTAAGTTGTTTTCAGCCAATGACGCTGTAATACCCAAACTCTCATCATATGCATTAAACACCACCGAACCCGACGGAATTAAATTACTGCCCGAATAATCTGATACATCGTCAGCGGGTACTGTAATTCGAAATGTTGTTAAATTTGAGTCATAGTCCTGTGTTGTATTAGTCAACAATTCAACCTGAACTTCAGTTAAACTTATAAAATTAATATTATAAGTAACTCCTTCCGGCAAACCCGTTATTTCCCATAAATCTGTACTCAAGGGTGAATTAAAAGTTCCACCGGTAAGGTCAACAGTAATAATCTCCCCGGCTTCCTGAGCTTCATAAATTCCATCACCATCAGCACTCATGCTTAGTACTTCATCATCATTTACCGCAATAATTGGAATATCACCAGTAGACAGATTTGTTAAACCAAAAAGTTCACTTTTATCGACAACAATTTTAATGTCGCCGTCTGTATCAAAATCGTGATTATCAAATGCCAGTATAACAGAAGCTGCAGTATCATTAATATAATTCACCGACTGAACCGATAGTCCGCTAATTTTATTCTGAATAGTAAATGATGCCACATCGAGTATATTATCGCTAAAATGGTCGTCAATCAGCGATAAAACCAGGGTAGCTCCATTAAGCGTTGCCTCATTCAATTCAGATACCGAAACAGATAAATCTTCATGTCTGGCTTTAAATGTTACACCCGTATTGGTTTCCGTGTAACCACTAACCACATCATTTATATCTGTGGATGGAATCCGAACCTGGAAATTTGTAATATCGTTGTCATAATCCGTATTCCGGTTACCCGACAATTGAATAGTAGCTGTAACTGAATTCTGACGTGAGATATTAGCGGTTACCCCGGAGGGTAAATTTATAATTTCCCAGCCGGAAGGAGTAATAGGATCACTAAAGGTTCCTCCGGTCAGATTTACGGTAACCGTATTTCCATCTTCTTCACCCTCGTACATAGTTAAAGGTGTTAATGATATGGATTCATTATCATCTAACGCAATAAAAATAACACCAGAGGCAGCGGTTACATCACTCAAACCTCCGACCAGTTCGCTGGCAGCAATAGTTACCGAGGTATTGGTCAGACTGTTATCGTAATCCTTTGTCCTGTCGCCTGCCAGTATTATGTCAACTGTAACCGAATCAATCCGATCAAGGGAACTTGCAGATACACCTTCGGGTAAATTCTCAACAGTCCAGTTACCCATGTTAAGTGTATTTTTAAACTCATCTTCGTACAAGGTTACCCTAATATATCCTGAATTTTCTGATCCTTCAACCAGTCCATTGTCTGATAATTCAATAAAAGGTAATTCGATAACTGCACTTATTGTGAAAACGCTGGTTGTGATATCACTACCACTAACAATTTCATTGCCTTTTACGGTAATAGATGCCTGATCGAAGTCGGTATCAAAATCTGTCCGGTCATAAGCAAATCGCACTTTTGCGTGACTTTCGTCAACATATTCAATAGCACTGACCGTAACTCCCGGTGGCACATTATTAAGAATAAAGTTTCCCGGCTCAAGGGCATAATCAACAAACTGATCGCCTGCCAAACTTAGTTCAACTATACTTCCATCCAAGGCATCCTCATTAATACTACCCGTTGGAATAGTATAACTCACACTTTCATCAACAGCCACAAAAGTGACATTTCCACTTGCCGTTAAGTCGCCGTCTGTATCAGGATGGTCATCAACCTGATCGGCCAAAACAGTTAGCTGCAACGAGGTATTATCTGTATCAAAATCAGTATCGGAATTTCCCATTAATGTGATGGATGCTACTGTATCCGAATTCCGGGTCACAGCTCCAATTTCAACACCGGAGGGTTGGCCTGTAATTGACCAACTGCCTTTATCTAAAAGATTTACAAAAGTACCTCCAGTAAGATTCACAACAATATCAGCCAAATTTTCCTGGCGTTCCGTAATTGATGTTGTGACAAAACTTAAAGATTCTATATCGTTATCTGCAGTAATCAGAACTCCTGTTTTAGCCATCAGGTCAACATTTTGATGCACAAACTGGCTGCCGAGTACTTCAACTTTAACGGTATCTATATTTTGATCATAATCTTTTGTGGAAGAACCGGCCAGTTTTATAATAACATCAGTATTATTGGCCTGACGAATAAATGTATCTACAGAAACACCGGCAGGAAGGTTACTTGCAACCCAGTCGGATCGGTTCAGCACAGGTACAAATTCATCATTTTGAATGGATACCAGGATTTCAGCACCATCTTCATGACCTTCTGTAATACTAACTCCGCCATTATTTTCAATGGTCATTGAAATTGGCTCAATGGTGGCTTTAAAGGTAACTCCCCCTGAAATTACATAGCCGGATTCCTCGTAATCATCAAATTCACTATTTCCAATGGTCATACTCATAGAAATATCGGAATCATAATCAGCTGTTGCATTTCCTGCCAGGGTAATTTCAACGGTATCATTTGATTTTCGGTTTAAAGACCCTACTGATACTCCATCAGGGCTGTTAGTTATAACCCAGTTTGAACTATTAGGACTGGCTATAAATGTTCCGCCTGTCAGTACTGCAGTAATTACTGCACCATCTTCGCTTCCTTCAGTAATATTTTGGGACAGTAAAATAATACTTTCGGGATCGTCAGTTGCCTTTATTGAAATATTGTTTGAACTGATATCATAGGTGTGCTGAACCAGTGCACTACCTAAAACCTCAACATAAATATTGTTAATATCTGTATCGAAATCAATGTTTCGCGTACCCGATAATGTAATTTCGAGTTGGCTGTTGGTATAAGAAAAACTACCAATAGTCACCCCATCGGGTAAATTATGGACAAAGAAATTGGTATTTGCCACCAGGCCGGTAAAATTATCCTGGCTCAAATTGACGGTAATTACTTTGCCATTTTCATTAGATTCAATAATAGTTGGGGCTGTTAAAGCAACTTCAGCCGGTTCATCAACCGCCACAAAGGTAGCCCCCGAATTAGCGGATATATTACCATCACTATCTGTAAATGCTGCTTGGGCAACCCCGATGGTTGGTATAATATCCGAATCATAATCAGCTGTTGCATTTCCAACCAGCACCAATTCAACAATAGTATCATTAATATAATTTACCTGCCCAACCTGAACACCTGCCGGTAAAACTGATACTGTAATATCGCTTTCACTAATGGTTGAATTAAAAATACCTCCGATTAATTCCAACTGTATTATTGAACCATCTTCCTCTCCTTCATTTATATTTCCTGAAATTAAAAGAGATTCCGTATCATTATCAGCCTGAAGTGAATCCTGACCTGTTACTGTCAATGCTGCACTTACGTCAGATAATTGTGATTTATCAATAGAAAGATTAAAATCGATATTGGAATCATAATCCACAGTTGAATTTCCTGCTAAAGTTATAGTGGCATGGGTAACATCCACATTTATGACTGTATCGATAGAAACTCCCGGCGGCAAATTCAAAACTGTCCATTTAGATTTATCTGGCGAAGGATAAAAAGTACCGCCGGTAAGAGTAACGGAGACAGATTTTCCATCTTCCTGGCCTTCAAGAATCGGATCAGTTACTGAAAGACTCAATGATTCCGGGTCGGGATTGGCAGTTAACGTAACTCCCGAGCTGACAACCACATTGGGACCAGGATCATTAAATTCGGCAGCATCTATGGTTACAGAAACATTTGAAATATTATAATCATAATCGTAAATACGGCTACCACTTAAAGTAATTTGAGCTTCTGTGTCTGATATCCTCTGAACAGCTGACACCCATGAAACTCCCTCTGGTAAATTACCAACGCTCCAGTTCGCATCGGTCAAGGTATCAACAAAAGTAGATCCGGAAATAGTTACCAAAATAGATTCACCACCTTCAAGCCCTTCATCTATAGGAGGATTAACCATGGTCATTACAGCTGTCAAACTTTCTACAATAGGTGTAAATTTCACTCCTGTATTAACCGATAATGATGTTCCGGAATAATCATCAATGTCAGTTCCGGGTACAATTACTTCAAAAGTGGTAATGGTGTCATCGTAATCAATATTTGTATTTGATGTCAAATAGATATTAACCAAAGTAGCACCGGCCCTGCTAATAGAATAATTCACCCCGGAAGGTAAATTATTTAATACCCAGGCACCTGAATTTACAGGGTCTGCAAAAGTACCTCCTGAAAGAGTAACGGTAATAATTTCGCCATTTTCGCTTCCTTCGGTAATGTTACCGTCGTAACCCAGTGTTAACGATTCATCGTCATTGTCAGCGGTAAGGGTAACACCTGAACTGGCCGACAAAGTTCCGGAATTTAGATTGTTTACATCATTATAATTAACAATTACCTCAACATTACTAATATCGGTATCATAATCAACGGTACGGTTGCCTGTAAGTGTTAACCTTACTGTTGCAGGAGTTAAATAAGTTATTGATGACAACGTAACCCCAACAGGCAGATTATTGACCTGCCAGTTTGAAAGACTTGGAGAGGCTACAAATGATGCATTATCGAGTGTAACCAGAATGGTACTGCCATTTTCAGCTCCCTCATTAATAACCGCTTCATTGGCAATAGTCATGTCAATATCAAAATTTTCAGCTTCACCGGCAGTAAAATCACCATATTCATGTAAATATAAAAACCGGGTATAATGCGATCCGGTATAAACATAATTGTTAATCTGTTTCCAATAGGGATCAACATACTCGCCTGCTGTTAATGCCGATTCAGTTCCTGAAACATCACCAACAGAATAGTAAGCATATACATTTGAATACAAATTTGTTACATCATAAGTATTCATTGTCCAGTACCGATTGAGGTAATTGGTTGTGCTTGCATTATTTGGATGCTTGCTATTTGCCACACTGGTTGAAATATAGGCATTTGGGCCAAGTATTGTAGAACTGTACAGGTAAAAATAAAGACGGGAATATTCGTTCGTGCCCGAATTATCTCCCAAAGGAATTGTCATATAGGATGCCAGCCTTGGTTTAAATTGAAAACTACCGCCATTGCTGGTAATAATCATATTATTTACTCCGAACGATCCGGTTAAATTATTTATGGATCCCATCCTTAAATCGAACTGATCGAGGTCAAGTATAGTACTGGTAAGTGACAGTATGCTATCCACCCTGGTAAAATATCCCAGAGTAACACCCGATGAATTGTTCAGATATAAATTTTCAAATTCGGTGTAATTTGTACCTCCAATAAATTGGGCAGAATTACCAGAAAATTTGACACTGCCTACATTGTTTAAATTGATAAACAATGAGTCATTGCCCGACTTATTGTACCAGTTGCCTTTAATATCTATGGTGCCATCCAGATCAACTTTACCATCCTGATAATTGGTAAAATCGGCATTTGAACCGCTGATTTTTATGGTAGCCCCCTGATCAACTACCACTTTAGCTCCATGATTCCTGATACCGGTACCATATTGCCCCCAAACGGTTGTACTTATCAGGGTTATTAGTATGATTAATATTCGCTTTTTCATCTGGCTTAAGTTTAATAGTTTATAACCTGTTTTTTACATAGTAAAACCGTAAACTTATTCCGTTACAGATGATTTAGGCGTTAATGCCTTTAACTTTTCAATTTCTTTGCTTTGAAGTTCAATTTGTTGTTGCTGTTCTTTAATTGCCTGGATTAAGACCGGGATTAATCCATCATAATTTACTGATTTAATTCCATACTCATCAGTCTTAACCAATTCAGGTAATACTTTTTCAACATCTTGTGCTATCACTCCAACCTGCTTATCCTCTGACATCTTTACGCGATTATTCAATTCTTCAGGATCAGTATCTCCTGTAGAAATTCCATTATAAACTTCACGCAGTTCATCCTCAGATTTCCAATTAAATGTAACACCATTCAATTCTTTTACTTTTTCAAGAGCACTATTTATAGGTGCAATATTTTTCTTTAATCTAAAATCAGAAGTTGAACTCCAGGTTCCTGCAATTTGACTATTTCCACCAACATACATAACATAAGACTGACCATTTGAATAAACTCTCAAAGAATTTGTTGTTCCACCCTTTACTACCAATCCATAAGAGGAATATGATCCATAACCTACTCCGACATTTGCATTAAATTGGAGTTGTTTGCTGCTAAAATCGCCATAGATTAATACATCGTTTACCGTAGCTGCATGATCATTATGAATTACCAGTTTATCTGACATG
Source organism: Bacteroidales bacterium (assembly GCA_046704385.1). Classification (GTDB taxonomy): domain Bacteria; phylum Bacteroidota; class Bacteroidia; order Bacteroidales; family SZUA-534; genus GH45. The sequence goes on along the minus strand of JBJKSB010000052.1, from coordinate 43,152 downwards.
ACATTAAAAGGCTCCCCGGTACCAGCTTTATACCCAATAAATACGTTACCGGAACCGGTATTACCCGATTGACTAATCCGACTTATTTTATCACTGTACCCACTACCGGCATAGTATCCCAAAAATGTATTATTGGAGGTAGTTGTAATGTAATTTCCTGCGTAATTTCCCACACAGACGTTGTGGCTTCCCGTGGTTAACCTCCAAAGACTGTAACTACCCATTGCCGTATTATAACCGCCAGTACCTGGGGTAGCATAAATGTATCCCCCACCCGATCTGTAACCTACAAATGAATTTGAATATCCATTCATGGATACACCAGCACCATATCCAAGATAAGTGCTATAACTTGATGTTGAAGTATTTACACCGGTACCTGATCCTACAAAAACATTCATTATGCCTGAAGCCATCTGGTAACCGGCACTGTCACCTATGGCAACATTACTCGATCCGGTTTCAAGGTTATAACCCGCATTATAACCGATTAAACAGTTGTGATTTCCTGTAGTTATAGCATTTCCGGCATAAACCCCTAATACTGTATTGTTACTTCCTGAACTTGTTGTGGAATTTCCGACTCCGGCATAATTTCCAATAAAAATATTAGAAACACCAGTTCTATTATAGGCTCCGGCCCCAAGCCCTATACAGACATTATTATCACCTGATTGATGATACCATGCTGCCAATGGACCAATTGCGACATTAGAACTCCCTCCTACGTTACTTAAACCGGCATAGTGACCGATAAAAATATTCATACTACCAGTGGTATTTGAACTTCCTGCATAATAGCCAAAGAAACTATTAAATCCACCCGTTGTTTTCTTTCCGGCACTATGACCAATGAAATAGTTCTCCGGTTCAATGGACATTGTACTGTTTATTCCTTTTGTACCATAACCTCCTACAGCAAATCCCCCATGAACAGCCTTTGAGGTTTCGTCAAAGTATACCCGCACACTATCTGCAGTTACATGAAAATAGTCCTGTCCATCCACTGATCCCTTGGTTCCAAAACCACCCACGGCAAACCCGCCATGACTTCCTACACCTTTTGCAACAGTAGAATAATCTACATTGATTCTTACTCCTTTAGGGTAAACAGCAAAAACCGTTTGACCCGAATTATTTTTAACTTCAAAAATTGCACTATCTTCTGAAATACCGGCATCACCATAAACAACCAATTTAGAAGTCGGACTTTTAGTTCCAATACCAATTTTATTTGAATTCTGATATAAAATTGAACTCCCCAGTGCTGAACTACTGGTCCATTTGGGGATATAATTTACAGAACCGGTTCCTGTAAAACCTGCTCCGGCATTGTTATCTATATAGGTTTTTAGGGCCTTTTCAGTTGGTACCGCATTATCGCTCGGGGTTTTACCACCGAGTGTACCATCGGTTGAAAATTCATTGACTGCAGACCCGGTTGATAGCATTAGATCACCAGCAACCTGCAAAAGAGCTCCCGGTGAGCTGGTACCTATTCCGATTTTTTGATCAGGTTTTACAATTAAGGCCGCATCAGAGTAATCAACAGCAGCACCGGAATTATTGGCCAAATATAAATCACCATCGGTGTAAGCCGGGAGGTTTGTTCTTCTATAAAATAAACCTGCTCTAAAATATGCACTTGAAACTGTAGGGTAATTGGCAAACCGAATACCGGTTTGTACATAACTTGTATTATAACTATTTTGGACATCAATATAAGTACCATCATTTCCCGCTGTATTAATTGTACTGTGATTTATATGCAATGTGTGTAATGGAGAGGTTAATCCAATTCCCACATTTCCATTGTCCTGAAATGTAAAGCACGAACTTGAACTTCCGTTATCATAAATGGTAAAATCACCGGTACTGGCTAAATTGATGGACATCGTCCCTGAACCATTTACTCCAATGGTCAATGGATTTCCACCGGTATTTAAAGTTGTAGCCTTTTCCAGGGTTCCACCAAATTCAATTTTTGAACCTGAAAAGGTTAAGCCATTCCCAACACCGGCTCCAACCGGACTCCAATCTGTCCCGTTCCAGTAATAGTATCCAACTGCATAGGTTCCGGGCTGAGTGTTCCAAACTAATAATCCATCCGGTTTTGTCACTGATATTGGATCAGTAGCACTTACCAGGGCCACCCGTGGTACCAGCAACCCTTTATTGGTTGAATAAACATCCAACATGGCAGCCACATTGGCTTCATGCGTATCATCATCGGTTATAGTTACATTTTGAGCCCCTGCTATTTGAATAATTCCAAATAATATCAAAATGAACATGGCTGCCTTTTCAAGGAATAGACTTGTTTTCATAACTCAATAGTTTAATAATTTTCAAATTGGTCAAATGACGTAGTAATCAGTGCAAAATTTCTTTAGAAATTGGTTCCCATTTACTTGTAAGTTAATAAATATAAGTTCAATAATAAAGTTTTATGCCACACTTTTGATGGCCTTTTAGAATTCGATGGTGGTTTTTTAGAATATGATTAATTAATTCAGTTTTATCATGTTTTTTTGCACATGTTTATTGATAAATAACGGTTTTATGCACATTCTTATTGATAAGTTATCTATCAAAAACATCAAATTATTTAACATAAAATCAAGATTATGATCTTAAAATACCGGTAGTTAAAGAACAATTTCAGGTTTGGCCGGATTGATTTTTAATACTACATTTATTGCTATTTAAATAGAATAATAATGCCAGTAAAATTTTCATACGAAAAGGCCGTAGCCGAAATCGAATCGATTATCGAAGAGATTGAAAACGAAAAACTTAGCGTGGATGAATTGTCTGATAAAGTAAAAAAAGTATCTCAACTTTTGCGTGAGTGCAAAAAGAAACTGACTGACACTAAAGACGAGGTGAACGAGTTATTATCATCAATGGAAAAAGACTAGCATAAGGTTTCTTTATGTAACCTAAAAACTCATTGGATAACTAAGTTGCTGATTTATAAATGAGTCATCCGATGAGTATTGAACAGAACTTTATGTATTCACTACCAATTTATGGCAGAATTAAAACCTTGAAAGTAAAAGCCGAAACGGCGATTCAATTATAACAACTCCACTCATCCTGTTCGATATCATAACATCCATAAATTGTTTGTTTAATGCATTAACAACACCACCAATCATTTTAATAGTACTGTTTGAATAAATTTTTATTAACGGTTTCAAATATTTCTCAACATATATTTCGAATGATTCCAGGACTAAAATCTCCAAACTATCTTCGTTTATATTCCCGGTAATAAATGGTACAAACGAAGCCAAATATCTGCTGGGTTGCGCTGAACTATAAACTTTTAAAATAAGCTCCGATGGCGAAACACCATAAGTATTAAAAAACCTCTGCCTTAATTCAGCCGGAAGTTCTTCCCTTACAATCCGTTTAATCAGTTCTTTACCCATAAAGGCCCCGCTTCCCTCATCCCCTAACAAATAGCCCAATGAGGGAGTATTACTCTCGATTGTTGTCCCGTTATAATAACCAGCATTAGCACCCGTACCAATTATCCCGATTATACCCTGTGAATCACCAAATACAGCTATTGCTGCTCCTTCCAAATCAGTCATAATCTTTATTTCCATACTATTATTGAAAAAAGTGCCAAGAGCCTGTTTTACCCTTTGTTTACCTGTTTCGGAACCGCATCCTGTGCCAAAATATAATATTTCGGATACATCAGCCGGTTTAAAGCCATCCGGGAAACCTGAAATAAGCAACTGCCTTAGGTAATTTGCATCAGCAATATTGGGATTGTACCCCGAGGTATTAAATTCAATAATACCTTTCTCGTGAATCAATGCCCAGTTTATTTTTGTAGCTCCCGCTTCAGCTATAATCTTCATCAGTTAATAATTTATTTTCATATTATTCAAGCATGAATCTGTAATTAATGCAGGTAAAGTTAACTACTTAATTCATATCTCTAATATTCAGAAACAAATAATACATCCGTAAAATTGACTCTGCATTTAAACAGCAGACTTGTAATAATAAATCGGATTACTTTTTTTTTAATATGCGTTTAAATTGCTGTTATAAAACTTATTAAATACGTAATTGTTAATTGTTTTAAAATATTAAATTACCGATTATTTAACCGAAAATTATAATTTTGCGGTTAATATGGGGGTAATCTAAGCTTAATTTGATTCAATTTAAAAAGAGTATGCTGAAGTTTGTTGAATATTTGGAAAACAGTGTAAAAAAGCATTGGGATTATACAGCCTTTACTGATTATCAGGAAGGTTCAATGACCTATAACGAAGTAGCTGTTGCGATAAAAAAACTGCATCAATCATTCGAAAAATTGGGTATTAACAAAGGTGATAAAATTGCACAGATAGGAAAAAATAATTCAAAATGGGCAATTACCTTTATAAGTACAATTAGCTATGGTGCCGTTTCCGTTCCACTTTTACAGGATTTTCCTCCCGGAGATATTGAAAATACCGTAAATCATTCGGAATCGGTACTTATGTTTATTTCCGATTATATTTTTGATAAACTTGATGTCAGTAAATTTCCCAAAATAAGAGCATTTATTTCGCTGGATACTTTCAACATCCTTTTTGCCAGCGACAAATCAGTAAAACCCGTTTTTGACAAAGTACAACAATCGCAAATAGAATTATCACCCAACACCTTTACTCTTAATCATTTTGATCATGATATTCTTGCATCTATATCATACACTTCAGGTACTTCAGGATTATCAAAAGGCGTAATGCTCACTCACGGTAATTTTGCCACCAATATGGAATTTGGATACGATGTTATCGATTTAAAACCCAAAGACCCTATCGTGTCGTTTTTGCCTCTCGCCCATGCTTATGGACTGGCTTTTGAGCTATTAGTTGAGTTTTCGATGGGTTGCCATGTCACCTTTTTAGGCAAAATTCCATCACCACAAATTATACTTCAGGCGTTTAAGGAAGTCAAACCTAGGTTAGTTGTACTGGTTCCGCTAATTATTGAAAAAGTTTATAAAAGCAAGGTAAAACCTGCTATTAGCAAAGGCATGCCTAAAATATTTCTGGGCATTCCACTTTTAAAGAAAGTAGTTTATAATAAGGTTAAAAAACAACTTGAAGAAGCATTCGGAAATAATTTTATTGAGGTAATAATTGGTGGAGCTGCTTTGAACAAAGAAGTAGACAGTTTTTTAAAAAAGATAGGTTTCCGATATACTATTGGTTATGGCATGACGGAATGCGCCCCAATAATCAGCTATGCCCCGTGGGATAAAGCTAAAAAATTCAGTTGTGGTTATCCCATACGGCAATGTATCGTTAAAATTGACTCGCCTGATCCTGAAAATATTGAAGGTGAAATTATGGTAAAAGGTCCGCAGGTAATGCAAGGTTATTACAAAAATGCTAAGGCTACAGATGAAGCTATTGATGAAGAAGGATGGCTTAAAACCGGTGACCTTGGGGTTATGGACAGAAACGGGTACATTTCAATTAAAGGACGCAGTAAAAATATGATTTTGGGAGCCTCAGGTCAGAACATCTATCCTGAGGAAATTGAAGCCCGTATAAATAATATGCCTTATGTAGTTGAATCGCTTGTGGTTGAAAAGCAAGGCCGTTTGCACGCTTTGATTGTGCCCGATTATGAAAAGGCCGGTCAGGACGGATTAGATAAGGAAAAAGTTCTTGCTGAATTCGAAAAAGGGCAAAAACTGATTAACCAGGAGATGCCCAATTATATGAATATCGCCAGGGTTGAAATTCAGGATGAAGAATTTATTAAAACTCCAAAGAAAAGTATTAAACGATTCCTGTATACTAACTAAAAAAACCGCATAAGCGGTTTTTTTATGAAAGATTTTCCACTAAATTAAAATACTATTTTATCACCTTTCTAACCACATCAATAACTGTCCCATCCACCCATTTAATAGCCGCAACAATTTCGTCGGATAATTGTGGTCTTTCAGGCACACCACAAATAGCATCGGCTTCGGCTTTTAATTCAACTATGGTTTTTACCGGTAATTTGGAGTTTTTCATTTTATCGATTAAATCCTTACGTAAGGGATTAATTGCAATTCCACGCTCGGTAACAATTACATCAATTAATTCACCAGGGCCACAAATGGTAGTGACCTCTTCTTTGATAACAGGAATCCTGTCGCGGAACAGAGGAATTGGCAGAATTACAGTTTTCGAGAACAGGCAGTTTTGCCAGCCTCCTATTCCATGAAGCAGGTATCCATCGGAATGCGTTACTACATTTGCATTAAAATTAATATCCACCTCAGTTGCACCAAGTATGGCAATATCCACCATACCGGCAAAATTCCCTTTTCCATGATAATTATAGCTGGTAAACGGACTGGTCCAAACGTGGTTTGCATTGTCACGCATTGAACGAACTCCTTCCAAATCAAAAGTCTGACCATCCAGAATATATTCAATCAAACCTTCTTCAAGGGCATCGACGAGATATTTATTACTACCACCACGGGCAAATCGGGCTTTTATGCCGCGTTCGCGTAAAATGTCTGCAAAAAAGTTACCAATGGAAAGCGCAGTACCTCCGGCACCAGCCTGAAAAGAGAACCCGTCATAAATTAAACCGGCCTCATCGCAAAATTTAGCTGTTAGCTCTGCTATTAATAACCGATCAGGACTTTTAGTTACCTCGGTAGTTCCCGATACAATTTTTTCAGGTATTCCGACTTTATCAATCTTCACCATAAAATCCACATAGTTTCCCTGTATTTGCCAGGGTACACAGGGAAAGGGAACCAGATTATCAGTAACCACTATTACTTTGTTTGCATACTGTGAATCAGCCAGGGCGAAACCCAGCAAACCGCTGGCAGATTGACCATTCAAGCCATTAGCATTTCCAAACGGGTCAGCACATCCTGCTCCAATTACGGCAATATCAATTTTAACTTCTCCATCCTGAACAGCCTGGTACCTGCCACCATGCGAACGTAGTACGGCAGTTTGTTTCATTTTACCCTCAGAACAAAATCTTCCAAGCGCGCCATTCATACTCCCTTCGATATGACTAATGGTGCCGTCTTCCAAATACGGAATTAAATGATCGTGACAAGGAAATGATGCCGAGGGGAACCATCGTAAATTCCTTACTCCTAACTCCTTAGCCAAATCAAAAACCATATTGGCCAGTAAATCACCATTTCGAAAATGGTGATGGGTCGATATGGTCATCCCGTCTTTTAGTCCTGCTTTAATCAAAGCTTCTTTCAAACTATCCACCATTTTATTTCCATCAGACGTATAATCCGCACAACTTGGAATTGCCGGAGCGTGTTTTGATCCTATGGGTTTGTACTTTCCAACACCTAAATAAGGTACAACCGGTTCACCGTTTATGGTCAGGGGAACTTCTCTGCCAATTGAATTAACTGTAAAATTATTAGCCATGGTAAAACGAAATAAAAAACTTACTTTGCGAGTTTAGGCAAAGATATAAACTAATAATACGGTTGGATGTAATAAGGTAAATAACAGACTATATTATGTAACACATTAGCTTTTTTTTTATCTTAGAGGTGAAATTAAGTATTAGCATATTTTTTTTAGTTAACTTGTGTTATTACATTTGACAATATAAAATTTGTAATCATGTTCAGTACTGATCTCAACCCTGTACAGGTAATGTTTTTACACAATCCCTCAAAGATGCACATTGAGGATGCACTTAGTATTATTTTGAGAGATTTAACATTAAAGCGGGTGTTGAATATGACCAAATTGAATATTTATCCAACCGAGCGTTCAAAAAAAACCCAAAAATATTTCAAGTTTGTAAAGGGTGAAAAATTTGAGGGTTATGAACCCGAACCCCATGAAAAGAATTTTTTAGTTCCATTTGAGGAGGTTGATTTATTACAGCCAAAATCGCTTACTAATTTTGTGCTTCGAAGGTTTAGTATGCCCAGTGGTTTTATCACAGAAAAAATCTACGGACCTTTGCATGTTGAAGGTTATGTTACCGGTTTACCTCTTTTAAAAACCTTTGGTTACTACTCACTTAGCCGTAAAGGGAAAGAAGTAGTTGAAATGTTTAACCAATTTATATCTGAACAGGAACAAAAACTTGAATCACTGATTGACGGAGATAAGACCGAATTTACGCAAGCTCTTCAGGAAACCGGAGTATACACATTTTATTTTGAAAAGAACAATCCGGAGTTGTTTAAAAATATTATCTCTATGATAAAAAGAGTAAATAACAATTTCCGTGAAGGTGCCAATAATGATCTGACCAGTTTTGCCGAAGCGGTGAATATCGATCTGGGTTATTTTGGAGAATAAAAAAAGCAGGCTTTCACCTGCTTATAAACTCCTTCTATATATTAATCGTTCAATTTTCAAGCATTTTATCCAGAGCCTTACGATTAATATCGTTTGTAATATTCTTTGCTTCAGGAGTATACAAAAAGCCGATTTTCTCTCTATAAGTATCAGTAATTTTTCCGCGTACCATTTTTAGGGTACTGTTAATCATTTTATTCTGCTCGGTGAATGGCTCTTCAACAATGCCCACGGCAGCAGGCAACCATCGTTCAGGGAATTCCCCTGCGAATTTACCTCCTTTTTTAAACTGATTTATTTCTTCCTGTATCAATTTTAGGGCTTCAATTTTTCCATTATCAGAATTTAAATTAATGCCCTTTTCATTAAGAAGCCTTTTTATCGCTTCGTTATTGGTTACCATGAGTCCAATAGTGTATGGATCCTGGTTATTGTGTAACATCACCTGATCGATAAGTAGTGATTTTGAAACGAGCATTTCTTCAATAGATTCAGGTGAGTATTTTTCACCGTCAGAACTGATCAGTAAGCTTTTAAAACGTCCAAGCACATATAAATACCCGTCTTTATCCATATATCCCAGGTCACCCGTATGCAACCAGCCGTCCTTAATGGTTTCATTGGTTGCCGATTCATTTCTCCAATAGCCTTTCATAACGTTCTCGCCCTGAATAACAATTTCTCCTTTCTCACCTATCGGTAATTCGTTTCCATCTTCATCACAAATCTTCAAATTGAGCGGTGTAACAAGGTAACCACTCGAACCCAGTTTATGCCGGTCCAGTGAATTTGATGAAATAACCGGGGTGGCTTCTGATAATCCATAGCCCTGCATCATCGGTATGCCAATTGCATAAAAGAAGCGTTGTAGTTCAATATCGAGTAATGCCCCACCACCAATAAAAAACTTCAGGTCGCCACCGAAAACTTCGCGTACCTTGCTAAATAAAATTTTATCGAACAATTTAACCAATGGCCCCCGAAGTGCATTCAGGCCCCTTCCCTTATTAAATCCCTCCTTATTATATTTAAAGGCAACTTTTAAAGCATAATTGAATAAACCCTCAGTGAATTTGCCTTTGTCTGCAATTCCTTTTTCGATATTCTTTTTGAAATTTTTGGCTAAGGCCGGAACACTAAGTAATAAATCAGGTTTTACCTCTTTAATATTTTGTGGAATATTTTTCAAGGTCTGCATTGGAGTATCACCCAATTGTACAAATGCCATGCTGGCACCATTGGCGATAAAACTGTATATACCGGCAACGTGTGCAAAACAATGGTCAAGCGGTAAAATTAATAAAGTTTTAAAATTATCGGGTATTGTCATCAACGTCAGAGCCTGTTCAACATTAGCTGTATAATTACGGTGCGACAGAATAATACCTTTTGGGTCGGCTGTTGTACCCGATGTATAAGTAATATTGGCATAATCGTCACCCGTTATGTTTTGTTTCGACTGGTTAAGCGCCTCAGGATTATTTGCATTATATTCTTTACCTAATTCAAATAATTCCGACCAGGATAAATCATTTCCTTCTGATCCGGGCTTTCCATCCAGGTAAACAATTCTTTCCAAATCAGGCAACTCCTGCTTTATTTGTTCAACTTTTTCAGCCTGACCTTTCGAAACAATAATCATACGGGTACCCGAATGATCGAGCCTGAATTTTAACTCAGCTGGTTCGAGTTTAATCGACAGTGGAACATTGATTGCCCCTGTGTATAAAACTGCTAATTCACTATAAACCCAATCATTTCTCCCTTCAGATAAAAGGGCCAGCCTGTCACCTTTTTTAATACCTAAGCTCAGCAAACCGGCAGCATAATTTTCAATATTACTTTTTGCTTCACTATAGGTAGTAACTTCGAATTTATCGGAAGTTTTCTCCCTTAATAAGGCATTACCCGGAAACTTTTGAACATTCCCCTCAAATAACTGAATAATTGTTTTCATAGGTTTATTATTTTCTGGTTTTGCAATTAATATAAATTCTCTAAGCTTATTTATAAAAAAGATTGATTCTGAAATCAAATTTCTTTAAAAAATTGCTTTTAACGGGAATTCCCATCCAAATACAAGTTTATTATAACGATTAAGTTCAAAAATAATAAAAATCTTCATTTTTCAATTTAACTGTAATTTACAACCATAAAAAAACCGTTGAAATATCAACGGTCTAATACTAAGCAATATTTATATTCTTTAGATTCCCAAGTCTTTACAAATAGCATCAATTCTGTTTTCAAGTTCAAGTTCTACTTTTTTGTAGTCAGACTTATCTTTTAACGGTGCCTTTGTGCTAATATAAAACTTTATTTTAGGTTCGGTCCCCGACGGACGAACCGAAATTTTAGATCCGTCAGCGGTAAAAAACTGAAGTACATTAGATTTTGGCAACAAAATTTCACGACGGCCACTGGTTAGTAAATCAACTTCGATACGTGATAAATAATCCTTAATACGAATAATAGCTTCACCATTAATAGTAACCGGCGGATCATTTCTAAAATTTTCCATCATTTTCTGAATTTCCTCAGCACCTGATTTTCCTTTTCGGACAAGGTTTACCAGCTTTTCCCTGTAAAACCCATGCTTCATATAAATATCGGCCAAAATATCGAAAACCGATTTATTTTGATCAGCAGCCCAGGCAGCAGCTTCAGCAATCAACATACATGATATTACAGCATCCTTATCACGTACAAATTCCCCGGCCAGGTAACCATAGCTTTCCTCGCCTCCTCCAATAAATTTACGTGTACCCTCATTGTTCTTAATTACATTGGCAATGTATTTAAAACCAGTTAATACATCATAATAATCAATTTTACCGACTTTTGCCATTTCAGCTATTAATTCGGTAGTAACAATGGTTTTAACGATATATTCCTTTCCATTAAGTAAACCATTTTCTTTCCATTGGGTAATCAAATAATTGATTAAGAATGTCCCGGTTTGATTTCCATTTAATAACTCAAACTCTCCCGAACTGTTTCTAACTGCAATACCAACCCGGTCGGCATCAGGGTCTGTTGCCATGACTATATCGGCCTGAGTTTGTTTGGCTTTTTCAATAGCCATATTCAAAGCTGCAGATTCTTCCGGATTCGGCGATTTTACAGTTGGAAAATTTCCATCGGAAATATCCTGTTCATCCACATGGATTATATTTTCGAAACCCACTGCTTTCAATGCCATAGGTACCAGTTTTACACCTGTGCCATGAATGGGTGTATAAACGATTTTTAAATTTTTTTGTCGGCTTATTACTTCAGGCGAAAGGCTTAAACCTTTAACAGCATCAATGTATACGGCATCAACTTCATCGCCAATAATAAATATTTCATTTTTATTGCCATCCCATTTTACCTCGTCAATTGATTCAATTTTCTGAACCTCGTCAATAATATTTTTATCATGAGGGTCAATAATCTGTCCACCATCTTCCCAATACACTTTATATCCGTTATACTCTTTGGGATTATGCGATGCCGTTACCACTACCCCACTTTTACAACCCAAATGACGGATGGCAAAAGACAATTCAGGAGTTGGACGCAAAGCATCAAAAAGATAAACTTTAATACCGTTGGCGATACAGATTTGGGCTGCTGTTTCGCAAAACAGTCTTCCGTTGTTCCTGCTGTCATGGGCAAATGCCATGCTTATTTCCTCATCGGGAAATTGCTTTAATAAATAGTTACACAATCCTTGTGTAGCCATACCCACAGTATAAATATTCATCCTGTTGGTACCAACGCCCATAATTCCCCTAAGTCCACCGGTACCAAATTCAAGGCTCCTGTAAAAAGACTCTACCAATTCGGCTTCATCATTTTCAAGCAAATATTTTACCTGTTTCCTGGTTTCCTCATCAAAATTACTACTGAGCCATTGTTGCGCTTTGGCTTTAACTTCACTTAATAAATCAGGCTGCATCTTTTTAATATATTTAGCTTTCTGTACTTAAAATTATTCCTTATCCAATTTATCTATCATAATATGCAAACTATCCACCCAATGGGGGATTACCAGGTCAAAATCAGCTTTAATTTTATCTTTTTTCAAAACTGAAAACGGGGGACGTTTTGCAAGAGTTGGATATTGACTGGTACTTATGGGATTTACCCGGCAATCAATTTTTTTATAACGGAAAATCTCCTTGGCAAAATCGTACCAGCTTGTCACTCCTTCATTGGTAAAATGATAGATTTCCTGAACTGAATCATCTTCACTCAACTCAAGTTTGCCTACAATTTCCAAAATTGCAAAGGCCAGATCATGCGCATAAGTTGGAGAACCAATCTGGTCGTAAACTATATTAATTTCATCGCGCTCAATACCTAGTTGCAGCATCGTTTTAACAAAGTTGTTGCCGTAGGTTGAATACAACCACGATGTCCTGATAATTAATGCATTAATATCACCATACAAAACCAGTTTTTCTCCTTCATTTTTAGTATCGCCATATAACGATTCAGGAAAAGTGGGGTCCTCCTCATCATAGGGGACATTTTTAGCCCCGTCAAAAACATAATCCGTAGAGATATGAATTAAACAGGCATCAGATTTTTTGGCGGCATCAACCAGGTAATCAACAGCAACAGTATTAACTAAAAAAGCATTGTCACGATCCTCCTCAGCTTTATCAACCGCTGTATAAGCGGCACAATTGATAATAAAGTCAACAGGATTTTCTTCAACAAATTTCTCAGCTTCGCCCGAAATGGTAATATTCAGGGTATCAACATCGGTAAAAATAAATTGATAATCAGGATACTCTGCTGACAACGCTTTTATTTCATTTCCTAACTGTCCGTTGGCACCCGTTACTAATATTTTAATTGGTTTTCCCATATCTAAAATTTATTTCGGCATTTTCAAGGTCCGGTAATATTTTATCTTTCGATGAAATTATCTGCTTCTCTAAAGGTATTTTCCATTCAATATTCAATTTGGGATCATTTAAATTAATTCCTCTCTCACTTTCCACATTATAAACATTATCACATTTATATGAAAAGATGGCTGATTCTGATAAAACTGAATATCCATGAGCAAAACCACGAGGTACAAAAAATTGTTTTTTATTTTCCCCACTAAGTTCCACAGCCATATATTCACCATAAGTAGGCGATTTTCGGCGTAAATCGACAGCCACATCCAGTACTTTGCCTTTTATTACACGAACCAGTTTTGCCTGGCTATAAGGTCCTAATTGGTAGTGTAATCCCCTGACTACACCATAAGTTGAAAAAGCTTCATTATCCTGAATAAAATCGGCTTCAATTCCGAATTGTTTATATCGATCATTCTGATAAGTTTCAAAAAAATATCCCCGATCATCTCCAAAAACCTTTGGTTCAATAATTAAAAGGCCTTCAATATTAGTTCTTATTACATTCATGTTAAACTCTATAGTGTTATGACAAAAATTATTTGTGGCTTGTTCTTAATAAATTTTCAAAATAATCAATTGTTTTTATCAAACCATCCCTTAGCGGGATTTTAGGTTGCCAACCCTGCAATCTTTCCATTGCCATTGAAATATCGGGTTTTCTTTGCGTTGGGTCATCCTGTGGCATGGGAAGATTCTCAATTTTCGATTTAGAATTAGTTAGTTGTATTACCAATTCAGCAAGCTCCAATATAGTAAATTCAACCGGATTACCAATATTTACCGGACCAATGAAATTATCTACATTCATCATTCGTATCATACCTTCAACCAGGTCATCAACATACTGAAAACTACGGGTTTGCGAACCATCACCATAAACCGTAATATCTTTGTTCTGCAAAGCCTGAATTATAAAATTAGAAACCACCCTCCCATCGTTTGGATGCATTCGCGGCCCATAAGTATTAAAAATGCGGATAATCTTGATATCAACTTTATTTTGAATATGGTAATCCATAAAAAGCGTTTCAGCACAACGTTTGCCTTCATCGTAACACGAACGAATACCAATGGGATTTACATGCCCCCAATAACTTTCAGTTTGCGGATGCACTTCAGGATCGCCATATACTTCACTGGTTGAGGCTTGTAAAACTCTTGCATGCACACGCTTTGCCAGACCCAACATATTAATAGCCCCCATCACCGAGGTTTTGGTGGTTTTAATAGGATTATACTGATAATGAATTGGCGAAGCCGGACATGCCAGATTATAAATCTGATCCACTTCAGCATAGTAAGGCACGGTTACGTCATGACGCACCAATTCAAAATAGTGGCTGTCCATCAAGTGCACAATATTTCTCTTATCGCCCGTAAAATAATTATCGAGACAAATAACCTGGTTACCTTCCTTAAGTAACCTTTCACAAAGATGAGAGCCTGCAAATCCGGCTCCACCAGTCACTAAAATTCTCTTCATAGTTCGTTGCCTAAATTTTCGCAATGCAGCTTCTATACTGAAATTCCACCTAAATCAGTAATATAAAAGCCAACTATATTAATTTCGATTTTTTTTAAGTTCATTCTATAATCAGGCCGCTAAATTACAATAAAAATAATAAGAATTAGTGCTTTAAAAATTCCAATCGCTCTATTTTTATTTTGTAATTTTAACATTTTTATCCGATGGAAAAATTATAATTTAACACAAACTAATAATAAAATAATTATGAAGAAATTGATTTACATTTTGTTTTTCGCTGCCGCATTAATTGGGTCGACCAAAGCGAAAGCGCAATTTTTGCCCTCATCGTACCAGGCCATTTTTGATGAGATAGTTGATAATTTTAAAGAAATAAGGGGAGGAAATTCATTAAATCAGGGCAAGAGTTCATTACGCCTGTTATCAAACGAAAAGATAATCGTGAAAATTGACCATAAAAAATCTGTTAAAACCTTAACTTTTATCAAAAAAAAGGATGAAGAAGGAAACACTTTCTGGATTGCTGCTAATCAGTTAACTATAGATATGGTAAATAAATACGAGGACGATCTTACCAAAGTACTTGAAGATATGCTCGAGTTATCGAGGGAAGAGGCAAAAAAATAGTATCTGACCCATTGAAATTAGCAAACAGTTTGTTGTTTTAAATTTCAAAAATAGTTATTTGTTTAATTAATGTATTTTGAAAATTTGGAATTTTATAAGAAGTACCCGATACAGATCCCGTAGTCCTATGACAGCGGGATTTTTTTAGGAATCATAATTTTAATTAATAAAAGGTCCTAACAAATTGTTTTCTAATAAAAAACAGACCAAAACATTTGGCTATCTGCAACAAAAACTGTTATTTTGCGCTGCATTTTAAAAAAACATAATGTCTAACTTATTAATTTTTATTTATTTAAGATGAAAAACAACGAAGAAATAGAAGCTCAGGACTTTGATAAAGACGAAGAAGTTAAAGAGCAAGTAGAATTAGATGGGGATGATGCTGAAGAGGTAGATGAGATTGAAGATGAAGAAGAAGAGGATGTTGACGAAATTGAAGAAGTTCCTGCAGTTAAAGCAGAAAGAAAAGAAGTAAAACCTGAAGATTTTGACTGGGATGCCTTTGAGAATGATTCCATGGATGGTGGTATCGATCGCAAAGACATGGAAGCCATGTATGACAAAACATTATCTTCAATCAGCGAAAATGAAGTGATTGATGGTACTGTGGTTTCAATGAATAAGCGTGAAGCTTTAATTAACATTGGATACAAATCAGAAGGTGTAGTGAATATGAACGAATTCCGCTACAACCCTGAACTTAAAGTTGGCGATAAAGTTGAAGTTTATGTTGAAAGCCAGGAAGACCGCAGCGGTCAGTTAGCACTTTCTCATAAAAAAGCCCGCGCATTGCGCTCATGGGACAGAGTTAACCAGGCTCTGGAACAAGACGAAATTATTAAAGGTTTTATCAAATGTCGTACTAAAGGGGGTATGATTGTGGACGTATTTGGCATTGAGGCCTTCCTTCCTGGTTCACAAATTGATGTTAAACCTATTCGCGACTACGATATCTTTGTAGGCAAAACCATGGAATTCAAAGTGGTTAAAATCAACCATGAATTCAAAAATGTTGTTGTTTCACACAAAGCACTTATTGAAGCTGAACTTGAACAGCAGAAAAAAGATATTATTTCAAAACTTGAAAAAGGACAGGTTCTTGAAGGAACTGTTAAAAATATTACTTCATACGGAGTATTTATTGACCTTGGTGGTGTTGATGGACTTATTCACATTACTGACCTTTCATGGGGACGGATCACTCATCCGGAAGAAATCGTTCAACTGGATCAAAAACTAAATGTTGTTATCCTTGATTTTGACGATGACAAAAAACGGATCGCTCTTGGTTTAAAACAACTTACTCCTCACCCATGGGATGCTTTAGATGAAAACTTAAAAGTTGGCGATAAAGTAAAAGGTAAAGTGGTTGTGATGGCCGATTATGGTGCATTTGTTGAAATTGCTCCGGGAGTTGAAGGTTTGATCCACGTTTCAGAAATGTCATGGAGCCAGCATTTACGCAGTGCCAATGAGTTCTTAAACGTTAATGATGAAGTAGAAGCTGTTATTTTAACCCTGGACCGCGAAGAAAGGAAAATGTCATTAGGCATGAAACAACTTAAAGCCGATCCATGGGAGAAAATTGAAGAAACCTACCCGGTTGATTCAAAACACACAGCTAAAGTACGCAACTTCACCAACTTTGGTGTATTTGTAGAAATTGAAGAAGGTGTTGACGGTTTAATCCACATTTCTGATCTATCATGGACCAAGAAAATTAAGCACCCGGCTGAATTTACATCAATTGGTGCCGAAATTGAAGTTCAGGTATTAGAAATTGATAAAGAAAACCGTCGTTTACGTTTAGGTCACAAACAACTGGAAGAAAATCCATGGGATGTATTTGAAACATTGTTCCAGGTTGACTCAATACATGAAGGTACCATTATAGAACTGGCTGATAAAGGCGCTATAATTTCATTACCTTATGGTGTTGAAGGTTTCTGTACACCAAAACATCTGGCAAAAGAAGACGGCTCGCAAGCAAAACTGGACGAAAAATTAGAATTCAAAGTAATTGAATTTAATAAAGAAGCCAAGAAAATTATTGTAAGCCACGCCCGTGTATTTGAAGATGTACAAAGAGCTGAAGACAAAGCTAAAAAAGCAAGTGCCGCTAAAGCCACTAAAAAATCGACAAAGAAAATTGTGGATAATTTAGAGAAGACTACTTTGGGCGATATCGCTGAATTAGCCGCTCTTAAATCAGAAATGGAATCTTCAGAAAAAACCAGTAAAAAAGAACCAAAAAAAGCTGAAGCCAAGAGTGAAGTGAAAGCTGAAGCTAAAAAAGAGGAAACCAAAGCCAAAGCCAAAAAAGCTGAAGCTCCGGCCGAAACTGAACCAGAAGCTAAAGAATCAGCCGATACTGCTGAAAGTGCAGAATAAATAATTCGCAGAATATTACTTAACCCCATCAAAGCAATTTTGATGGGGTTTTTTATTTTTTATAGATTCTTATGCTTTAAAGGCATCCAATAGATAGTCAATTATTTAATGTGTTATTATTAAACAATTAAGTCATCTGATGAATTTGCGACACAATATTTTAGAAGCTGCACCAGGAATTAATACCCTTTTAAAATTCACCTCTCGAATAAAAAAGTAAATATTTTTATGTATAAATGAAGAATAGTTTTACTATATTTGATAAAAATCAAATACTAACCATGTAAAATATTCTGTTCATGGAATTCAAGATAGAAAAATTAGATCAGTATACTCAGATTCAAGTGATGATTGATAAACTCGATACTCATATTGCACCATCACTTAAGTCAGAATTAGTATTAATAGCCGGAAATGGTGAGAAGAATATAATACTTGATTTAAGTAATTGTCGTTATTGTGACTCGTCAGGATTATCGGCCATTTTGGTGGCAAATCGTTTATGTAAAAATGCAAATGGTACGTTTGTACTGTCGGGTCTTCAAACTGCTGTTGAACGTTTAATTACAATTTCACAACTTGACACAGTACTTAATATAACTACTTCAGTTGACGAAGCCAAAGAAATTATTACCAAGGAAGGAGCTTAATGACTTTTTCTGTTACAATACTGGGGAGTAGTTCTGCTTTACCTACACCCGAAAGATTTTCAACCGCTCAAGTAATAAATGTACTTGAGCGGTTTTTTTTGATCGATTGCGGAGAGGGGACACAAATTCAATTACGCAGATTCAAAATTAAATCGTCGCGTATAAATCATATTTTTATCAGCCACCTCCATGGAGATCATTTTCTTGGCATATTCGGCCTGATTTCGACCATGAATATGCTCGACAGAAAATTGCCGTTACACATACACGGCCCATATAAACTTGAAGCTCTGATAAATGCATTTATTGAAACCATGGACAAAGGCATAAAATACGATATTGTATTTCATGCCCTGGAATATTCCGGCAAAAATATAATTTTTGAGGACGACAAAGTTAAAGTGGAATCATTTCCTTTACGACACCGGGTTCCGACCTGTGGATTTTTAATAAGTGAAAAACCAAGACTCCGAAATTTACGCGGTGAGGCAATTAAAGAATTAAAAATTCCGATACGTAATTTGCAATTTATTAAGGAAGGCAACGACTATATTTCCGAGACAGGCGAAATTATTCCAAACAGCCAACTGACCCATGATCCTCACAAACTTCGTTCGTATGCTTTTGTTTCTGATTCGGCAAAAAATCCAACCATTGTTCCATACATAAAAAATGTGGACCTGCTTTACCATGAAGCCACCTATGCTGAGGCTGATAAAAAACTTGCAAAAGCAACAGGGCATTCCACCGCCAGGCAGGCTGCAGAAATTGCACAAAAAGCCAATGCAGGGAAATTAATATTAGGACATTTTTCAAACCGCTATAAAAACCTTGAGATATTAACTGAACAGGCAGGTGAAATATTCAAACCCACTGAATTGGCTACAGACGGTAAGTTGTTTGAAATTAAGTGGTGATATAAATACAATTAATTATATTTGCGCAAATTATCTCATCTTTAAAATAACGATTGTGCAAGAGAAAATTCTAATCCTCGACTTTGGTTCACAATACACACAACTAATTGCGCGACGCGTAAGGGAATTGAATGTTTATTGTGAAATTCATCCCTATAATAAATTTGAACTTGATGCCAGTATAAAAGGGGTAATCCTTTCAGGTAGCCCGTTTTCAGTGCGCGACGAAAATGCATTAATTCCCGATTTATCTGAAATTAAAGGCAAACTGCCGCTTTTAGGCGTTTGTTATGGTGCCCAGTTTTTAGCGCACAATTATGGAGGTGAAGTTTTACCCTCGAAACACCGTGAATACGGAAGGGCAAATTTAGGATTTGTAAATAAAGATAACGTACTTTTCCGCGGTGTAAGCGATGATTCACAGGTTTGGATGAGCCATGGCGATACCATTGCAAAACTGCCCGAAAATTATGAAATTATAGCCAGCACAGCCGATGTTAAGGTTGGCGCATACGAAATAAAAGGCGAAACAACTTTTGGAATTCAATTTCATCCTGAAGTATACCACAGCACTGAAGGTATTGTAATGCTAAATAATTTTGTTGTTGATGTTTGCGGATGCAAACAAGACTGGACACCGGATTCATTTGTGGAAACTACAATCAAAGACCTACAAAATAAGTTAGGCAACGACAAAGTTGTTTTAGGTTTATCGGGAGGTGTTGATTCGTCAGTAGCTGCTGTTTTGCTGCACAAAGCCATTGGTAAAAACCTGACCTGTATTTTCGTCGATAACGGTTTGTTGCGCAAGAATGAATTTAACCAGGTGCTCGATTCATATAAGCACATGGGATTGAATGTAATTGGGGTTGATGCTTCAAAATTGTTTTATGATGATCTGGCCGGTATTACTGATCCGGAAGCCAAACGGAAAAGCATAGGAAAAAACTTTATTGAAGTATTTGATGCCGAAGCCCACAAAATTCAGGATGTAAAATGGCTGGCTCAGGGCACTATTTACCCTGACGTTATTGAATCGATTTCGGTGAAAGGACCTTCGGCGACTATAAAATCGCATCATAATGTGGGCGGATTGCCCGAAAAAATGAATTTAAAAGTGGTTGAACCACTGAATTTGTTGTTTAAGGATGAAGTTCGACGGGTTGGAAAATCACTTCACATTGACCCGGTGATCCTTGGCAGACACCCTTTTCCGGGACCCGGATTAGCCATTAGAATTTTGGGCGAGATTACTCCCGAGCGTGTAAAAATATTGCAGGAAGCGGATGATATTTATATATCAGCCCTAAAATCAGACGGTCTATATGACAAAGTATGGCAGGCCGGATCCATTCTATTAAACGCCAATTCGGTTGGTGTTATGGGCGATGAAAGAACTTATGAAAACGTGCTTGCCTTGCGTGCCGTGGCATCCACCGATGGAATGACTGCCGACTGGGTACACCTGCCTTATGAATTTTTAGCCAAAGTTTCGAATAAAATCATTAACCAGGTAAAAGGTATTAACCGCGTTGTTTACGACATCAGCTCGAAACCACCGGCAACTATTGAGTGGGAATAATAAGAGGTTGGAAGTTGGTAAGTGACTAAAGTAACTGAAGTTACGAGTGATCCTATTAACTTAATTGTTGTTTAAATATTTTAGGGAATTGACACTCAGGTAAGATATTATTGTCTCAGTTTAAATCATAAAGTTTGATATCAAAATCATCGATATTCATACCATTATGATCTCGGTTCACAAAATAAACTTTGAGTAAATTATCGCTGCTTAAATACTCATTTTTAATAAGTACCTGAAAAGAAAATGTGTATCCAAAACCATAGGCCCTTAACCGTCTGTCAACATCAATCGATTCTTTAAACTTTACTTCATTACGAGGACCGGTTACCGAAATTTCCACAAAATTAGAGCTTTCATCAAATTGAATAAGTTCAACCTGCCCTTTTAAAAGCAAATTATTGCATGACTGAAAATTACCCAGGTTTATATAAAAACAGGATGAAGTGTCCACAACCTTCTCTGAAAAAGGTTTACTGTACACAATAATACTATCAAAACAACCAGGGTTTGAATACCAATTTGGAATGGTATCTGAATCAAAATAATTGACTGACTCGAAAACGGGTTGAATTTCAGGATTTAAAATAAGCGTATCCATTTTATAAATGGACAGCCCTTTATTGTTTGTCAGCATAAGATGTTTATACTTATTATTGTACTGAAAAAACAATGGCAACTGGAACTGGGCAATCCTGCTTAATCGTTGGGTTCTTTTATTATCAATAAAATATATATCTTTTCCTTCACAACTTACCGATGAATCTAACCTTCTTAATTCAACCAAATTAATTTGATCAGGATATTCAAAGCCCAGATTAAACTGATTAATTCCATTTTGAATTACATCTGATATTATAACAGAATTCTTATCCAGACCTTTAAAAAATTGAGTAATATTCTGTTGTTCAGTTTTATAATCAATTCTGTGTGCATCATAAACACGGTAAAAATATGGAATCATTAAAATCAGGAAAAGAGAAAGCACTGAAAATATCCTTTTATCGGCTTTTCTTTTAATAAAATATAATCCAACTCCGTAAACT
Organism: Bacteroidales bacterium; assembly: GCA_046704385.1. GTDB lineage: Bacteria > Bacteroidota > Bacteroidia > Bacteroidales > SZUA-534 > GH45. Next base: position 21,210 of record JBJKSB010000052.1, on the reverse strand, counting down.
GTTAACAGGATATAGAAACCCGCCTGTAATTTGGCTGTGAAAAAAGTCATTACTGTAAATAAAAAGGCGGACAGTATAAACAGAAGAATCGCCCTTTTGGATTCTAAAAATTGTTCATACTTAAAACTCACTGCAATTGCAGTTAGCGGAATCAGGTACAAATAATGCCTTGCATCGAGACACATTGGATTATAATGCACCAGCGAAATACTCATAAAATTTGCTGATAACCATAATACTGCAACTGAAACAATTATGAATGAGCCGGTATTTTCAAAAAATGAAGTCCTTAATCGACGAAATTGGATGAAGAAAGGTATCAGAAACAGAATTCCTACCGCCATTTCCTTATTAATCATCAACAAATAAAACTGGTATATAATTCTACGGATTACTATAATTACCGGTTGTAATCCATAACTACATGCATTCAGATAACGAGTCCGGGCAATAGCATCCATACGGCCAAAAAAATCTCCGGTTCGCAACCAGTCAAAACACAGGTAACCAATTATGAAAATAATAAGGAATAGTGTAGAATACATCCAAAACCTCAGATATTTCTTTGAAACAATATCTACAATAAAAAGGAAAAACAGGTAAGGTAAAATCAGGGCAACAGTTCCTTTACTAATAAAAACCATCATTAATGTGGCACTGTATAACAATGAAAACAATATTGTTCTGTGGTTTTTTAATTTGATCCGAACCAGGTACAAAATGTAAAACAGCAGTGTTGCAAAAAAGGCTAAAGGAATATCAGGACCAATTCGGATACTATTTGAAACTATAAAATTGCACAACACAGTTAACATTAAAGCGATGCTGACTGATAATACGGATAAGTGCTTTACCCAAAAGTAGACTACAACAAGAATCAGAATAGTGTAAATAATAAAGGGTAGCGAAGTGGAAAAATAATTGACTCCCAGTAACAGGTAACTTAATGCGGTTGGAAAAATAACTGTCCAACGGTAGGCAATATGATTTAAATAATCAACTTTACCGCTCAACAGCATCTTTGATATTCTGGCATATTCAACACCAACCAGGCTGGAAAATCCTTTATATGCAAAACAATAATAGGCGAGTATTAATAATACAGATAAAAACAGGAATGATACTTTATATAGCTTTGATCTATCCATATTCTTCTGTTTCTACCTGTTTTTCCATTCCTGCAAATAAGCCTTTTTCAGATAATTAAACCATTTATTGGCTTTTGTATAATCAATTACCTTTATTTTGGGATCCATGTCCATTTCGGCTTCAATATCGCTAAGTGCCAATTGCTTGCCTAGCGCAATTTGACTTTCTTTTGACCATGATGCAATATATTCTTTATCACAAAGTACATTTAATAACATCAGGGAAGTATCGGTTTTTCCAGCTTCAGCATAATACTGTACTGCATAATCTACCAAACCAAGGTTTTGATTATTTGCGATAAACGGATAAAATTCCTGGTGGCGGATTCCAAAATTAACAGCACAGGAATCGTGATAATATTGGGTGAGTTTTGAATAACTTTCGAGCGCATTGGTATATTCCTTATTATCAATATCTTCATTCACCAGCGACAATTGCTTCTGATAATTCAGCATCATTTTCACCTCATGAATAAATTCTTTTGGAGTAGTGTCAACAATTTGGCAGTCATCGTTTGATTCATGCAGTTTACGTGCATTTTCAAAGGCCTGCCATGCATACTTAAACTTTTTTTGTTCAATAAATTTATGCGCTGCAATTATCTGCACATTAAAATCAAACTGTACCTGGTCACATTTTCCCGACTGCAATTTTTCTTTAAGTGATGCAATCAGTTGTGTACTTGTTTTATCCGACTGCAAATTATAATAATTATAAACATTCCCGGCTTCACTTAGCTTTTGCCGGGCATCATCTACATGCAAAGCTTCAATAAATGTTTCGCCCTGAATACACAATAAACTGATGTAATTTTGAGCCGCCAAAATTATTTTACCGTTAAGGCTGGTATCAGTAGCAACTTTATAATTTTTTTCCATCTTTCGGGCTTCATCATAAAAAGCCAGTGCTTCGCGCGATTGGTTTTTCTCATAAGCCTCCTCCCCGCTCCTTACCAGTTGGCTGTACTTTAATTGCCGGGCTGTTTGATAAACTTCATCAATATTTGCATATTTTTCCAAATTATTTTGCGATCGGAATATTTCAGCCTTTTCCAATAAAGTAAGAGCAGAATCTGCATACTGCTCCTCAACCAGGTTTTTGGCCGTATTTATCATATAATTATATCCTTCAACTCTGGCCTTGGCCAGGCAACTGTCTAATTCCTCAGTGCAATAAACTACATCGTACTTATGACATATGATAGATGCCTGAGTAAAAGCATGTAACGAAGAATCGGGTACTTCATTCTGCATATAAGTTTTCCCGGCTTCAATCCATGCGCTATATAAATCCTTCAACAATTGATTTTCCTTGTCGGAATTTATAATGTCGGTACTGTGCAGTTGCCTGAATTCAGCCAGCGAATCGACATTAAACTGAGCCTCATCCAACAATTTATCTTTAATTTGCTGATTGGTGACATCAACCAACTGTAAATAGTAAGCTTTAAATAATTTACCATGAACCTCGTCAAACTCTGAAAATTTTTTAACCCCTGGAATACTGTTAGCATAATTTTCGCAAAGCGTCAGTTTATCCATGGCTTTAATAAAATCACCTCTGTTTATCAGGCTGTCAACATCTGCCAGATATTTATATATAACAGATTCAGAAAGCTTAACTGAGTTGTACCGTGTGTCGGTATCGGGTTTAAGTTTATTTAAAATTAACGAGCAGGAATCAATGGCTGCTTCATACTTTCCATCATCAAAATCAAGTTTGGCCATTGCATAAATGGGTGGTGGGTAGCTTGATTTTTCAGCCCGTGATTTTTCGAAATATTCTTTTGCCCGGTTTATATCGTGCCATTTCAGCCAGTCCATACCCTTTAAATAATAAGTAACGTGCATATTATCAAGGGTTTTTTCGAGATCCTTGCGTATTTCGCGGTTGCGAACTTCAACTTGTCCAAAATGTGTTTTAAACCTTATGGGATCATAAATATCGAGGTTAAGCTTGCTTGAAAACCGCTGCGCCCTGATCTGGTTCAGGACTTTTATATTATCGATAGTGGTTTGTTTATAGGTTTCAAGCATTTCGATAGAATCATTCCTGATTTTGTCCAAACCTTTTTCTATCATGTTTAAATGTGCATCGGCATCGTAATAAGCATCAACAGTGCCCATGTAATCGCGCAGTTTACTAACATCGGATTCATTAAATCCAAATTCAAGTTTCGAAAGATAAAGTTTAAATGCCCCTGATTCATAGGTGTTTGGAACCGACTTTTTTAACAGATAGGAACCGTTTTTAAATTCGCGCCCGGTCTCGGAATTGGTTTCAATAACCTGATCGTTATCGTACGACCATACCCAGGTAAAATTGATTAAACCCGGTGTTAAAAAGCTGTTAATATCAAAATTCAGATATCTCACACTGTCAGGAAAAACAAAATTACCCACGGCCAATTCAAGTTGCAGATTATTATTTTTTTTGTCGATTCGCTGATGCTCCTTTACATTATAAGTCAACACTGTGGCATCAACGGGTAAAGCTTTTGCTTTTGCCACCATTTCAATCATTTCGTTATTAAGTTTGTTTTTGCTACCGGGTTGGTATTTTATTTCAACCTGTTTATCGATCCCCTTTACCAATAAATTTTCGATTTGTGCTGATGCAAAATGATATAAAACCAAAAAAAACAATAAAATTGTTGCCTTAGGTGCCATGATGTAATTTTTATGTGATTTGCTAAGGTAAGCCATTTCCGTTAAGGCTTGAAGGCTATTTGGAATAAGAAATCAACCAAGTTTTTAACATTTTAGCATCCATCACCGGTAATCTTCAACCAAAATTGTTTCCTGTACTGCTTAAAAACAGAACAGCTTTTCTATGAAATTCAACAGCCAGTTATGATATTTGATGATTACAGCGTAAACAATAACTGTTAAATTCAGTATCATGGAAAATAAATTAATGGCCGTCACAGGAAATGCTGATGAAAAAACCCGGTCCGACTGCCAGGTTGAATTTGAGATTACCAGTTCAGGAGGAATAACTATAGACCTTAAAAGTAAGGTAGCCAGCATGTATGGCAATTCCATTAAAAATTTGATTGCCGAAATCCTGAATTATTATGAAATACAGAATGCTTCAATTACAATGATTGATTCGGGTGCCCTGCCATGGGTTATTATGGCCCGGCTTGAAGCTGCCATTAAATCGCTTATTGATTCTCCTAAAGAATTTCTTCCGGAAATGATAAACGAGAATAAATACCAAACCAAAAAAGAACGGTTCCGTTTTAGCCGGTTATATTTACCCGGTAACACTCCAAGCATGTTTATAAATGCCGGTCTGCATGAACCTGATGGTATTATTCTTGACCTGGAAGATGCCGTTGCTCCTTCAAAGAAAGATGAAGCAAGGTATTTGGTTCGGAATGCCCTCAGGGCCTGCAATTTTTACGGATCGGAACGGATGGTAAGGATAAACCAGGGCGAAAGAGGCTTAAATGATCTTGATTTTATAGTCCCCCATAATGTCAATGTAATATTGATTCCTAAAATTGAAAGCGCTGAATACATTAAAAAAGTTGAAGAAAAAGTTGAGGCCTTAATCAAAAAACATCAGGTTGATGATCACATTTATTTTAAGCCTATAATTGAAAGTGCCCTGGGTATTGAAATGGCCTTTGAAATTGCCGTATCATCGCCAAGAGTTGTTGCTTTAGCTATTGGTTTAGAGGATTTTACAGCCGATTTGGGAGTAAAACGTACCAAAGCAGGAACTGAATCATTATTTGCCCGTATGCGCATGGTTAACGCCTGCCATGCCGCAAAAATTCAACCCATCGACAGTGTATTTTCAGATGTTGGCGATATGGCAGGGCTGCTTGAAAATGTCAGAATGAGTAAATCACTTGGTTTTGAAGGTATGGGATGCATTCATCCACGACAGGTATCTGTAATTAAAAAAGGTTTTGCGCCTGAAGCCGACGACATTGAAAAAGCAAAAAAAATTGTTTTTGCTTCTAAAAAAGCTGAAGAAAAGGGATTGGGAGTGGTGGCATTAGGAACAAAAATGATTGATCCTCCTGTGGTTAAAAGACATCAGAAAAATATTGACCTGGCAATTAAGTTAGGTTTGCTTGATGAAGGTTGGGAAAAGACTATGGATTAACGAAGACTGCTTAAAAACAAAAAAGGCTCCTTTCGGAGCCTTTCGTATTTAATTAAATCTTTTCTCTTTAATTCTTGCTTTTTTACCGGTAAGATCACGTAGGTAGAAAATACGTGCCCTGCGAACTTTACCTCTTTTATTCACCTCAATTTTATCGATAAATGGGGAATTAAAAGGGAAAATTCTTTCAACACCAACATTACCAGACATTTTACGACCCGTAAAAGTTTTTGTCATACCGGTACCTTTTTTCTGAATTACAGTACCTTTAAACTGCTGTATCCTTTCTTTATTACCCTCACGAATTTTATAGTGAACAGTAATGGTATCACCCGATCCGAAGTCAACAAAATCGTTTTCTGCGGCGAATTCCTTTTCAACAACTTTCATTAAATCCATTGTAGTACTTTTAAAATTTTAACATTATGAACACAATGTATCAGGCTCAAAGTCAACTGAAAGAGATTGTGTACAATTGAGCCGCAAAAGTAGTATTTTATTTTTAATATGCAGCATGGTTCCATGCTTTTTGTTAAAAAGAGATGAATTAATGCTCCTCCCCTTCAGGAACCAGTAATTTATCTTTGGTATCCTCAACAACATGTTTCTTCCATGATTCGCTATATCCGGGCTGTTTCAAAGTTGGATTCACATAAATGTATCCTGCCGGAACTTCGCGCTTTTCTTTGATGTTACCATCCATATATTTTAAGAATAAATACTTGTAAAAATCGCTCCATTCCTTTACTAAAGCATTAGCAGCATTTACCGAATAGTCAGTCAGAAAATTAACAGCCAGTTTTTTATTTGTTTTGTACAATTCTTCAGCAGCTTTATCAACACCTGATGTATAAGCTATGTATTTTGATTCATAGGCCTTTTGTTTGGCTTCAATTTCAGGATGAATATAATTATAACGCGTATAAGCAAAATTTGCCACCTGGTTAAATACCCAGAATGCTGCTGTTGATGAAAATGTCATCATGTCGCCATTACCTACAGCATACGACTCGGGAGTACGGGTACTTGAAGAGTAAATAGGTGTATAAACGGAATTTGCAGCATCGTCGACACCAAACCAGAAAATACCACCTATTTCATTAGGTAACCAACTCCGCATCTGGGCTACGAATGAAAATCCTGTTTGCTGGGTAGCCACCACGCGCTCGTTACAATATGTTTTTCCGTCAACTTCCCAGGTTAAAGGTCTCCAACGATAAGGACATGCAAAAGGACCTGCACCGGCATCCTTACTCATATCCAGTTCGGTTCCCTCAAGGTGATTCCTCATATTATGCATCATAATGGCCGGTGTAACTTTTTTATCGGCTTTAACCCAAAGTGGCATACGGTTGCTTGCATAACCTGTAGCCTCATCATGCTCAATTTTTCCTTTGGCATAATCAAAATACTTTTCCATTCCCTGGGCCACATCGTTAAAAAATGCCCACACACGAATTTCACAAAACCTTGTTCCTTCGAATCCAACAGGATTATAAGTATCTGAAAAACTGAAATTCTCTTTGGTCACTTTATCGTTAATATATCCTTTAGCTTTGGCAAACGACATTACATCACTTGCATATACTGTGGTTACGTTTTTATCAAAAATCTTATCCAGATTCTTTGATGATATTGAAGTCGGATCATTATCCCATGGAAAAGTTGTAATCCTTGCCTGGTTAGCGTGAGCAGCCACGTATCCATCAGGAATCATCCGGGCAACCCAAACCGAGCCACGGTCATTGTTTACCATTACTGCTTTTTTACCTTTTCCCCAGGGCTGCATATTTACCCCTTTTCCTATCACTTCAAAAATCCAGGCCTCGTTGGGATCAGCCACTGAGAACGATTCACCTTCGCTGGCATAACCATACTGAGCCATTAATTCAGCCATAATCTTGATAGCTTCACGTGCCGACGTTGCGCGTTGTAAAGCAATATAAATTAAACTGCCATAATCAACAACAGCCGTAGTATCCACCAGTTCCTCGCGCCCTCCATAAGTAGTTTCACCAATGGCTACCTGGTTTTCATTCATGTTACCAATCACATTGTAGGTATGCGCAACCTGAGGTATGTTGCCCAAATATTTGCCTGTATCCCATTCATAAACTTTTAACATAGCTCCCGTGGGATAATCAGCTGCCGGCCAGTGATAAAGCTCACCGAATAAAACATGTGAATCGGCTGCATAGCTTATAAATGTGGAACCATCGGCCGAAGCTCCTTTTGACACCAAAAAATTAGTACATGCCCATCCTTTTGGAAGCGTTACCATTAAAAGACTTATTATTAAAGAAATAATACCAAGTTTTTTCATTTTCAACAATTTTTAATTTACGATAGTCACAAAAATAGCAAAATCTAAATACCACAAAAATGAGGAAAAGGTGTTGCATAATAGATAAAATAAATTCCTTGTGACCACTGGCCTCTATCGATTTTTTTATTTAACATGCTCAAAATCACCACAAAAAACCTTGTTTCAGGCAATTTTTATCCCATTTTTTTCTTATTTTTAATACGTAGCAAAACCCAATAAGCCCTTGAGCTTTTAACAAATTAATTAATTCAACAACATGAAAAATTATAGCCGTTATTTCAGAACGATTATTAGCCTGTTATTTTTATTCGCATCCTTTGATGCCAGTGCTACTAATCAAATTGCCAATGATACAATCAGCACTGACAACTGGAGTGCAGACACTGTATTTGTTTCAGGCAACGTGGTAATCATTAGTGACTTAACGATAAACGCAGGGACCTTGGTATTATTTACTGATAATTATAGCATATCAGTACAAGGATTTATTAATGCCGTTGGTAACGAATCAAACCCGATTATTTTCAGACCTGTTGACGGGAATGAATCTGTAGGTTGGGGAGGTATAAGATTTACCGAATCATTTTACGCAATGGCCAGTGATTTTGAATATTGCCATTTTTATCACGGAACCACGGTCGACACGGTTCCTGATGGAGGTGCATTAACTATTTTGAATAACAGTTTAGTGAACATCGATCATTGTGTTTTTAAATGGAATACAGCCCAGAATATTGGAGGTGCAATATCACTTGACAATAGTAGTATTACGATTACTAACAGTATGTTCTCCGGGAATAATGCCAACGGAGGATATTCAGGATCGGCAGTAGCTTTAAATAATAATTCAAGTGTAAAATTTGTTCAAAATGTTGTGGTCAATAACGATGGCCCTATCCAATTATCATGTTTCAACACTTCAAAAACACAATTTATTTATTACAATACTTTTGCAAATAATAGCGGAGAACCCATAGCAATTGGTGATTCATACGGGTTTGCTATTAAAGGAAATATATTTTCGGGTAATGGATTGGGATTGTGGTTCGACCGTGATAGTCTTGCCGATATAAGTTATAACTGCTTTACTGATTTTATTGGTGAAATATCAAAATTTCAAATTCAAAATGTCAATTTCCATGACAACATAAATACCAATGATCCTGCCTTTAATATGCCAACCTCATCACAAGGGTCGGGCCAAGACGGATCGGTGGCAGACTGGTCAGTATCTCCCGGTTCGTATTGTATTAATGCCGGCACCCTGGATACGGTAGAACTATATTTACCACTTGTGGACTTTGCCGGAAACCCTAGGATTTATACCGGAACTTATCAAAGAACTGATATTGGGGCATTTGAATACCAGGGTGATGCCGTTACGCCGCAACTGGTTTTTGACTGCGATTTTGATAACCATTACGTAAATTATGGGCTTGAAAATCCAGGATCGGGAGTTTATTACACCACGCCGGTTTATATCCCTTCCAGGTTCGATACCAAAACGGCAATGGAATTTAACGGAAACCAGTATGTGGCATACGATAGCATTACCAGCCTTCAAAACAGCAACCAATTTACCATCTCGTTGTGGTTGAATCCGTATGTGTTGGATACCAATACTGAATATGTTTTGCTCTCGCAAAGCAGTGACTGGAAGCTATCCTTAATGAATAACCGGTTAATATTCAGGTTTTGGTCAGGAGGAGTTGAACAATACTTTGAAAGCGAACCTGCATTCTTTACCAATGCCTGGCAAAATGCAATGGTGAGGTATGATGGCGGCGGGATAACTTTTTTCAGAAACTTTGGGCAGATAAATTATTATGGAGCCAGTGCCACCATAGACGGTAACATTTCGCCGTTGATTGTTGGCACGTACGATGCCTCTAATTTTTATGTGGGTGCTTTAAGCGATGTAAAAATATTCAATGCCCCGGTTCCTGATACCGAATTCGAATACATACGCGAAAATTTTGGTAAACGTGCAGAACCATGGAATGAGCAGCGCGATATTACTTTCCAGGTAAATATGGCCTATTATATTAACCAGATTCTGTTCGATCCCAAAAGCGACTGGGTAGAAGTTATTGGATTATATGGAGACTGGAATAACGGGTTTGGCCCAATGGACGATTCTGATGGTAATGGCATTTATGAAATGACTATTCCTAACCTGGGAGTTGGTCAATACTGGGAATTTAAATTCCTGGCCCATACCGGTTTAGGACAAATAGATGAATACGATATGCCTAACAGGATTCTGGAAGTGACAAACGATCCTCCACCCTATTATGCCTGTATGAAAGATTTATGCAATACTACCGATATAAAACCGGTAGCTTTAATCGCACCGGTTAACGGAGCTTTAGATTCAGCTACGTATATATCAATCGAATTCAAAAATATGGGAATGCTACCGATAGATACCACATACAACTTATCCTATAGCATAAACGGTGGATCCTGGATCTCCAATGTTACTCCACAAACCTATCTTGATCCCGGACAATCCTCGGTTTATGCCTTTTTTACGCAGGAAGATCTAAGCCTACCGGGAAAATACAACATTGTAATTACAGCCTCTGTTACCGGTGACCAATTTGTCAATAATGACACCTTGGTTACTACCGTAACAAATATACCAACAATCAATACTTTTCCCTGGATTGACAATTTTGAAGGAGATGATTACTGGGTTGTTGATGGCAAAAACCCTTCATGGGAAAGAGGAACGCCTTCAAAACCACACTTAAATTTTGCTGCCTCAGGTGTAAATGCCTGGATAACCGGTATAAGTGATGACTTTAATGCCAATGAACTGTCATATGTATACAGTCCGTATTTCGAATTTACCGGTGATGAAATGGGAATAATTATGAAAAGTGCCCGATATTGTCCGGCAAGTGCCGGGGCAACCCTCGAAATGTTTGACCCAAATATTGGTAATTGGGTAGAGATTCCTAAAAATCCTGAGTACAGTGATTTTTATCAGCCCGATCAAGATAACAGCACCCTGCAGCAAAAGGTATGGACTGGCCATTATTTAAATGGACAGGGAAATATGTTCTACCTAGGAGCCCTTAATGGCACCTACCGTTTCAGAGTTGTGTTTGTCAGCGACCAGGAAACCGGTGAAGGATTTGCCTTTGATGATTTTGAAGTGATTGACTGGCCCGATATTTCTTTAGCTATTACAAATGTTTGGCCAATATCCTCACCATGGCTTAATTCGTCCGAAGGAATAGGTGTTACCGTTACTAACCTTGGTTATAGAACCTTTGGTTTAGGAAATATTAATACAAGTATTACATCCTCAGTATCATTTGGACCTATTGGATTTTTAGAATCCGCTGATGGCTATCCGCCCGAGCCTTTGGATTTTTCGGTTGTAGGACTGACATATAACTTTGATGTATCAGCAGATTCAGGTATCTATACATCTGAACCGGTTACCCACATGGTCAGAAAACTTAAAACTATTACAAACTTCCCTTATTTTGAAAACTTTGAAACTACAAATGCTATCGATAGTAGCTGGGTATTACGAAACAGTACGTACAACCACAACCAGGTATGGCAATATGTGAATGATCCGGCTGAAGCATACAACGGAAACTATTTGATGGCCACCGGAATTAACACACCGGTTCCTTTCCAGACTGAATCTTACCTGGAAAGTCCTGCTTTCGATTTTACCGGAATAAATCCGATAATATCTTTTTATGTAAAACGAAACCTGGTAGGTTCGGAATGTTTTGGAACGCTTCTTATAAAAACATCATCAGGTAACTGGGAATACCCAAAAAGCTCAAGTCAGTACAACTGGATGACTACAAATGATTGGGTGTATGATGCAGGTAATGTAAGATGTTGGCAAAATGAAATTGATGACGATTGGGTGCTGGTAAGGGCAAAACTAAGTGACTATACTGATACAGTTGCTCAATTCAGGTTTGTAATAAAATCGTACGACAACTGGGCCGATGCTACCGGTTTAATGATTGATGATTTTAAAATTGAAGATGCCCCGGCCATTGACCTTTATGTAGCCAATATCACTAACCCAACATCAAATATTAACCTGGGCAGTGAACAAATAAGTGTCGACATATATAACGATGGAACAATGTCATCAACAGATAGTTTCGATGTTTCTTACTCCATAAATGGTAGTGCTTTTGTAACGGAAAGTATTTCCCCGACTATTGATCCGGGAACAACATACAACCATGTATTTACACCCAATGAAGATTTTAGTATTGATGGTATTTATGAAATCAAAACAGCTGTTTACTCAGTTTCTGATGGATTTCATTATAATGATACGGTTACTTATAAAATAGTAAATGAGCCCTTAATAACTTCATTCCCCTATTTCCAGGATTTTGAAGGAACTAATTATTGGTGGGTTAGAGATACAACCAGCATCTGGCAGATAGGTACCCCCGACAGGTCAATTATAAATTATGCTTACTCAGGCAATAAAGCTTTATTTACACATATCGCCAAACAGCCTGGTAATTACATGGCAACGATTGAAAGCCCCTACTTTGATTTATCAGCCGTTGAAAGTCCGGTTATTAGCGCTCAAATTTGGACCAACCCGAATTATGATGGAAATATAGAAGCTACCATGCAGGTTAGTTTAGATTCCGGCGCAACCTGGCAAACATACGGAATGCCCGAGGAAAACTTTTATGAATGTTATTGTGGCGGTCCATTGGGCAATTTAGTAGGTGACTCAAAGGCCTGGTCAAATAATAATGGAGGTTACCAATTTAAAAGGGCTACCTATGATGGTTCCGTTAACCTGGCATTTACTCAAAACGTAAAATTCCGCTTTGTTTTTGCATCCTATGTTCAGCTTAACCCAGGTATTGACGGCTTTGCCATTGATAATTTTAAAATATATGATGCAGCACACGATTTAAAGGCGCTGCAAATTGATGCACCTGGCAATAATTTACCATCCGAAAATCAAAATATTACATTAACTATTGAAAATATAGGCCAATACAGTGAGTCAAATTTTGATATTTATTTCAGTGTGGATGGTGCAGCGGCTGTAAATGAAACCTTTACGGGCTCTATCGACCCTTTACAACAAATACAGTATACCAGTACAAACAGTTTCGATTTTAGTACTACCGGAGTCCATCTAATAAAAGTATGGACCGGTCTGGCTACCGATGGCAACCCAATTAATGATACTGTTTTTGTTAATGACATTTATCGTTTCAACGGACAGGTAGTTTATTATCCTTTTGCCAGTGATAGTATTGACATGAGCGGAAATGGTTTGGATGCCCAGGTTTCAGCAGCTTATACTGAAAGTTCGGTTCAGATTGGCAGCAATGCAATGGACGACATACAGTTGCCTTATCAGGTTATGCAAAATTTGAATGATTTTACCATTGAAGCTGAAATTAAGCTTAACAGTATTCATTTTGATGGTAGCGATTACCCGGGTAACTGCTTGTTTAGCGGAGCTCGGAATGATGATCCGGGCTACATGGGTCTGATCTATCGTCAAAGTTATGGTGAATGGGTATTCTATTTTAACGGAACCTGGAATTCATTCTATACCACAGCAGCCAGCGACAGTGCGTGGCACCATATTGCTTTGATTCGTGAGGGCAGCACACTTCGCTTTTATGTTGATAGTATCCAGCAAAGCGAAATTTTATTATGCAATAATAACCCAATTAATATTGATCCTGGTGGTTTAATAATAGGACAACAGCAATCATACCTTGGTGGCGGATACGATGCTCTTACTTCGTTTGGAGGCCAGATAAAAAACTTTAAAGTCTGGAACCAGGTACAGTTTGCCGGTGATGCAATTAATCCAAAATATACTTCAATGACCTATCAGACCCAGGCACCGGTTATTGATGGGGTTATAGATGCACTTTGGAATAGCGTACCTGCTGTTACTCTGGATAACCAAATTGAAGGTATTCCTGATCCCAGCGATTTAAGTGCTTACTATAAAACGTTTTATGACAACGAATATATTTACATCCTGGTTAATGTTGTGGATGACACTTTAGAGGTTACTCCGCCTGAAATTCCTAACCAAACCTGGAATGGAGATAATGTCGAGATTTATATTGACTTGTATAATGAAAAGAATCTGTATTATGATAACAACGATTTCCAGCTTAGGTTTAATTTAGGCAGCCCAATAATTACAGGAAATACAGGGAATGTAACACCGCCTTATAAAGAATCGTTCCCGTTTGAACAGCAAATTTATAACGATACCAACTATGTGTTTGAGATTGCCATTCCATGGCATGCTTTAAACTATGGATCAACACCCGAAAACCGGCAAATTGGCTGGGATATTATGGTTGGCGATAACGACGATGGTATCGGACGCAGTGGTTTTATAAGCTGGAGCACCACTCAAAACAAGGCTTATTACAGCGCTCAGTGGTTTGGTAATATGTATTGCGACGATCCATACTATAAAGCTTATTATCCTTTCCACGGCAATACCAACGATGAAAGCGGTAATGGTTATAATGGAGTTGGATCGGGAGTCGCATCTAATAACGACCGGTTCGGAAATGCTTATGAATCATACAATTTCAACGGAAGTGATAGTTATATTGCCTTAGGTACCGGATTGAATTTAATAAACGGCACAACTCCGTTTACCCTTTCCGCATGGATAAACCCTTATGAATTACAAAGTCCCGGAACCGGCCAGCAGTACACCATAATTGCAGAGCGAGATGGTGGTGATAATTATCAATTTGCGGTAATGGACAACACTCTGTATTTCAGTAATTGGAATGGAGGTTCGGAAACCAGTTACCGTGACGACGACTACCTTTTATCGACTTTTATGTGGCAATTAGTTACTGTGACCTATGATGGCACCGACCTGAAATTTTACTACAATGGGGTTGAACATAAAAGTTTTACCGATAATCTGACCATCGATAATAATGCATCAAACCTGTATATTGGAGCTCACGCTCCGGGTTTTGATGAATTTAACGGGGATATTGATGATGTCCGTATTTACAGCAGGGCTTTAAGTGCACAGGAAATTTCAGACCTTTACCATCAGTACGATTACGATGCCTTTGGAAATCTGACCTTCCAGGTTGATATGTCGTACTATATCAGCACAGGCCGTTTTGACCCATCGTATGAAACGGTTGATGTTATTGGAAGTTTTGACCAGTGGAGCATGTTCCACGAAATGTATCCTATTGGCGACAGTATTTATGAAGTTACCTTGAGCGATTTGCGCAGAGATGTTGAGCATCAGTTTAAATTTGTCACGAATAATAACTGGGGAGGCATTGAAGATGGAGATCCAAACAGGGTTTATTACTTCAACAAATATGAAGATACAGTATATGCCTGTATGAAAAATAAATATACAGAATTTAAATATTCCAGTTTACCTCGCGATCAGTTCACCATAGCATTTCAGCCTATTTATAACAGCATTACCGATACAATTACATGGGACTTTGGCGATGGTTCCACATCAACCCAATTATTGCCAACTCACACTTTTGTAGGTGGTTATGGAACCTACCCGGTGACCCTGTCGGTAGCCAACAAAGACTCAAGCTGGGTACACAGTTATACTGAAAATGTGAATATTTATTTAATAAATACCTTCCCCTGGGACGACCCATTTGATTCCACAAGCTATTGGCACGACGGATCGTTAAACGGCCATTATACCTGGACATGGGGTAGTTCTACCTATTTAACACCATATTCCCCGCCCAATTTTATATCCAGCAGCAATAACGGATTCTACACCAACTCTTGTCTTTCATATGTACAGAGCCCGTGGTTCGATTTCTCGTCATTATCTGACCCGGAAATATTATTCAAAATGTGGACTGATATTGAAGACTGGAACGATGGCGTAGTCTTACAATATTCCGTTGATACCGGAGCCACATGGGTTACTTTAGGTACTGAAGGGGGTGGTGAAAACTGGTATAATTATACAAATTCACCAATTGCAGGAGGCCTTCCCGGTATTGGTGAATTCACATACTGGACAGGACAAACAGGCGACTGGGTCAGCACTAAACAGGAAGCTCCCCAACTGGCAGGCCAGCAGTTTGTGGGGTTTCGCTTTCTATTTGGGAGCGATTCAATACAAAACAACGGGAACGGATTTTCTGTGGATGACTTTGTGATCCGCCAAAAAGTACCGGCTGATACTGCATTAGCAAATTACACCATAACCCGACCTGTAATTGATGGATCGATAGATGCCTACTGGGATGCTCTACCCCAGGTTAATATTGATCATGTTATTGTTGGAAATGGTAATGACACCGATCTGGATGCATACTACAAAATTGCCTATGACAACGAAAATATATACCTGCTTGTCGATGTAACTGATGACGTTTTAAACTATGTTGATTATCTGAGTCCATATTATAGCGATTTTGTTGAAGTTTATTTAGATATCTACAACGAAAAAAATAGAATTTATGACTGGAACGATGCACAATTAAGGTTTAACTGGAGCATTCCAGATATATCGGGTATTTTTGATGGTTTATCAGGTAGCCCACAAGAAATTGAATTTGCCCAACAAGACCGTGCAGGCGGCTATATTATGGAAATTGCCATACCCTGGCACTTAATGCAAAATCACGTTCCCCTTCCCTATAATGAGATGGGGTTCGATATTATTGTAGGCGATAATGATGGCGGAGATAATATTGAAAGTTATATGTCATGGAATAATTTAAGCGAGAATAAAAACTGGAACAATCCTTCTCAAAACGGAGTTTTGAAATTCGGGTTTAATTACCTTGCAGCGAATTATCCTCTGGATGCTAATGGAATTGAGCTGGTTAATGGTTTAAACGGCAGCCTGAACAATGTTATTGGAACCCCCAACCGTTTGGGTATTGCTGATTCAGCAGTATATTTTTCAGGTTCGAATTCGACCATCGATATCGGGTCGAACCTGAACCTTATTAATGATGCCCCCCAATTTTCAATTGTGGCCTGGATCAATCCTGCTACAACTTATGCCGAGGGTATGGATTCGTTACAAATAATTATTGGCGAACGGTTTAACGGCGACAATTTCCATTTTGGAATTTTAGATGACGCTTTACAATTCACAGCTTATCAAAGCGGTGTTCCACAAGATTTTACTACCGGTTATGGCACAATAGTCCCAAATACCTGGCAAATGGTCACCGTTACTTACGATGGCGCATTGGTTAATTTATATCAGAATAATTCACTAGTTGGCTCCTACCCTGCTATGCTAAACATCGATAATAACGGCGGAATGTTACGTATGGGAAGCCTTGACGGAAATGTGAATAACTTTATCGGAGGAATGGACGATATGCTGGTTTATGATCGGGCTTTAAATCAGAACGAAATTATGCAATTAATGATGCGCTATGGCTATGTCCCTCAATTCAAAAATAATATCAGTGTGTTGGATATTAATTATCCCAAAATTGGCTGTCACCTGGGAAGTGCAGAGATTATTCAGGCTAAACTTACAAATAATGGTCTGTACCCTGTACCAGGATTCGATTTGGAATACTATATAGATGGGAATCTTTTAATAAGCGAAAATTATGGTTCCGTGTTAAATCCTGGTGATACATTGGATTATACATTTTCAGGCACCGTTGATCTGTCTGTATATGAAGGAATTTATGAAACGAAACTGAATGCTAATTATCCTCAGGATGATTATATTTCTGACAATACCATTACCCTGGATGTCACCTTCAACCAGGGGGCAACGTTACCTTCCGGCTGGGAATTATTCCAATGTGAGAGTTTCGGAACCAATAACGTCACTTCTGTTGCCATCGATCAGTCCGGAAACGTTTGGGCAGGCACAGCACAGGGAGCTGCAATGTTTAACGGTAGTAACTGGATATTATACGATAGTAGCAATTCACCCATTAATTATGGTATCAAGTCAGTTTATGTTGATAATTCAAATAATATATGGTTTGGAGCAATGGGTCCTGCCGTTTACCAATTTGACTGGTCAGACTGGTTATCATTTACTGATAGTACAAGCCCTATTATCAGCATGGTAAATGATATTACACAAGATCATATGGGCAATATGTGGTTTGCCGTAGATAATGGTGGTGGTGCCTGTGTTTTAGCCCCTGATACAATCTGGACAGTTTACTATACAGGTAATTCAAGTCTTGAATCGAATAATATTATATCAGTATTTGAAGATTCAAAAAATAACATGTGGGTCGGTACCTGGGATGGTGGTGTTAATAAATTCGATGGTGCTACATGGACATGTTACAATAATACGAACAGCCCTATGCCTGCCAGAAATATCTATGATATTGCTGAGGATAGTTCCGGTAATATGTGGTTTGCAACAGCATGGATTACAGATAGATATTTAATTAAATTCGATAGCATCAATTTGTTTACTTATAGCTCAGATAATCTTCCATTTACTGCCGATAATTTTTCATCGGTTTCTGTAGATAAAAATGGAACTATATGGGCTGGAACTTTCCAGAATGGTCTGGTTAGAATTAATAGTACCGATACCACATTGTATACCGGAAATTATGGTTTAACAGGTGATTACAACCATAATACAGCTTCTAATATAATGCACATTACAGAAGATGCCGACGGTAATTTATGGATACCAACTGCTGTTGGTTTATTTAAAAAATCATCACCTGAAATTGATGTACTAAAAATTGATGTTTTGAATGTATCTTGCTCCGGTACCGGTGGTAGCATTACAATTGATGCTACCGGGAACAGTGCCTCAAGCAACCTGCCACTACAGTACTCTATCGATGGCGGTTCAACCTACCCGGGATCCAATGAATTTACAGGCTTAACAGCTGGCACTTATAATGTCAGAATTCAGGATGCCAGTTTATTTTATATTGATACAACAATCATCATAGATACTGACCCTGTTATTTCATCGTTCCCATACTATGATGATTTTGAAACAGGTGCCCCGGGTTGGAGAACCTATATGCTTAGCGGATCAAACTCATGGAAGCTGGGTAATCCTTTAGTAGGGGGTGCGATAAATTCTGCCTCATCCGGTAGCTATATGTTTGCTACAATGGCTGATGGTAATGCATATCCTGATAATGAAATATCGTATGTAATAAGCCCGTGTTTCGACTTTAGCTCTGTTGCTTTGCCCATGGTAGCCTTCAATTATTGGTCAGAGATTGGAGACATGGATGATGGTGCGGCTCTGCAATATACAGTAGATGGAGGCTCAACATGGACTACCGTTGGGTCATTCAATGATCCGGAATGGTATAATTGGGTCTCCGACCCTGCACAAGGTGGACTGGCTATTTTAGGGGATTATGAATACTGGACCGATTTTACCGGTAGTTGGAGAATGGTTTGGCATAATATTCCAGAACTGGCTGGTGAAGTTTCTGCTCAGTTCCGGATTATATTTGGATCAGACACCGGTGATAATGACTATGCAGGTTTTGCCTTTGACGATTTTCAGGTATTTGATACCCCTACCGGATATACCGAAAATTTTGACGATAATATGCTTTCCAATTGGTATTTCGACGAAATGATGTATTCACTGGATGAATCAAACCAGGAATTGCACATAATTGCAAATAAAACGGGTTGGAATTCCCCTGAACATTATTTTCAACCCTTGTCATTAACCAATAATCCCTATTTATCGGTAAGGGTTAAATCGGATACTACGTTCAATCTACGGCCTGTTTTTGTTGATAAATCTGGCATCACTAGCGACAATTACTATGGAGTCAATGTTATTGGCGACGGATTATATCATAACTATTTATTCGATTTTACAGATAATCTTGTTCATTATGATTTGATCCCACTTGACAGCAACCAGATAAATCATGTAACTATCCAGGTTAACCGGGCATATGACTTTACCGGAGAAATCTATCTCGACGACTTAAAAATAGGATCAGATGTTACTTTTGGTGATAACCTTAAGCTTGACTGGGTTGATCTGGGAGAAGGTTGTTCCAACCAATCCACAACTTCGGTTGAATTTAACATGGTTAATACGGGCACAAACCCAATGACTGATTTTGATATGTACATTTTGGTGGATGGCAACCCCGGGTTGGCTGAAAACTATTCCGGAACTATTAACCCGGGAGATACCTTAAATTATACCTTTACGGGAACACTTGATCTGTCAACAACTTTATTTTCAAAGGACTACCAAATAATGGCTTATGTTATAAATGCCTCAGATTCAGATTTTTCCGATAATTCAAAGCTATTTACCAAAACAATTTATGGTGCCTATACAGATAAGCCCCGTTGGACTTCCTTTGGTTTGTGTAATGGATTAGCAGATATAATGGTTTACTCTGTCGATCAGGATAAAGAGGGTAATATCTGGTTTTCAGGTCAAAAAGGGGTTACTAAATTTGATGGCAGCACCTTCACTCAATTTCACGTTGAAGACGGTTTAATTAACAATTATGTTTGGAGGCTGCAGGCAGCAAGTGATAGCACAGTTTGGTTGCCCTCATCCACTAAAGGTATAAATAGCTATAAAAGCGGAATTTTTACTTCCTATTTTCCATTTGATTCCCTGGCCTTCGAGGAATGTAGTTTTGAAGATAATGACGAAAATATGTGGTTCGGATCATGGACCAACAATGGTGTGGCTAAATTCGATGGTACTACCTGGACTCACTATCCTACCGAATTTGGAACTATTATCGAAGATATAGACTATGCACCGAATGGGAACCTTTTATTTGCAAATTCTGGAAGTGTAATGCAATACGACGGGACTAACATTACTGAGTTCCTTGTAAATGATACAGTCACATATATTGGCGATATTTTCCGCGACTCACGAAATATTACATGGTTATATGGCTCGTACAAATTATACAGCTATGATGGATCAACTTTTACTGATTATAGTTCAAACGTAGTTTCTATTGGATACATCATGGCTATTGAAGAAGATGTATTTGGGAATGTCTGGTTCGGTGGTTCCATCGGTGTAGCCAAATTCGACGGAACCACGTGGCAGATTCTGACACCAGCGGATGGATTGATTGCAAGCCAGGTATATTCTATTGTTGGTGCCGATGACGGAAAAGTTTGGTTTGGAACCCGAACCGGAGCATCAAGATATAATATGGGTCCGGTACCCAAATTTAGTTTGAACAAAACCAACTATGATGTAGCCTTTAAAGACCTTTCAAAAGGTGACATAGTTTCGTATAAATATTACTTTGGAGATGGCGATTCTGCCATGGTGGCTAATCCGGTTCATACCTACCAACCCGGAAATACTTACAATGCTTGTTTAACGGTTACAGACAACGACGGGCTTTCGCATACCTACTGCAATTCCATCCCAGTTGCACCAGTGACATGTAGCGCTATGTTTACAAACCTTGTATACTTTGATACAGTTACCTTTACCAATGCCTCATCATCAAATATCGCCACCTTTACCTGGGACTTTGGAGATGGAAATGGTTCCACCCTGGCCGACCCTGTCCATGTGTATGCAAATATTGGTAATTACACCGTAACTCTCACAGTAACCGATTCAACCGGGCTATGCTCAA
>JBJKSB010000051.1:0-51248 GCA_046704385.1 Bacteroidales bacterium | reverse complement strand
TTAGTATCTTCATGTCGGTATTGTTTAGTAACACCAATTTAGGTGAAAATACCGTGGCTGTAAAACTTTAATAATTAAAGTTTTACAGCTTTTTTCAACAATAACTTACGGATATGAGGTTTAAGTCATACTCTCAATTATAATTACACCTCATCCAGTGGTTTACGCTTTTGATCTTTAAGTTTTTTAAAGTGCGACGGTGTTAATCCGGTAACTTTTTTAAACTGGTTCGAAAGGTGTTGTACACTGCTGTAGCCCAGCTGATAGGAAATTTCGTTTAAAGTCAATTCGTTGTAAACAAGTAATTCCTTGGCTTTTTCAATCTTCTGATTTATAATATATTTTTCAATGGTAATACCTTCAACCGACGAAAACAAGTTGCTTAAATACGAGTAATCATACCCGATTTCTTTTGATATAAATTCAGAACTGTTTATAGATTGTGATATTTCTTTTTCATAATGAATTTTCTCAATAACCAGGGTTTTTATGCGGTCGATAATCTGGCTTTTTTTATCGTCAATCAGTTCAAAACCATTATCATGCAAAACCTGTCTGAGCTCTTCTTTTTTATTACCGTCAATTATAGTTAAGGTTGTTACCATCCCTAGTTCAATAGCTTCAACAGGTAATCCCAAGCGCTCAAAATCATCTTTCACTGCTTTAATGCAACGTTTGCAGACCATGTTTTTAATGTGTAAAACTTCCGATGCCATGCAGGATAAAAAATTATGATTTCATGAATAATAAGCCTCTAACCATTTTTACTGATATATTCTAAATGCTGCAAATCCAGAATTTCAATTTCATTTCCATCAAGGTTAATTATTCCGTCTTTTGCAAATTGAGATATTACCCTGCTAATATTTTCACGGGACTTGCCTGTAATATCTGTAAGATCTTTTCTGTTTAAACAAAATTTATTGCATTTGTAAACGTTTTTCGAAAAATCAATTAAACAGGCTGCTATTCGACCATTTAGGTTTTGCTGGAGTAAATTAACAAATTTTATATACTGAGTTAATTCGTTATTACTTAAATACTTAATAATCTCAAATGAGAAATATTCATTTTGTAAAATTAATTTTTGATAGGTTTCCTTATTAGTAATACATATAACACAGTTGCTTAAAGCAATAGCTGAATAACCAAAAACCTGGCTACCTATAGAAGAAGATAATCCTATATAGTTTGGAGAATTAACGATTTTAATAATTTTATTTTTATGAATGCCTTTCATCGATAATTTTACAATACCCTTTTTAAGATAATATACATTTGATGAATACATTCCCTGCATAAACACTTCATTCCCTGCAATATAGTGTGCCTGTGTTGTGTTTTTTTGAAGTTCATCAAGTTCAGATGGTTTTAATGCTTTTCCAGCAGTAAATAACCTCGCATTACAGCAATCACATTTCTCCATACTTTTATTATGATCTCTAATTTTTAAAAATAGCTAAAATGTGACAAAAATCACTCGCCATTTGACAAAAATCACAATAACTATTTTGTAAAACAATGACATTTTAGGGAATTTGCATTATGTTAAAAAAAATAGGAGAATAGATTATGGAACCAGAAGAAAAGAAAATAGTTGAAAAAGAAAAGAGAATTTCGCGTAAAGAATTTTTCAAAGATACTTCAAAATATGCACTTGGTGCAACAATTGGAGTAATTGGTTATGGTGCCTTGGCCAACAATAAGGTACAAGCAGAAACAAAAGGAAGTCAATCATGGCCATATCCTTATGCTGCTTTAGATCCGGAAGTTGTCAGGCAGTATGCGCATGCCAAGTATTGGAATGGATATGCATGTTGCGCAGGAACTTTTGGCGCTATTGTCCAGGCTTTAAGCGAAGCTATTGGTGATCCCTGGACAACATTTCCCATTGAAATAATGAAATATGGCAGTGCCGGGGTTGGGAGCTGGGGAACATTATGCGGAACGCTAAATGGCGGAGCAGCATTAATAAGTTTAGTTGTTAGTGATTCTACAAAGGATTTAATCAACGAGCTTTATGGATACTATACAACTCAAAAATTTCCTACCGATGAAGCTAATGCCGCTACCTATGATGATCATCCTGAAATTGGGGTACTCACACAAAATATTTCAGGTAGTCCACTATGCCATCCATCGGTAAGTCAGTGGTGCTTCGCCTCCGGTTTTAACAATTCATCTGACGAAAGAAAAGAAAGATGTGCAAGATTAGCAGGAGATATTGCTGCAAAAACTGTAACAATTTTAAATGACTATTTTGCCAGTACTTTCGCAGGTACATATGCCGATCCATCCGGGAATGCTGATTGTTTATCCTGCCATGGTTCTTCTGGTTATAATAATGTATCTACACATATGGAATGTGTGGGTTGTCATACTATGGGTGCGGATCATGGAACAAGCAAGATTCAGGAAACAAATAGCTCTTCAGATGGTTACAATTTAGAAAATGCTTTTCCAAATCCATTTAACAATTCAACAACGTTGAAATTTTCGTTACCTGAAAAAGGAAAAGTCCGTTTGGAAATATATGACATCAAAGGTATTTTGGTAAGTTCACTTATAGATTCTGAAGTAAAGAATGTTGGAACCTATGAGGTTACATGGAACGGAAGAAACAATTTAGGCGAATCTGTTACTAATGGAGTATATTTAGCCAGATTTACAACGGGAAATTATATAAAAACAGTCAAGTTAAATTTATTAAAATAGAAATTTTTTGTGATTTGTCGTAACAAGGGGCTTTTTTTGAGAAGCCCCTTGTTATTTAATGACTGAGGTTTTCCATGTTACTTAAAGCAATATAATCCAACCTTTGAAAAATTAAATCAACGGGTATAAGCTAATAATTAAATTTCACCATTATCATTGAGTTCAAAACACAGTTATACTACATTTCGTTAATGTCAACGGGTGTACAGCTTGGCGTAAAATGTACTGAAATATAAATCGTATCAGCAATATCTTGCTGCATATCAGTTGGATTCCAATGACATGACAAATGAAATATGATTCCATTGCTATTATATTCGTGAACCTCAGGTTGGCCCTTTTGACCGGCAAGGATACCGGCGGTTCGTATCTTTATTAAATGCTAAACCCTTCAATTTCATTCACATTGCTATAATCAATCTCAATCATAACATTGGTTCCTGCCCCGTTTAATTTACTGTCAATTTCAATATTGCCGTTTAAAATCTCAACCCGGCTTTTAATGTTTTTAAGCCCGACACCATTCTTGTTCTCCCTGGTATCAACATTAAAACCAATACCATTATCCTCATACATCAGGATTATTTCATTTTTTTCATTACTCAAATATTGTAAATAAACATTGGATGCCTGACTGTGTTTCAGTGCATTTTGCACCAATTCCTGTGTAATTCGGTAAATGTGTGTTGTAATTTCGGTATTATCAATCTCAGGCCATTGGTGAAAATATACATGAAATTTAATTTTATCCGATGAAGCGGAATAACATAAATCCCGGATTTCATCTTTAAATGCATTGTCGATAATGTTTGAAATTACCAAACCATGGCTCATATCCCGGATTGCTTCAATGGTTTGTGTTATAATTTTTCGAAGTTCGGGACTCGTATCTGCAATTTTCTGTTTAATAATGGCCATGTTTGTGCCAATTAAATCGTGTAACTCCTGGCCGGCACGTATACGCGCCGATTCCTGGCTCTTTACAATAGAAAACAGGATTTCCTTCTGATGATTTTTTTGTTTTTCAACTAGCACCGAACGTTCCCGATACACCCGAAGGGTTTGTTTCGACATTAGAAACATAAAACTGAATACTTCGATAAACGACCCGATGAAAAATTGCTTATAGATATAGTCCTTATCTTCCAGAAAACCCATGTTTGGCAAAATAATATCGACAAATGAAAACACGATATAGATGGTATATATGATTAATAATATTAAGGCATTTTCTTTTTTATTCAGGGTGTTTTTAGTTAAAAAATATACTTGTAATATCAACACGATGCCCGAAACTATCATAATGTAGTTGTGGATAATCAGTGTCACAAAATTTAACCTGATTGAAGGAATGAACGAGATTAACACAAAAGGAATTATGCCATATATTAAGGTAAGCATAATCTTCCATAAGGTTTTGTTATTTTCCTTTAGAGGTGATAAACTATTGAGAAAAAGAGGAAGACTCAGGTTGATTAAAAAAGCGCCGATATAATCAACACTCGATGAAAAATCGGTAGGATCGGAACCCAGTATTAAAGGGATTTCACCCACATGACTAAATATGTAAAACGAAACCCCCGCATTTAACATCGAATAAAAAAGAAAGCTTTTTTGTTTCAGAAAAAAGTAAGCAATCAGGGATACAACAATAGCAAATAAATATATTCCCCGCCATAACCATAATAAATTCAGACTCCGGTATAAAATTTCCGAAAAGCGTTTTTTACTAAACAGGTACATTGTGGTTCGTAACGGCCGGTACACATGTTTAAATTTTACATAAACAATACTTGTTGAACCGGCTTTAAAATTCAGCGTTGCAGGATATCCTGTTGTTCTGGCCTCTTTATTGGTAATATTTCGCTTAATACCCGTCTCAACAATTTTATTTATGGTATCCTTATTTTCCTGATAAACATCTATTATATAAATACTACTGTATGGGATATATAAAACCTTGGTAGCCTCTTTATCCAGCGGATTCTTAAATACTATTTTGAACCAGTGGGTAATGTTATCAGGTTGAAAGGTTGGTATTTTATCAAAATCTTCCCAGGCTGCGTGTTCAACTTCATTTACTGATAAATTATTAGTGCTGTCGGCGTAATAATAGGAATATCTTGTTATACTTAGCTCGTCGGTTACGGTATCGACAAGAATGATATTCGTATTTACATTATTTTTAAAAAAACCTGCATGAGCTTGGTTTAGTAAAGAATGCAATAAAATAAACAATAACAGGAAAGTAATAACTCTTTTCAAGATAAATGCATTATAGTAAGTTAACAATATAGTTATATATGTTAATTTCTAAAAATAAAATCAAGAAAAATGTATCTGAGACTCCTGATTGCATTTTGTTCGATCAGAAAAGGAGTGCTACCAAGCTATTGGCTTATATAATTTTCATAAAAATATTTAACCAGTTCGCCTGTAGAATTAATACTTAATTTACTGTTAATGTTTTTTCGGTGGGTTTTAATGGTATTCAGGCTTATAAATAATTCATCGGCAATATCCTGGTTGCTTTTTCCTGCTGCAATGAGTTTAATAATGGTTTCCTCTTTGGGTGTCAGGACATTTTCATTAATATCGAGTAATTTTAATTTACTTTTTACTTTAGGGGAATAGTAAGAGCCCTTGTTCAGTAAAGCATCAATGGCGGTTTTAATTTTATCGTGGTCATCTTTTAAAATATAGCCTTTAACGCCAAGCTCCTGGCATTTTTTAACAACATGCAACTTGTTATGCATGGATATAACTAAAATGGGAATGTGGGAATATTCTTTAAAGAAAGGGAAAACATCTTCACCCGGCAGTTCAATGTCGCTTATAAATAAATCCACATTTTCAGATAAAATATTTGCCTCATCAAAGCTTTTAAGACTTTGAAAATGTTGAATTTTGGCATCTTTAAACCAGTCTTTAATTATTTTCTTTAATCCTTCAGCAAATAAGGAATGGTCGTCAATTATTATAATCCGCATCGTTTTTTCTTACAAGTTATTTATAAAATCGCAAAAATGTATAATTCTTTTATAGAGAAAAAACAACCTGCTGTCTGAGAAACAGCTACCCTGATCAGGGTAGCTGTTTATACGCAGAACGGGTCATTTAATCAACAATTTACTTTTTCGTGATTAACTGATCATTTATTTGGGCCAGAATGATGTATATAATATCTGTAAGTTTTATTTTCATTATTTGTTATATTTATACTTAAGCTATTCAAAGGTATAACGCCAGGCTATGAAAAACATCACCCTTTTGGGTGATTTTTCCCCCAATTTGGCTTTACATGTAACCCTCCCAAACTTTTTGGCTAAGCATAATCAAAATTCAGAAAAGTTATTCATCTCTAACACAGCGTATTGAATGGCCGTCAAACTTATATCTGCTTGTCCTGGTTAAGTTTACCATATCGTAATGTATATAATAAAGTGTAGCTTGGTCACTATCCCATTCGGAGATTGTACTTGTCCACCAGTAAGCGGAGAATCGAATATTTGAAAATGATCTATTTACATCTATATAGCTTCGACAACCAGCGGGTAAAGCTGAAAAGCTATAATTATCTGTTCCATTATTGGTAAACCAGCCACTGGAAGTTTTTAATGCAGTTCCTTCGGTTGCAGTGAAACCATCATTACTAACATAGTTAATAAGCGTATCCCACTCTTCTTTACTTGGCAGATGCCAACCTGTAGGACAGGCATCTTTTGCTGCGGTATAGGTGTATAAAGCACCGTAAGCATCTTTATTAGTTATATCATCGTTATACCAATAATAAGCTTTGGCTGTAACATCAAGAGCTCTGAATTCATCCTCAGTGTTACCACTGTTGTTATCATCGGTTACCATTGGTATAGCTGTACCATTGGCATCTTTCGTTACTTTAAGGTTTTCTGCCATCCATGCCTGATTTCCTATTCCTACCCATTTATAAGTGTTACCTTCAATATCTGTTAAGGTTCCGGTTAATCCGGTCATGGTAGTTTTAAAACTTAGTATATCACCGTAATTTGTTCCTATACTGTTTGTAGCATAAGCCCGAACATAATAAGTAGTATAGGCAGTTAAACCGGCAAGCATACTGGTAAAACCTCCGGTACCTGTACCATCTTCGGTTTTGCTATCATTAATTGTTGGAGTTGTATTTATGCTCCAGCAAATACCGCGTACAGTTATAGCAAAACCTCCGTCACTGGAAATATTACCACCGCTGGTTGCGGAAATGTTTGTTATTTCGATTACGTTATCTGTGGTTAAAACCGGCAAACCATCGTTGGTGGTAAAACTCTTTTCAGCCCCATAACTTGTTATCATACTATTGGTAGCATAAGCACGAACAAAATAGGTTGTATTTGGGGTTAACCCGGTTAGATTGGCAGTATAGTTTCCGGTACCATTACCATCTTCAGTTTTGCTATCGTTAATGGTAGGGTTTGCACTTGTGCTCCAACAAACACCCCTTACAGTAACCGGGTATCCGCCATCGTCACTAATATATCCACCACAGGTGGCTGATGTAGCTGTAATATATGTCACATTTTTTGTTGATAATTTTGGAATACCATTTTTTGTCACAAAAGTTTTTTGTGCACCATACGTTGTTCCCAAACTGTTAGTGGCATAAGCACGAACATAATAGGAAGTATTTACGGTTAACCCTGTTAATATGCTGGTAAAACTTCCGATACCATTTCCATCTTTGGTTTTACTGTCGTCAATTGTTGGGTTTGCATTTGTACCCCAACAAATGCCTCGTGCAGTTATTGCGGAACCCCCGTCGAAGCTAATAGAACCCCCGCTTGTAGCTGTAGTAGCAGTTATATTTGTTGCAGAACTTGTTGATAATTGGGAAATGCCATCTCTTGTAGTAAAAGTTTTTTGTTCACCATAAATTGTCCCCACTTTGTTTGTAGCATAAGCACGAACATAATATTTAGTATCTTTTGTTAACCCGGTCAGTGTGCTTTTAAAACTTCCGGTTCCGGTTCCATCTTTGGTCCTACTATCGTTAATTGTTGGATTTGTGCTTGTGCTCCAACAAACACCCCGTGCATTTATTGCGTAACCTCTGTCATCAATTATAGATCCACCACTTGTGGCTGTTGTAGCAGTTATATTTATTACAGAATTATTTGTAACCACACCGAAAAATGCATCGGGACCTTTAAAAGATAAAGTGGATCCATAAAAAATAACTCCATTGCTTTGTGCAAATGCCCGGTAGTAATAGGTAGTTTTTTCTTTTACTTTGTCATATATTATGCTGAAATTATCGGCATTATCTTCGCTAATAATTGCACCTCCCAAAAAATCAGGGTTGGGGCTTAACCCCACACAAACTCCCCGACTGGTTATTGTCATATCACCTTTAAAAGTAATTTCTCCTGATAACGTAATCTGTCCTAAAATTGCTTCAGCTTCATTCGCCTCGCTCGTTTTTACCTGTGCCGGGGTTGGTACCTGTTCTGGCATTATTTCATCACAACCTGAGAAAAATGCAATTGAAAATAATAGTATGATTGTATATTTTATGATATTCATATCCTGTAGTTATTTGTGAATGTTTTTACTTAACAAACTATTTATATTTATCCCAATTCCGGCTTCAAATGATTTTTGGATTTCATCGGAACCCACTGTATATCCCAAATGATAAATATCCCATTGATACATTTTTGTGTTCTTATCGATTCCAATTTCAGATTTATTATGGTCGGGGTCGTTTATAGCATGTATTAAAAAATAAGTGCCATAAGACAATCTGATATAAACAGGTTCAAATAATTGAATATGAACATTAAACCTGCCCATACCAAAAAATGCATTTACTTTATCTGAGTTGCTATAAACCAGTTCGTTGTTATAATTATAGGTGCCAAAACCATAACCGGCTGCATTAAATGGTTTCCAGTAACTTATAACATTACCATAATCATCATACGTTGGTGATTTAACAACTCCACTATAAGTAATCTGGCCATCAATATGCATTTGGTAATCGCCAAATTGACGGATTCCGCCGCCAGCATCGACAGAAAAACTGACTTTGGGCCACCCAAACTGCCAACGTATAAATACGGGTACACTTAATGCTTTATAATTAATTCTTTCATTAAACCCTCCATTATATTTAACATCGGGGTAAAAACCATTGGCCCCGGCACTACCATTTACATACAGTAAAAAAGAACCCCCATAATTTGCACGAGTAGCAGATTCAGAGAAATAATCGCCACCATAACTACGATTTTCCCACCCATTTTCAACAAATAAACCCGAGCCAATTCCAAAATTAGGGTTGATCATAAATAATACATTTACACCACTGCTGATAGATAAATTACTTACATCGGGATAATTCTCATAATGAGCATTATAATTTGCTTCGGAATAATTCTCATCTATAACTCCATTGTACAACCCGGTCGTTTTAAAAGTAGAATAAGGTTCAACAATCAGGCCTTTTCTATAAACACCTTGTTTGAACAATCGGGTGTTTTCTTGTTTTGTAAGGGTTGTTTTCCCTTTTTTATCGGTAGTAACATACAAATACTGGTTATCTGCATTCCTGAACAATTTGCCATCGGCACTAAAGCCGGAATATTCTACAGGCAGTTTATATACAAATTGCTTTGAAAACAGTTTGTTATAAAAACGGACCAACTCAATACTATCAGCTGAATAATCCATTCCCATGCCATCCGGGAAAGTTTTTTGTATTTTTTTCACCATTTTTTTTGGAGAAGTGTAACGTCCCCTTCCCGGTAAAAAATTATCTATTTTTTTACCCCGGGGATTTTTATAAAAGGGAAAAAGTTCATTATTTACGTCCACTTTTTGTGGATTAGTGATAAAATCGTTAAAGGTTTTAAAGTAGTCCGATACAAATTCTTTCTGTTGTTTTGTTATTTCATTTGTCATTGCGTTTTGCGCATAAGTAAGGTGAGCACTTATAATAAAAGCAAAAAACAGGAACAGGTATTTTCGTTTACGCATAAGTTTTATTTTTCTGGTATTCATTTTTTATGATTCATATTTTAGCCCGGAACTATTTTACTCAGTTAAGCGCTTTTCTTGCCAATTTTCCTGTAAATCGGGGCTTACATTTAAAGTTGGGGTTTGCTCTTTGTTATTTTGCAGAATACATGAGGTCGATACCTTTTTTGTAACGTAATCTGTCAATTCCTTCATGGTAATATCACCTTTTGAATTCTGTAAGGCTTTTAACAGGTAGTAAGTGTACATGCCATGAAATTTGTCACGATAGGGTAATGCCGATTCGTTGCCTGAGCTGGCTGAGAAAACCATTACATTCCCTTTAATAAATTCGTTTTTAGGCCTTATACGCACCCCACGTGCGGCAACCAATCCCTGGTCGCGGCCGCCCCCGCTAAAGCAGGCATCAAGAAATACAGTAATTCTTTTCGATGGATATTCATACAACCTGGCATACATATCTTTCAGCTTGATACCGAATTCAAGGTCGTTACCGCTTACATCAACAGGAATAATATAGGGTTCCTTGGTTTTTTCATCCGGAAAGCCATGTCCGGCAAAATAAACGATAGCCTCGCCATTTCCATGAGTAGCTTTTATTAAGTTGCTTAATTGATTCAGTCCTCTATGCATCTCAACCGCTTTTGCATCGGTCATAAATATGATGTTTTGCTCTTTGATGCCCAGGGTATACATGGCATATTGCTTAAATATTTCGGCATCGCGGCGGGCAAACTCTACGTTCGATTCATAATTCAATCCTTGCTGGTAGGTTTTATAATCTTCGTTACCAATAATAAGTGCAAAACGGTCTTCACTTACTCTACCTGTTTTGGGTATCATGGTATCCACATCCGAAATCATTTCACTTTTGGTAACTGTGGCAAGAGGAGTTAAACCTTCAGGTGAACGGGTTTCCACAAAAAACTGATATTCGCCTTTATTTCCGGCAGCATCGGTGGCGCTTATATTAACCGGGAATGAACCACCCAACAAAGCAAAATAAACTTTGGCCAGGTAAGTATTTCCTGCCGATTCGATAGCATTTACATTGTTTACCAGCACTTCGGCTATTTTATTACGTTCTTTTACTTCAACCTTTACCTCCATTTCTTTGGTATATATAGTTGGCCTGAACCCATCCATCACATTTTCGGGCGATAACACCAAGATTTCAGGAGGGGTAATATCTTTTATTACACCATTGCCCACAAAACATTTGGCCTTGATATCGCGAGGAGATGTTACAATAAACTTTTCCCAGTTATTTTCATCAATAGCTTTTTGCACATTTTCAGCATACCTTAAGGGAATGTCAATAATTAATTTCCCATCGGTTAATTTGGTATCTTCGGTTAAAGCAAAAACCAGATCCTGCGAAGTATTAAAGTATAATTTATCTGTTTTTAAATCCTGGCAGGTCTCACAAATAACGGTTCCTGCATTAAGGTACTTAATGTCTTTTATATTAAAAGCTATCTGGGCACCGGTGTTCTCCTCTTTTTTTAATTTTTTGTCGAGCCATTTAACCTCAATATTAAGCGTCAGCTTGTTATCAACAACATTGCCTGAGCTAAAAATAATTTTTCCTTGTTTCCCGCTTGGTGCTGAGAACATAAATTCCTGGCTAAATGCATTTAACAATGCCAGTATTAATAGTACCGTAAAGAGTAACTTTTTCATGATTTATGTATTTGATAATTTATGCGCTAAAAATATTGGGTGTATTTGAATTAAAAATCACCCTTTTGGGTGATTTTCAAATTAGATTTTTATCGGTTAATATTATGTTTTCTAATTGTAAACGCATTGTGTAGATTTCTGAATAGTTAATGGCAAGTTATATGAGCATCTATACACACAAAAGAGCTGCTATTCATCCAAAGAATCATAGCAACTCTAAAGCATAATCTAAAATCGGCAAGTTCTTACCATTCCTGCTGATTAAAGATCTTCTGATAATTTATATATCTGTTTTTTAATATTTTATTTAATGAGATTGAGGGTCAATCCAACACCAACATTCATATAAAAACTGTTTTTCTTTATTCCCGGCCTTGATCCAACTTCGGCTTTTAAATTATAACAAACTGTCCTGTAGGCCGGCATATCCCATTCAATACCATAACGGAATCCAAATGGCTTTTTTTCAACACCATTATCATTGTTATTTATTAAAAAATAATTATTATCCATTCCGGAAAAATTATCAATGTTTATTGCCGGAGCATACAAAATATCAAAATACCATCTCATCCATTTTGAATTGGCTCTCTGGTTACTTGCCTGTCCTATTAATTCCTGACCATCTTCACTTAAAAGGCGAATCATTAAATTTGTAATTATTTGATAAGAAAAACCTACAGACAGAACATTAGCTTTCAGTGCAGAGTAACTGGTTCCAATTACCGGGTCAAAAGCAACTGTTCCTGTGGTATCCATTATCTGACCTGTTTTTTTTAAGTCGCCCAGGCTAAAAGGTGTTTTGAATTGTAAAAAGGCACCCCGCAATGAAAATAATTCTCTTTTGGTTCCGGGCACCTCAATATAATGTACAGAATAGGAATTACCTGACAACTCGACTCGTAAATTATCAACTTGTTCATTTTTATCTGTCAGGTTCCAGGTTAAAGCAAATTCTTTTAATGATGCTTTGCTTTGTGCCGGATTTACATATGAACTGTAATTACTTGCTTCAATAAGTAATTTATCCTTGAAATTGTACCTCCCGTTTAATTCTGATCCTAATGAAATTCCAATAGTTGGTGCATCGAACACTAAAGGGAAAAATGATAAATTCAATTTTTTAAGACTTGATGGGTCATTGTTTAAAATTTTGTAATTGAAATTCTGTGCTTGTAATTGTGTTACCGATGCCAGCAAAATAAAAACAAGTAAAAAATATAGCTTCTTCATTTTGTTCGTTTTTAATTATTTAATTGTAGTTTTCCTCATAAGTGTAAAAACGCCGGGCATTGCCCCAAAGGTTAAGGCCAACAGTAAATTGTATACTCGGTACAAAAGTGCTTACTGATGTGTTTTCAATACCTCCCAGTTTATAACTGCGATATTCAAGCGATGGCTTGATACCAATTCCAACATAACGGGTAGGCACAAATTGTAAGCGGGTTTCTATTCTTAAAGCATACCCATCAATAGCTTTTTCCTGGTTATTGGTGAATAACAGTGATGGGGTTACAAACGTAAGTAACCTAAAATATTTGAATGCTACCAAATGATGCGATAAACTTCCCCCTATGGCTAAAGCCTCTCCTCTATCCTGGTAATAAGATCCATTGTCGTGCTTTAACCAGGGGCCATAATATCCCCAGTTGAAATAAAATGCTCCCCCAAAACTGCTGTTTTCATCAAGATTTCCAATTTTTCCGCATTGAGCCTGAAAAAATGAAAGATCAGCTCCTTTTGAGCCATCTTTTCCTGCTTTGTAAGCATCGTTTCCATTAATAATATAGTTGAAGTTAGTAATAAAATAGTAGCTGTTATCAAAACAGTAAACCAGGTCCCAAGCCCTATTACTGATAGGGTATTTCCCTTTTTCGCCAGTATTTTTAACCAGGTAGTTTCCAAATCCTTTTTCTAATCCTAACTCTCTCCAGGCAAAGTCATTTTCAACCTGAGCATGACTAACGACAGGTACAAACAACCCTAAAAAAATTATCAAATAAATAATTTTCATAAAGCAAATTTTAACGAAGGTTTATGATATAAAGTGATTTGAAAAAGCTCTCCTTTACCTTGAAAATCAAGTGATTTAAATTTTAAAGGAGATGCTTTTTTCAATATATTCTGAACTGAGCAATTATGCTATTCAATAACGATGTGACCAATTATTTTGCGTTTTTTTCAATTATCTCATCCATTTTATCAACCGATGCCTGGGCAAAACATGATAGGATATCGCTAAAACCTGTATACTCTTCTTTTGCAGCCTTGCCTTTTTTGAGCTGGGCAATTTCTGTTCCTCTACCATCTAAGTACGAATTAAAATAAACCAATCCGTTCTGATATCCAGCACCGTGACTTCCAAAATATTTTTTATCCTGTTTAGGTACAGGATTTGGTCCATTTAAGGTATAAAATACGTTAACAAGGCCAATGTGCTTACCATCATCTGCAAGTTGTATACCAATGCTTAAAACTCCTTTTACACCTAATTTATTTGTTAATACTGAACCAAGAGATTCACTACGTTTAAAATCAGTAGCTGCACCTATATCGAAACCACGAAAAGAATCGGCTGTAAAAGAACTTTTTTCGTGCCTGGTTTCAATGTCATTCATTAAATTTCCCAATTTTGATATTTCCGGTTGATAATCTTCCGCATAAAACTGAATTTTTTCATCAGTATTTAAATATTCAGGGGGAGTAAGCAAAACAATACCATTCTTTTTGTAAGTCTCTTTTAATGCCTTAATTGATTCATTAAATAATTGAGTAGCAAAATAATTACTTCCATTATCAGTTAGATAAGTGGCCGAATTAAATTGACTAGATCCTTTATCATAAACGTAAAAAGTAATGAGCGCAATAGTATCAGGAATTT
This sequence comes from Bacteroidales bacterium, assembly GCA_046704385.1. Taxonomy (GTDB): domain Bacteria; phylum Bacteroidota; class Bacteroidia; order Bacteroidales; family SZUA-534; genus GH45. The sequence goes on along the minus strand of JBJKSB010000051.1, from coordinate 36,958 downwards.
GCGATTTTGAAGTAAGATAAGGATTCAAACCATGACCGTCGTTGTTGCAATTGTAAGGACCCTGGGCCTTATCCATTAGTTTAATTACTTTGTCTTTTTTACTTACAAGCTTCTGAAGAGGAGTTTGGGAATATCCCAGCGAAACTAATCCTAAAGCTACTACAATTAACATCGATTTTAGATTTAATGCTTTCATCTTTTTTAAATTTTAATTTGTTAGTAAAAACCTGATAATTATTGAATTCAATGTGCCGGCATTTTATATCCAATATCATTTTACCATATGTTTTTTATCGAAACATTATGGTAATCAGGACTCTAACTCAAATGTAACAGGTAAGTTAAAGAAATAACAGGCGTAAAAACCTGAATTTATCTAGTGTGTTTACCTGAATTTTTAAATCAGGTTATTTTGGATGGTAAACCGGGTAAGTCCGGCAACATTATGAATATCAAGCTTATTCATAAGGTTTGTGCGGTGTGTATCAATGGTATTGGGTGAAACAAATAATTTTTCGGCAATTTGTTTGTTTGAAAAGCCCTGTGCAATTAACGACAAAATTTCTTTTTCACGTTTGGTGAGTTCTGCAATAACTTTATTGTCTGCATTTTGTTCAATTTCATTACCGGCAAGTTTTGTCGTAATTTCAGGGCTAAAATATTTCTTACCACTTAAGACTAATTCTACAGCATACACTAATTCTTGTTGACTGGTTGTTTTTAATAAGTAACCATCAGTTTGTAACTGCATCAGTTCCTTAACAAGGCTTATTTCGTTATATATGCTCAAAATGATAACCTTTGTCAATGAATAGTCTCTCTTAACCAACTTTAACAACTCAACACCGCTAATTTCCGGCATTTCCAGGTCAGTTATTATTAAATCGATCTTGTAACGGGTTAAATAATCTGATATTTCTGTTGCAGAAGTTAATGAAGCTACAATATTGATTGATTTTACTTCTGATAAATATTTGGCCAGTCCATCTAAAATCAATTGATGATCGTCTACAATTATAATATTGTATTTTGTTGTTGTCATTATTCAATTGGTATTCTAACGGTTACTAATGTGCCGGTGCTGTCTCCGGGTAAAATATTCAGTTCACCATTAATTGTGTTTAACCGGCTTTTTATACTTGAAAAACCAATTCCATCGCTTGTTTTATTTTTATTAACCATTCCCTTCCCATTATCTTCAATAATTAAAATAAGATATTTTTGAGAGTTTAACAATTGTACATTTACCAGGGTTGCTTTTGAATGCTTAATTACATTATTTATAAGTTCCTGGGTAATTCGGTAAAGAGCTATTTCTATTCTGTGATTAAATCGGTGTGAGGCATTATGAGTTTCAAAATGATGTTTGATGTTTGTATTAGGTAAAGTTTTTTCGAGCATTTCCCGGATAGCCGGAACAACCCCAAATTCATTTAATACCTTTGGCATCATTTGGTGCGAAACGTTTCGGACTTCATCTACTACTTCTGTTAGTATTTTATCAACTTTTGCTGTATCAACTTCATCATTTTGTATTTTAGAGCAAAATCGCTGCCAGTTCATTTTTAGTGCTAACAACTGGTTTCCAACGCCATCGTGAAGCTCTTTGGCAATTTTGGTGCGTTCCTCTTCCTGGGCATCAATAATGGCTTTTAACCCCCGGTCTCTTTCTTCCAAAACAAGTTTGTCCCTGTCTTTTTGATGTTTACGTTTAAGACCCTCGTAAATAGAAATCCCTAAGAATAACAGGGCTAAAATTCCACTTGAAAGCGCAAAAATCCATTTATTTCGACTTGAAATAGCCAATTGAAAAATGGTGTTTTTATGTTGTTCTTTTAATAAATCTTTTTCTTTCTTTTCTGTTTGATACCTGACTTCAGCCTCCTCAATTTTCGACTGAACTTTCAGATTCATCGTTGAGTCTTTAACAGACACATATTTTGACAGATAATTATAGGCTTCCGGATAATTACCTAAAGATTCGTAACATTTATAAATTCCTTCTAAAGCATTTCTGGTTGTTTCGGCATCGTTTAGTTTTTGAGCCATCTGGTATGCTCTAAAATGATAATCCAGCGCTTTTTTATATTGCTGAATTTTTAAATAGTCTGTGCCCAGATTTTCCAGAATAAGCATCGTTTCATTAATATTATCAATACTTTGGGCGATATCCAGCGCCTCGTTCGAAACATTGATGGCTTTTTGATAATTTTTTCTTTCGGTTTCAACTGCAGCTATGTTACTTAGCGTATTTATGGCACCAATTTTATCGTTGAATTTGTGCTTAATATCCAGCGACTTTTTGTAATATTCAATGGCTTTATCATAGTTTTTCGCATCTTGTTCAATAATACCAAGTGAATTGTAGTTTATAGCAAGTTGAACCTCGTCGTTTCTGTTTTTTAGTATATTCATGGATTTTTTAAAATAGTCCCTGGCCAAAACTCGTTTTGAAAACAGATAATAAATTTTTCCACGGTTATAACAGGTTCTGGCAATTTCTATTGAATCTTTTTTAGATTCATTATATTTCAATACTTTCAGGTTATATTCCAACGCTTTTTCATACTCCCCTTCCAACGAAAACAGGTCAGCCAGATTTGAATATATTTTATTTATATAGACTTCATCGTTTAACTGTAATGCCCATTTTAAAGCTTCGTTATAATAAATAAAAGCACTGTCGTAATGGTTGGAATAGTTATAAATTATGGCAAAAAGATTATATATTTTAGGTTTATAAAATTGTAATTTCTCCTGGCCAGCTAACATATTTACGGTATCTAAAAATCTTATGGCTTTTTTATAATCCGAATTCCGGGTAAAAACAGCCGAGTCAAAATAAGTCACCATTTTAATTGAATCGTTCAGTGCTTGATTTCCCAAGACCAGAGAACTGTTGAAGAAGGAATTAAAAATTAACAGGCCCAATATTTTTACTTTTATTTGCATAAACAAATTAAGTTTAGCTGGGTAATTGTGTGGTTGTTACATGTAAAAATGTAAAATTTATTTAAACATTCAAAATAAAATAATATTGAAACAATTTGCTGGTTTTTATCATTGAATTGTATTTTATACTATTTGCATTATTCGTTTATTAACGCCAGCCTGTCTTCGTATCAACCGATTGTGGAAGAGACCTGCGGATTTTAGGTCAAAGGCGCACTCCGAATTTAATTGAACATAACTGCTTAAAAATTGGCATATATTTCAAAAACAATTTTTAGCTTTATGGCTAAAACTAAATCAAATGAAACTATCTGTATTAACATTATCACTACCCATTATGGCATTATTGTTATCATGCAATCCTACAACCAACAATCATAAAAAAAATAATAAAGTAATTATCGGTTATGTTCCCGGCTACATGGGAGTAATTGATGCAAAAGCCATTGATGCAAAAAAACTTACGCATATTAATTATGCTTTTGTGGATGTAAAAGACAGTATGACCTGGCTTACCAATGAAGCAACCGACACTGTTAATTTTCGCAATCTGGTAGCGCTAAAAAAAAGTAATCCTGACTTGAAGGTACTGATTTCCATTGGCGGATGGGGTTGGAGCAATTATTTTTCAGATGCGGTGTTAACGCATTCTTCCCGGGAAAAATTCGCCAAAACCGGAGTGGAGATTGTTAAAAAATTCGACCTTGACGGTATTGATATCGACTGGGAATACCCTAACCAGCACGGCGAAGATAATGTTTACCGACCCGAAGACAAACAAAATTATACACTGATGTTTAAAGCCATCCGTAAAGAGCTTGATGCTTTGAGCCAGCAGACCAAAAAAACCTATTTGATTTCCACCGCAGTTGGTGGCGATAAATCATATATTGAAAATACCGAAATGAACAAAGTGGGCAAAATAGTGGATTATGTCAATCTGATGACTTACGATTATTTTACTCAAAACGATTCGTCGGGGCATCATACCAACCTGTATCCGCCAAACGATTACGAAAAAGATCATTCTGCGCAAAAGACCTTCGACATTTACCTCGATGCCGGTGTACCCCGTGAAAAGCTGGTGATGGGAATTGCTTTTTATGGACGAGGCTGGTATGTAAAATCCGGCAAAACCCGGGGAATTAATACAGGCGCAGACTCTACGCAATGGGTGGGGGGTTATTCATATATAAAAGACAGCCTGATGAAAAAGCCCGGTTATAAATTATACTGGGATGATAATGCCAAAGCTGCTTATCTTTTTAATGCCGAACTGAAAAACTTTATATCATTTGATGATGAACGCTCTGTTGGTTATAAATGCAGGTTTGCCATGGATAACGGCATGGCAGGAGTCATGTTCTGGCAATATATGAGTGACCCCAAGGAATATTTGCTTGATGAGATAAATACTTCATTTCATTATCGATAACATATTATCACAAATAGTTGATATTTAATTCATTTTCTTCTTTTCATCATGGAAAAGAATAAGTAAACATTTTGTCATATCCACATTATGCCCCAATTAGTTTTTTTTGGGTGGCAATGACTACAAACCTACGGATTTTAGATCACAGTCGCACTCCGAATAAGTTCAGATTCAGACTGATGTGCAGCACTTTTTATCCGTACTTTTAAAAATTAATTTCAATGAACATGCTATTAAAGTTTATTGATGTGTATTTTTGAAACTTTAAATTATAAAATGGGCAATTTGTCTGTAAAATTTTGGTAATGATGAAAACAACTCAGTTAACTTTCCAGACTATAATGCAGATTGTAACCTCTGTAATGGCTGTTATAATTTTCGTCGGATGTTCAAATCTTCAAATTAAAAAGGAATTTGATCAGTTAAATAAAGGCGAACATACACCTTCAGGGATAAATGTTAGCTACCCTTTACCGGGTACCATTTTTCCTCCTGAATTTCCGGCACCAAATTTTGAATGGAATGATTCACTTAAAGGGACAAAGCAATGGAATGTTTTTATATCGGATACCTTGGGCAATTCGCTTATTACTTCAAAATGCCACACGAACTCATGGCGGCCCGATTCAACTGAATGGGAAACCATTAAGAAAAATTACGCCAAAGGATTATTGCAATTTACCGTAATTGCCGATAAAGGGCAGCGTAATTTTTTTCTATCCGGCAAAACCCGGTTTTCATTTTCAAAGGATTCTGTTGGAGCAGAAATTTTTTACCGGGTTGTAACCTTACCGTTTAGTTATGCAGTAAAAAATGTTCGCACCATTGAGTGGTATCTGGGAAAAGTGGATGGAAGCAAGCCCAGGAAAATGCTCGATAACCTTCCGGTTTGCGGCAACTGCCATTCGTTTGCCCACGACAAACCTTTGTTGGCAATGGATGTTGATTATGGGAATGACAAAGGTTCCTACGTAATTGCTAATACTGAGGATACTTGCAAATTGAGACCAAAAGATATAATTACATGGAGCGATTATAAAAGAGAAGACGGAGATCCAACGTTTGGACTGTTGTCACAGATTTCGCCCGATGGTAATTATGTATTATCAACCATCAAAGACCTGTCAATTTTTGTGGCTGTGGATAAAAATTTAGCCTATTCGCAATTGTTTTTCCCCATTAAAGGGATTGTCGGGATTTACGACAGGCAAAATAAAACATTCGATGCGCTCAAAGGGGCCAACGATCCCAAATATGTCCAAAGCAATCCAACCTGGTCGCCCGATGGTAAAAAAGTGGTTTTTGCAAAAACTGAAGCTTACATAAATGAAAAAGTAAGGGCTGCAGGTATTGCTCTGCTTACGCTTGATGATGTTAATGAATTTTCATCGGGTGAAAAACCCTTTAAATACGATTTATTTACGGTTGATTTTAATAATGGGAAAGGTGGAGTGGCCGTGCCTTTGAAAGGAGCATCCCATAATGGTAAAAGCAATTATTTCCCGAAATTTTCGCCCGATGGCAAATGGATTGTATTTTGCCAGGCCGAAAACTTTATGCTGTTACAACCCGACAGCCGCTTGTATATTATGCCCGCAGAAGGCGGCGTGCCCAGGTTAATGAATTGCAATATGAAGGAAATGAACTCCTGGCATTCGTGGTCACCTAATGGCCGGTGGCTGGTGTTTTCGTCGAAACACCGGGGACTTTATACCCAGCTTTACCTGACGCATATTGATGAAAACGGGATGGATTCTCCACCTGTATTGCTCGAAAACCTGAGTTTTGATAAAAGGGCTGCAAATATTCCTGAATTTTATCCGTTCGACGGAGATAAGTTCAAGATGATAGAAGACGATTTTTCGAATACAGCTGATTATTTCAATCGCGGGGCAACTGACAAAATGGGCAACAGGTATTACAAACGGGCTATGGACGACCTGAACAATGCCATTAAAATTGACAGCAATAATGTTGAATCGTATGTGACCCGGATAATGCTGAATAATTTACTCCAACAATCAAATTCGAAGCAGGATTTGGCTGATAAGCATAAGGCGATGCAACTGGTTCTTGATTCGTTGGCCAAAAACCCTGACGATGTAAATTACCTGGCCTTAAAATTATCTTTGCTTTCCAATATGAACCGGGAAAATGAAGCACTGAAAGAAGGGGAAGCTTTAATTAAAAAGCACCCCGATAATTTTAAAATTTACGATTTGTTAAGCTCTATTTACCGAAAAGAGAATCAGAATGAAAAGGCGATTGCATGCTATAAAAAGATGATAAAGCTTGATCCTCACAAGAAAAACGGGCTGAATATTTTAATTGCCGGGGCTTATCTAAAGTTAAATCAATATGACAATGCATTAAACATAGTGAATCAATCTTTGAAAGAAAAACCGGATATTGAGGATATGTTATATATTAAAACTCAGATTTTACTTAAACGAAAAGAGTTTGCCGCTGCCAAAAGAGAAATTGATGCCTGGCTTGCAAAAGATTCCCTTGACACCAAATTCAATGAATTGCTCGGACAATATTATTTAAGCCAGGGAAACAACCGTTTATACTATGCGCAGCAACAAAAATCGCTACAGATTTTAACCAATCATTATAATAAAAATAAAGAAAATGTTGAGGCTGTTTTTGAGATGGCATCCATTTATATGGCCGTAAAAGATTTTCAACATGCAGAGCAGCTATATAATATTGTATTGAGCAATTTTCCCGACAATTATCAGGCACTTAAACAATTGGCCGTAATAAAGTTGAATATGCAACAGTGGAACGACGCAATTTCAATGTATGACCGGCTTGAGGAAAATTACCCGCTTGAAGAGGGTTTTTGTAATAACAAAGCCATTGCTTACATTCAGATGGGGAATTATGACAAAGCGCTGGAATATTTTAACAAAACCCTAAAGATAAACCCCAACAACAAGAATGCTGTTTTTAACAGGAATAAGCTTTTGCAGGAGCAGAGTCGTTAATGGGCTGACAAATAGCTTAGGAAAGAACATTTCTAATGATGAGTATGTTACATACTTTACCAGCTAAATGTGAAAATTGGCAATTTTTAAAATAGGAAAAGAATTAGGATTTCTGATGATAAAATTCATAATTCCCTTGAAAGATATTTAATGAAATAAACAGTATTCGAGACAATTAAGTATTTATTCGTTATCTAAATTAAAAGAATTAGATTTGTAAGTAAATAATTATAAAACGACATTACCTAGATCAATAAATCCATGTCCCATTTTGGACGCGTTGTTTGAAATAAGATTCACTACGAAGTTTCATCCTAGCGCGGTTTTTGGTATGATTTATAATGTGCTTCAGGATGATTTTCCAAAAGTTGAAAACTTACCTGTTTTACAATTGCCTGAGGCAGTAAGAGCTGCTGATCCTAGTTTTAAATTTAAACCGCATTATCGCATTTTAAATGAAAATTTTGTAACTCAAATTGGACCAGATGTGCTTACTATAAGTTCATTTCCTAAATATGCAGGGTGGCAGGAGTTTTCGAAACAAATATTTAGCATATTAGATAGAATTGAAAGCATAGGTATAATAGACTCTGTAATCAGAATCGGAATTCGTTATATCAACTTTTTCACTAATGATATTTTTAAAGATATTGATTTGAAGCTTTACATTGGCAATAATGATATTGCATATAAAAACACAATTATAAGAACAGAAATTGAACAGGAGTCTTTTAAAAGTTCATTACAAGTTGCAAATAATGCAAATCATAATAATAAGCTTGGTTCAATTATTGACATTGATACATTTACGGAATCTAATTTAAAGTTTTTTTTTACAAATAAAGAAGCCTTGATTTCTGGTGGACAGACTAAGGAAAAGGAACTTTTTTATAGTTTGTTAAAAGAGGATTTTTTAAAGACACTTAACCCAACTTATTAAAATGTTGACAAATTCAAATACATCTTTATCAAATCTTATTATTATAGCAACATTGAGTTCCAGTGTTGTTAGTTTGAGTCTTGAAACAGATAGTTCCTTGATCCCTCAACAGGAAGTAGCATTTGAGAACAATGTAAATATTGCTGATTGGAAAGATAATGCATTCAATCCATCATTTGATTATAGTTTCCATGACGAGGACGTTGAAAAAATCAACACTATGATTTCATTTACCAAAAACTTATTGAAAAACACAAAGGATATTGAAAGTGAATTTGTTGATATTGTAAATGATAATTTCTGGGATTTAATATGAAACTTGAAGACTTTAAACTGTATTTACCTAAGTTTTTATCTGCTGAATCTGATAAAGAACTTTTTGATAGTTTAAAGAATTTTCCGAATAATATTGACACAAGGATTTATACCAACTATTTATCGGATACTGACATTATTTATTAAGGGGATGGGATAATTGATATGCTGTTTGTTAATTTACCAAAGCCTGATATAAAACCTGTTCCTGGCATGATTTTATCAAACACTTGTGATATTGACTTAACAAATGTCAGAAACTTTCCATCGCAAGTAGTTTACGCTCCAATTATCAACTTAGCTAAATATAAACAAGCATAATATAAAAACTCAGAATAATCAAATGAACAGATTGATTCACATATTCAATCTATAAAAAACCAAGAAATCACACAGATCTTTTATTTGCCGAAAGTTGAATGTAAAATAGATGATTCAATTGTATTCTTTGATAGGGTATGTAATTTTCCAAATAAGTTAATTTCAAGAGACAACTTAAAAGAGAAAAGGTTGTTTACATTAAGTGATTATGGGTCATATCTTTTTCTTCTAAAACTATCAATTCATTTTACCTGGATTCAAGATAAAGTTGAGCGAAAGAGCGTTAACATATAAAGCCCATACCATCAATATTAACAAATAAAAATATTTTTATCTTTCGGGATAAGCAAAGAACGACCGACATACGGCAAGGTTGTTGGTTTTAATTATCTATAATGAAAAGGGATCATTTACAATTTTCCATCATTCCAATATTCCAATTTTTCACCTCTCTATAAATTGAATCCACCGTAATTATCAAGTGATCCCTTTATTTAATTTATCATAACCCATCTTTAACAAAACGTAAAGCAAAAGCTTCAAATGTTACAAAATTACAAGTATTTGTTACTTCCCGATAACCCTAAGTAACTGCTTCTAAATACCTTTCTACATTGGAAGGAATAAGAAACAATAAATTTTATATACTTGAAGATCACTAAGTTACTGTTTTTTCGATTTTTGAAATTATCAGAATTGCGGCTTTTTATTACAAAGCGGATTAATGTGTTTGCTTTTATTAGCATCTGCTCAAAGAGTATATTATCGACTTTTTCCACTTAAAAAAACAAATGAATATATAAAGAAGGTATATGTTTTAATATATCCCGGAAATACAAATTCCAATTTACAAAATCAAATAACTAATACTTAAAATTAAAATCTATGTGTAGAAAAAAAATCTCAAAACTAATTTCGTTAAAGAAATCAGTGATGCTGATGTTAGCATTGGCTATCATTTCTTTAGCGGGAGAGGTTAACGTGTTGGTAGGCCAGACGTTACCTGGCGTACAGATTAAGGGTAATGTAAAGGAAGATGGTACCCAGGCACCTCTGCCAGGTGTTTCGGTTTCTTTAAAAGGGAAAACCATTGGAACCATTACCGATATTGACGGTAATTTTGTTATTACAGCAAATACTACCGACATACTGGTGTTTTCTTATATTGGATTTACCACCCAGGAGGTTCCTGTTGGGAATAACACTACCTTCGACATTAATCTAAAGCAAGACATTATGGGCTTAGATGAAGTTGTTGTAACCGGTTACGGGGTCCAGAAAAAGAGTGATTTAACCGGTGCCGTTGCCTCGGTTTCATCTGAAAAGTTAAACAGCGTGCCAGTCCCAAATGTTGAGAATGCATTACAGGGTATGGCAGCCGGTGTTAATATTTTTTCCAAGTCCGGTCGGCCTGGTGAAGCACCGGTTATTCAAATCCGTGGTATCAGCTCACTTAACGGTTCAAATCCTTTGGTTATTATTGATGGAGTTGCCGGCGATTTAAACAGCATTAACCCTGCAGATATTGAATCGATCGAAGTTTTAAAAGATGCCTCTTCTGCTGCTATTTATGGTTCTACCGGGGGTAATGGTGTAATACTTGTAACTACTAAAACCGGAACTTCTGGAAAAATGAAAGTAGATGCAAACGTTTATTCAGGTATTGATAATCCGGTTGGAAAACTCGATATGATGAATGCCCAACAATATACGGAATTACTGGAGGAAATTAACAGGAAGCACATGAATACCCAACCCGATACCCTTAAAACATACGATTGGCAGAGTACGGTATTCAAACCTTCGCGCACCAACACCTATGATATATCATTATCGGGCGGTAACGACGTTTCAACTTTTATGTTTAGTACAAGTTTGTACCAACAAAACGGGATTGTTGAAAATACCGATTATCAGCGTTATACCATGCGTTTAAATTCTGAGCATAAAGTAAATAAACGTTTAACTTTTGATGAAAAAGTAACATTTGTTAATAACGAAACTGACGGTTTTGATAATTGGTACTGGCATAATTTTTATAATAACCCCATCGTTACTGTGATATCAGCTGATCCTACCATTCCGGCTTATGATGCTAATGGTGTCTGGAGCATATCACCAAATAACGTTGCCAACCCCATGCCGGCTCTTGATAATAAAAATAAAGTAAACAAAAACAACAATATTCAAGGCAATTTCGGGGCAAAAGTCAACATCATCAAAGGCCTTGATTTTCAAAGCAGGATCACAGGTGGAATTGGTTTGAACGATCAAAAAGAATATCAAAAAGTATATTGGGCATCGCCAACTGATTTCAACGATCAGGATAAGCTGCTTCAAAGTATGAGTAAAAACATGTCGTGGAACTTCCAGAATTACCTTAGTTACAATACCACCATTGCAGAGAATCATCATTTGTCAGCAATGGTGGGTATGGAAGCCAACAAATGGTGGTGGTACGATATTTCAGGCCAAAGGGTTAATATGTCAAGCGACAATCCCAATTTGCTTTATTTATCCAAATCACTTAATGATACTGCCGATGTTCAAAATGTAACAGGTTCAGCAGGTATCGGTGCCGGGCAGGGTTATTTTGGACGTTTAAATTATAATTATTTTGGCCGCTACCTTTTAACTATAAATGTACGTCGTGACGGGGCCAGCAACTTTGGTCCCAATTATCGTTGGGGTACTTTCCCTTCATTCTCAGTGGGCTGGAAATTCAGCGAAGAGGCATTTATGGCAAATGTTCCTTATCTGACAACGGGTAAACTTCGTTTTGGATACGGACAAACAGGTGCTAACGGTAAGGGCGGATTCCCATATTTGTCAACTGTAGTAACCAATCCGGAATTCAGGTATACTGTGAATGGTACTACCACTCAGACTGGTACGGGCCCTAACCAGATTGCCAATCCTGACCTTCACTGGGAATCCGTAAACATGTCAAACCTGGGTTTGGATTTAACTTTCTTCGAAAACCGTGTATCATTAACGGTTGATGCGTTTAATAAAGTGAATGACGGTATGATTCTTTCACAGGAAACCAGTGCCATTGCTGGCACCTATAATGGTACCATGCCTGAAGTAAACATTGGTAAAATCAGCAATAAAGGTATTGAAATTACCGCTGGTGGACGTAAAAGCACAGGGGAACTTACCGGTTCATTCGATGTTAATATGACATTCCTTAAAAACGAGGTTATTACACTGGCAACTGACTCCATGCAATACGGTTCCGTGCATAATATCACCCCGACAAATATGACCCTTCAGGGCTATCCCATTGCACAATTCTATGGATATTATATTGAAGGGATGTTCTCAGAAAGTGATGCCCAGGTAATTGATGGTAAAACGGTTGTTACAAACCAACCATATACTCTTGACGCTAACGGCGATAAAGTTTATGCCCAGCCAAAAGCGTTACCGGGTGATGCCAAGTTTAAAGACGTAAATGGCGATGGTAAAGTTAACGACCAGGATAAAGTGTTATTGGGTAGCCCCATTCCAAAACTGAATTTTGGATTCTCAGTAAACTTGCAATATAAAGGTTTCGATTTCTCAGCATTCTTTAACGGAACTTTGGGCAATAAAATCATGAACGGTACTAAACAATATCTATATAATCCGGTTGGTGCCGGAAACCGTGGTACAGCTTTTGCCAATCGTTATCGCGACGAAGTGGTTAAAGACGGTCAGGTAGTGGTAACTGAAAACCACAACACTGATCTTTACCGTTTAACAGCGGCTACTTACACCAGGATGTCAAACTTCTTTGTTGAAGATGGTTCCTATCTGCGTTTAAGAAATGTTACTTTGGGATATACGGTGCCTAAGTCAATTACTGAAAAATTAGGTGTTGAAAAACTCAGGATTTATGGCGGTGGAAAAAACCTGTTTACGCTGACAAAATATACAGGATTAAATCCTGAAGTGGGAGGTCTTGATGGAGACAATACTTTCCAAACCCTAACCATGGGTGTTGATATTGGAGTTTATCCGGTAACAAGAATGATCTATTTTGGTGCCAACATTACATTCTAAAGCAAAAGAGATTTATTAAATGAAAAAAATTAAAGAAATGAATAAAAGTTATTTAAAGTATTTGGTATTCCTGTTGCCTGTTGTTGCAATTTTTGGTTGCAGCCAGGATTTTCTTGATGTTAAGCCGCAGGCAGCAGAAAACAGCGCTGCATTCTATTTAACACAGGATCAGGGCGAACAGGCAGTGATTGCAGCCTATTCTCAATTTAATAATATTGGAGTTTGGGGTGTAGATATGATGCAGCGTCTGGGTGATATCCCTTCGGATGATGCTGAAGCCGGTGGTGAGGATATTACTGACGTGCCTTCGTTACAGTATTACAACTGGCTTACTCCATTAACTACCGATGGTGTTTTAACCGATACATGGGGTACCTGTTATAAAGCGATTTACTTCTGTAATATTGCTATCGAAAAACTTCCCGGAATTTTAGAAACCGATCCGAATGCAGATCCAAATATCATTAACAGAAGAATTGCTGAGGTGAAATTTCTCCGTGCCATTAATTATTTCTATTTGACAAAGATTTTTGGCGGTGTTCCATTAGTGGACCATGTTTTAGGTTCTGACGAATTTCAACAGGCTCGGGCCAACATAAAAGATATCTATAACTTAATTGAACAGGATTTAAAAGATGCAATTGCTGTTCTTCCTGAACGAAATGCACAGGGTGGTGAATTCGGTCGTGCTTCCAAAGGTGCTGCTAAAGCCTTACTTGGGAGGTTATATTTATTTGAATCATCGTATGCCAAAAATTATGCTGGTAAAGACAGCCGTTTCGATGGTATGACCCAACGCTGGAACGAATCGTTAAAGTATTCTGAAGAGGTGATTAATTCCGGTCAATATGAATTGGTGGGTATAAACGGTGAAAAACATAATAGCTGGAGAGGTAACGTTAATGGTTATCGCTATATTTTTACCTCTGACGGAGACAACAGCAAAGAAGGAGTATTTGAAATACAGTGTGTTCAGGAAGGTTTAGGCTGGTCGGCAGCTCGTGGTAATGCGCTGGCACAATGGAGTGGAGCCCGTTATTATTACAATGCCGATGGAGTTTCAACCACTACAGGTATGTGGGGCTTTGGAGTTCCAACACAGGCATTGTACGATGCTTTTGAACCGGGCGACCCACGTTTAGCAGCATCAATGGTTCATGATGGTGATACTAATAAGTATTATAGCGCAACGGCAGAAGGATTTCCTTATAGTTTCGAACATTGTATCACTAAAATTTATCCTTCAAAATGGGAGGCATCCTACCTGGAATTCAGAAAGGCCGGAGGTCCCTGGCATAGTGCCCCTCAAAATATCAGGCTTATCCGTATCTCTGAAGTTTATTTGAATGCTGCCGAGGCCGCACTTGAGGCTGGTGATCAAGGGAAAGCATTACAATATATTAACAAAGTTCGTGAACGCGCACGCATGTGTGGTAATACGGGTGTGCCTGCTGCACTTACCAGTGTTACGCTTGCTGATATTCAGCACGAACGAAGGGTTGAGTTCTCTTCAGAGGGGATGCGCTTTGCAGACTTAGTTCGGTGGGGAATAGCTGCCCAGGTGTTAAATGCATCACCTACGGCCGATGGTACTCAACGGAATTACCAGGTAGGCAAACATGAATTTGAACCGGTACCTGAACGCGAAGTTTCTTTAAGTAATGGAAAACTACAACAATATGACGGTTGGTAGAATACTTCAACTCAATATACAATATGCTCAAAATGCAGGATAAATAAAAAGAGCACTCCAATGCGGGTGCTCTTTTTTTACTTATTAATTCAAACCAAATTAAGAAACTATCGAACCTGAACTTTTGATGTAAAATTCAGTTGATTGTTTTTCATATTTACCAGGTACATACCTGCTTTTAATGATGTTTGCAACTTTACTGTGGATTGATTTGTGGTTAACGCCTGGCGATAAACCAATTGGCCGCTAATTGAGTAAACACTTACGTTAAAATTGTTATTTCCTTCGCATCGGCTTAAATCGATGGTAATATGGTTGGCATTGTTATAAACCCTGATATCGGGAGAAAGATCGGGTTGTTGTTCATTAATCCCAATATAATTGATTGATTGCGACATCAGATATGCAACTTCGTTAAGTATTACTTTTAAGGAACCATCGGTATAATTTGAATAATTATAATTACGTGGAGTGGAATTGTCATCGGCACCCCATTGAACAAATGAGCGATATGAAGCCGGAAAATTGCTGGAGCCATCATAGGTTTCAATATCTGGATCCCAACGAACCATTACCACTTTTCCCGGAGCATCGGCATTAATATCATCAGCTGTAATATAAGCCAGCGGAGTACCATTGTTTACAGCAGAAAAACCGTCGAACGGAACATTAAAGAAATCATACATGCCGTTATACCACGCCAACTGATCACCATCGGTCAAATCAACTCCGTCAAAAGCAGGATCGTTAACATCAACTACAGTAACTGATGTGGTTATTCCATCGTAAACTGTTCCGTCATCCGAAGCTTTTTTGGCATCTGTTGAGTTAAAAAACATCATACGGTTGTTGCGCAACAACCAAACACTTCCTATTAAAACCGGAACCTGAACGTCAGCCCAATCGAGATAATCGGTAAAATCGCCGCTATTTACGGCCCGCCCGATCATTACCATTCCGTAATCATTCATTGATGCATAATCAAAGGGTGTGTAACCTATAGTTACATCATAATTCTCCGATAAGGCATCAATAATTGGCTGATCAAGGTTCGTATTGCCATCAGAATCGGCCAGTAATTCGTCAGAAATAAAAAGGATAGAGTTGCGCTGTGCATTTACATGTAACGATGTAAAAATTAATACAAAAGCGCAGATTAAAGTAAAATGTTTCATAAATAATAGTTTTTAGTTAGTACTGATTTTAGCGTTGGACAATTATTTTCTGATAATGGTAAGCACTATTTGTTGAGTATTTCAGGATATATATTCCCTGGCTGAGCATCGACACATCTATGGTTTCATTGCTTCCGGGAAGATTTCCGCACAAGACTTTAGTTCCGTTTAAATTCACAAATTGATAATTGATATTCGTATTGTCGGAATTTACTTTAAGTTCCTTTTTACAGGGATTAGGATAAAACTGAATACATCCCTCATTAACATCCTTGATCCCCACTTTATTTCCTTTTCGGTTCGAAAGCTGTGCTTCATACAGCGATTCGGGGGTTAATCCCGTTTTGTTTTGTCCCTCCCAGTAACCATCGGGCCGACCTGATAACCGACCCTGGAGTTTTTGTCCATAAGTTCCTATGCTGTAATTTTTCCCTGAAACCCAGGGCGATTGAACGGTGGCACCACTTACCTTGCAATTCCAGAGAACCTGTGTCACACCGGCCCAGCCATGTCCGGTTCCCCAGTTACCACGATCCTGAACATTAATTTCACCTGAGGTATTTATTACATCGAATAAAGTACCAACGGCCCAGCGATGGTGAGGGCCAATATCATTCTGAGTATTTCGCGCCGAACATTGTGTAAAAACATTTGGACCACAAACCCTTGCCCCGGTTACATAATCGTGACGGCCGTTTGATGAGTAGCAGTTCTGAAACAGGTTAAGCTGACCATCACAATTAAAAGAGTACCTTCGGCTGCCGGTTATTTGCGAAATGGGATCGATATTTTTTACACTAATTACAGAAACGTGTTTTGACGTACCACTAACATTCACGGTGCTGTAACCAAAATGTAAGGCAGTTACCTCGCGCACCCAACAATCTTCCGAAGTGCTGATTTTTATGGCATTCCATCCATGATTTTCATCTACGGAGCCGTTATAAGTCGATTTCAGATATAAATTTTCGATACCGCAGTTATTTATCCTGCCCGGGAAGCTGCATTTAAGAAGGTATCCTCCTCCATAAGCAGAATCCATTTCCATTACAACCGGGTTTTTAAAATAAACTTTATTGCCTTCAATTTTTGTAATAATGCGTTCAAAATAAAGGTTGTAGGCACTGCCGGTCCATTGTACGGTACCGTCCACTTCGTCAATCTGATCCATTTTTAAATCATGGATCCAATTGTCGGTACCTGGCCGAAAAATAACCACTAAATCTCCTTCACTAAAACCACTTGCATCTTCCAGCTCAACATATTTTCTGCCAACAGGTACAAAATTTTCTGCAATTGCCGTTTTGGATGTCTGATCATCAATTCGGCTTCCACTTCCGTATACATGGAATAAATCAAGCTGTGTGGTTGCCGTTTCAATTATTACTGTACCATCAGTAGTATTTCCTTCACCACGAATAACAATTCCCGATTTTGGAATGGTTAATGTGCCACTTACTTCGTATTCCCCTTTTTTTAGCAGCAAAGCTCCCCTGAATCCATTTTCATCCAAGGGTAACCCGGCTACTTCGTTTATTTTTTTTTGCAGGTAAGTCCGGGCATCACCGCTCATAGGTTCGGCAGTAACTTTCACAGGAACGTTTGGTATTGACACTTCGCCAAATTTGTAGCCAACAGCACTGAAATCAGGAATAGTTCCGCCTTTTTCGTCCGGGGCATATTCCAATTGTCCGTCGGCGTTTACCCATACCAATTTTGAAGACCAATCCTGTGCATATGAGTGGTTAACCATTATCATTATAACCAGGAACCATCCTGCTTTTATCATGCTATGTCTTTGTTTATGTATGTCTGTTAAAAATTGAATTATCATATTTTGATTTTATTTTTTAAGAAAAAAGCATCCAACCTCTGGCGCTTTAGCGGAAACCTGGTATGATTTCCCGGTTTTTAGCAGTTTTATTTGTGCCTGCCCGTTGGCTAGTTGTATTTTGCGTGAACCGGTAACAGTTCCCTGGTTTTCCAGTAAATGAGCCTGCCCGATAGCTTCAAATTCAATCTGTAATTTTGAGTCAAGGCAAACCTTTCCATCAGCATCAACAGCAGTAACTTTAATCAGGCTGTTTGTATTGTCAGTAGGTTCTTCGCTTAGCTCAAAGTGATCGATTTTTCCCCAGCAACCAACCTGGTATTTCCATTCAATTTTATCTTGCAGAGCTTGCCCTTTGCCAACCGATTTTGCCACAATATTATTTTCACCTTCTTTCAGTTTTACTTCCCAATATAAACCTGCTGCGGGAAATTCGCCCGGTTTGCGTGTTTTCACCCCCTGGCTCGCGCCATTAACAAAAAGTTCCACCTTGTCGCAATTGGAGTATACTTTAACCATTTTGATCTCATTTGCTTCTCCCCATCTTATGGGCCAGGAATGTCCGTAAATGTGCAACATGGGTTTGTCAGCCCAGTACGATTGCACCACATAATAAACTTCTTTGGGGGTGAGGTCGCGCTGTACCACACCTTTTTGGTTTACATACGGAATAGGATTCTCGGGTCGGATGGGTGTGGCAAAATCCTTAAAAATCCAGAAAGCACTACCTGTAAGCCAGGGCATATCCAATTGTTCTTTCAATGTCCAGTCAAATAGTTCCACAATGTATGACTCAGACCAGTCGCCATCTTTCGCCATTCTTTTTTGACCACCGTACAGACTGGCATCGCCGGCGCGTTCATCGGCCCGCTGACCCGACTGAATATCTTTCCATTGTGAATCGACATCTTCAGCATGACGGCCGGCATGGCTGTCACCACCCCATTCAGCATGGAAGAATCGATCAACCTGGCTTTTTTCGTACTCCGAAACCCGCTTATAATCGGTGTACTGGCCACGGTACCATCCCGCCCAGATTGAGGGGGAATAAACATCGGGAATATCTTTACAGAAATCGCAACGCCGAATGGTGGTTACCCGTTTTGAATCCAAAGAATGAGCCAGGTTGTTCAATTCCTGCATAAAAGCACGGATACTGTCTTTTTCAAAATTTTCAAAATCGCCGGGCCAGTCATTTTCATTACCCAGTCCCCACATAATTACGGCAGGATGGTTATAATGCTGGGTTATCATATGGGTAAGCATGTGTCGGGCCTGACCTTTATAAACCGGGCCGCCTAAACCTCCACGACACCAGGGAATTTCCTCCCAAACCATAATTCCCAGGCTGTCGCAGAGGTTTAAAACATTTCGTGATTGCTGGTAATGACCCAGCCTGATAAAATTGGCTCCCATTTCTTTAATCATAATCATTTCATCACGAATTTGCTTGTCGCTTAATGCCGCCCCTTCCCCGGCAAAATCTTCGTGACGATGGGTGCCTTTGAGTAATAACCTTTCACCATTCAGATAAAATGGCCCGTTTTTTTGAAACTCGAAAGTCCGGAACCCGAAATTGTCTTCCATTGTTTGTTCCTGATCACCAAAAGCCGCCGTAATTTTTATATGATATAACGCCGGATGTTTTGGTGACCATAATACCGGTTTTTTAATTTCTGACTGAAAGCTGAGTTCACCGTTTTTCAATTTGTTCTGGTAAACAACTTTGTGGTTAGGATCTAGAATTTCAATGTTTATCTCAGGATTTATAGTAAAAGTATCGTCAGGAATCAGTTCAACAGAAATATTACCATTTTTGCTTTTACCGGTTATATCGGTATCTATTTTTAGACGGCTGAAATATTCTGCAGGAAAATATTGTAAGTCAACATGTCGGTATAATCCTCCGTAAATGGTAAAATCGGACAAATCGGAAGGAATCATTTCCAAATCGCGGGAATTGTCGCAACGAATTGCCAATGGAATTTGCCCGTGATAGTTTTGCTGAAAAAAAGAATTGTCATGAACGGCTTTAATAGCATCGGTAATGTCTACATTCCATTCATCATAACCGCCAACATGGGAGGCCACTTTTTGCAAACCAATATAAACATCGGTTTTTTGACCGGCCCCTTCAAAAAATAACACTGTCCGGCCATTTTTATAAGGGTTGTTTACAGTAAGCAATTTGCGGTACCAACCCGGCCCTTGGTAATAATTTACATCGGGGTCAACGGCATCGGTGGCATTGAAGCAATGTGGAATATTAACATTTTCCCATATGGGCAAACTGGTAGGTTGTCCTATTTGTGGAATGCGGACGGCTTCCCAAATACCACCAAGGTCGCTTTGTAAAAATGTCCAATCGGAATCCAAACGAGTTTGAAAACTGGTTACCGATTGTGCCCCGACAAAAATTGGAAACAGTAGCAATAATAATAAATGCAGAAAAGTTGATTTTGACATTGATATATTTTTGGAATTAAAAATAGCAGAAGACTAAAAAATATTCTGTCAAAAAAACAGTTGATTTTTTAAATTTTAAGCCTGGTTTTTAACGTATGTTCCAAAATGAAACATGACAGAACTTGATTTATCGAGATTTATTGTTTATTTGTAAAGCAATTCATTATAAAGGAAAAACAGGCTCAACCTGCATGATTCAAAGGGTGAAAAAATATATTTTGTTATTAATTGTGTTGCTGAATGTGTTAAACATATTTGGTTCCGACATTTCCCTGGAATTTCGTGAGATTTCTCCTCCCGGCGGATTTACTTTTGGTTCCATAAACCAAATTATTGAAGATTCGCACGGTTTTATCTGGTTCTCGTCGCAGCATGGATTATTCAGATATAATACGGCATCTATCAGGAAGTTCATTCACATTTCGAACGATACCAACAGCATTTTATCGAATGAAATTAACTTTATGTCGAAGGATGTATTTGGAACGCTTTGGTTTGCCACCAATAATGGGCTGTGTTTTTATAATGAAGACAAAGAAATTTTTACCTCACCAGTCTTAACCAATGAAGATGGCGACACTTTAAATGGAATTATAAATCAGGTGGTTAGTACTGCCGACACCCAGGTTTTTGTTTTAAGTAATAACTTTTTGTTTCGCAAAAACAACCACAATTATATTATCGATACGGTAAATATTCACGAAAATGATAACCGACCGACTTTTATTTATTGCGATAATAACCAGCGAATCTGGATGAAAACCACCGAAGGAACGGTCTATTGGGCGGAGGCTCCCTATCGCGATTTTCATCATTTTGGGTCAATTTTAAATCGTCGTGTACTTACCATGCTTTATGCCCAACAAAAATTTTGGGTAGGCTACGAATGGGAAGGAGCCGATTGTTACGACAGTACCGGAAATCTTCTTGCTCACTATGGGGATGAGGGTGAAAATAATATTGGAAGCTCCCGGGTTCGGAAAATAGTGGAAGATAAACAGGGAAACATACGGTTTGCCACCTATAATGGAATAGCTATTCTTAGGAAGGACAGCATTCTTCACTTCGACAGCAATAATACCCCGGGTATTTCACATTCAAGTGTTTACGATATTTTTACCGATAGCAAGGGGGGAACCTGGATTAGCACATGGTCAGGGAAACTGGCCTACTCAAATCCTTACGACAATTTGTTTACACAAATAAGTTCAAAACAAGGTCTATCTAACAATGTGGTGAGTTCGTTTGCGCAATCGGGAAATTTAATTTGGATTGGTACCGAAGGTGGTGGTTTGAATGTTTATAATCTTCAAACAAAAACATTAAATTCTGTTGCAATAAACCATAACAACCTGAATGTAAAATCGCTGGATGTAGATAATGAAGGTAATTTGTGGGTGGGAACTTTTAATAGTGGTTTGTGGCGATTGAGTGCATTTACCGACCAGGGTATCCCCGCAAGGGAAGAAAAGGTAGTTGACGGAGGCTTTTATAGTTTAGTGGTTGATGATAGTATGCTTTACGCCGGATCCTATTTCCTGGGTTTATACATCATCAATACTCAAACCAATAAAACAGTCAATCTGCGATTTAATTCCAATGACCCGGCATCACTTTCAAGTAACCAGATTCGTGCTTTGTTTGTCGACAGAGAGAAAAATCTCTGGGTGGGGACTCAAAACGGGTTGAATTTAATGTGTTGGCAGGACAGAACTTTTAAACGGTTTATAAGCGAAAAATCAGATTCCACATCGTTAAGCAGCGACCAGGTTTATTCTATTAATGAAGACTCAAACGGACAGATATGGATTGGAACCTCATCGGGATTAAACAGGTTAAACACAAAAGACCGGACAATTACTTGCTTTACACCTAATCAGGGCCTTGCCGGATACGAGATTTATGGTATTGCTGAGGATGCCCGAAATAATTTATGGCTGACTACCGATAATGGGATTACGCAATTCAATTATAAAACCCTGAAATGTCGGAATTTTTATGAATCTGATGGTTTGCAGGGGAACCAGTTTAATCCGGGAGCTGTGTTCGAAGCTAAAAATGGTGACTTGTATTTTGGAGGCCCTAATGGGGCAAACAGTATCAATCCCGTTCAGATACAGGTTAACCCGGTAAAGCCTGATGTAGTTTTCACCGGAATTCAAATTAATAATCAAACAGAAAAACCGGGTTCTCCCGGTGCTACACTTTCCCAGTCTGTTTTAACACTCGATCATTTGGATTTAAAATACAACCAGAATTCAATCAATTTTGAGTTTGTAGCCACAAATTTTCTAAATCCAAAAAAAAACCAGTTCAAATATCGATTGTTAAATTACAACGACGAATGGATAAATACAGGAACACAACATAGAGTAACCTTTACTAAAATTCCGCCTGGAACTTATATTTTGCAAGTGCTGGCAGCTAATAACGATGGTATTTGGAATACAGTTCCCAAAGCAATTACAATCCGGATTAATTATCCCTGGTGGCAAAGCTGGTATGCCTATTCTGTTTATATTTTATTGGTAATCTCACTGGTATTCTTAATTCAACGCGAGATTTATATCAGGCAGCGACTAAAGCACGAGGTTATGCTTGAAAAAGTAAAAAGTAATAGTGAAAAGGAATTGAATCAAAACAAGTTACAGTTTTTTACCAATATTTCACATGAAATTAAAACACCTTTAAGCCTGATTCTGTATCCGCTCGACTATCTTATTCAACACTACCGGAATGACAATGAACTCACCGAGTATCTGCAAACCATCCGGCGAAACGGTAAGCGTCTTCGCAATATTATTAGCCAGGTAATTGATATCCGGCGTATTGATGCACAGAAATTATCGTTTAAACCTATTATGACAGACATCGTTCCAATACTTCATGAAATTATGGATTGTTTTATTCTTGAGGCCCGCGAAAAGAATATCAGACTTACTTCACAAATAGCATTTGATAAATTGGAAGCTACGGTTGATCCTTTCAAATTCGACAACATGATTTTCAACTTGCTTACCAATGCCATAAAATTCACTCCGCCGGAAGGCGAAATAAAAGTATTGGGCAGGGCCGGAACCGGAAAATCGGAAATATTGTTTGGCAATCGTATTGACGGGAACTACCTGGAAATATCGGTTTTTAACAGCGGGTCTTTTATTCCGGAGCCACAATTCAATTCCATTTTTGAGCGGTTTATCCAGAGTAAGGACAACACCAAAGAAGGAACCGGCATTGGTTTGCACATGGTAGCCGAATATTTGAAACTCCATAAGGGAAACCTGAATCTTATTTCGGATAATGAACGCGGAACCACATTTATACTGCGGATACCCATCACCGATAAGGAATTACAAACTGCAACAAAAGAGTTAGTAGAAGAAGTTGTGGTAAAAGCCGAAGGCCCATCATCCGAATTTAAAAATCCGGACGAATCCGATTCCAAAAAGAAACTGATTCTGGTTGTTGACGACAATGCGGAACTGCGTAGTTTTTTAAAAAAATCGCTATCGAACAATTATGCTGTAATTACAGCATCGGATGGTGAACACGGGCTGCATGCCGCCTTTGAATTTAATCCCGATTTGATTGTGAGCGATGTAATGATGCCGGTTATGGACGGATTTGAAATGTGCCAGGCTGTAAAAAATGATGAAAACACCAATCATATTCCTGTGATATTGCTGACTGCGTTAAGCGAAGACGAGCAAAAAATAAGGGGATTTCAAAAAGGAGCCGATGCCTATATTGCCAAACCATTCAGCGAAGAGTTATTATTGACACAAATAAAAAACCTGCTGCAATCGCGACAGAAATTAAAAGAAGCTTTTCTGTCCCCCTCAGGAAATATACATGAACTTATTCATGGTGACAGCGATTTTACCTTTGTTGAACGAGCTTCACAAATAGTGGAAAGCAATTTGTTGGATCAGAATTTTTCGGTTGAAATGCTTGCTGAAAAAATGAAGATAAGCCGTACTTCGCTGCATAGGAAAATAAAAGCACACACCGATCAGTCTGCTTCTGAATTCATCAGGTTTGTACGACTGAAAAAAGCACTGAAAATGTTAAAAACAGGTGATCAAAGTATCGATGAAATCAGTTTTGCAGTTGGATTTAATTCGGCCTCCTATTTCTCATCGTGTTTTAAAAAGCAATTTGGTAAATCGCCTAAGGAATATTTGCCGTTATAGTTGTACGATAAATTTGGAAAATGCAAAATATTTTTTCGATGTATTTGCATTTCAATTTGTAGGTGTTGTCAAATCAAAAATTAAATGTTTTAATGTGGCAATTTTCAAATGGATAAAAAAGTAGTTGAAAATACATTAAACTCCGGATTTAAGGACTTTGAAGATAGTTTACTAAATTATTCAGCCTTGAATAGTGGAAATATTGACTTAATATTAACCAGAAACTTAAAGGATTACAAAAATAGTGAATTGGGTGTTTTTACTCCCGAGACCTATATAAAATCTATAAATGCCAGCCGTTAACAAACGCTTAACGTAATTTTGCCAATGGTTTAAGGGCTTTTTGCTTTCAAAATAACTACTGAGTAAATTTAAACCAGATTACAAATTTAATCCCTATTACAGTATAGGGAAAATTCTGGCTCTTTTAAGTTTTCACCTTGGTTTTTATGTCGATAGAAACAAAGATCAGCGAAATGCCTATTCGCCTTCTATACAACAATATACTACAGATAGAATTAACACCCTTCAAATACATTTTAGTCCGGCAAATGGTATAAATTGAAATACGCCTGTTTCATGGCAGAGCAATTCCAGTATATACTCCCATGGGCGTGTTAAATTTCATCAAAAAAATTTATAGGTGTTTCTTCACCAGGAATTGTATTACTATTAAAACCATATGGTTCAACCGAGAACGAAAAAATTTATTCAACATTAACCAATAAAAATTAAGTGAAATGAAACTAAAAAATTACCCATCTCAATTAAGAAAAATGCAGTTCGTAATTATTGTAGCCATTATTTGTTTTACCACCAGGGCATTTTCCCAAGGGTCCGATAAAACAGAATCGCCTTATTTTACCATTTTTTGTAACGACACCAGCGTTGTCGATCTTCCATTAATGTCTACCAATATTAAAGCCACTATAAGCGGTGTTATTGCTAATGTGGAGATTGAACAGGTGTATCAAAACGCTGGCGATTCGGCTCTTGATGCCACGTATGTTTTTCCGATGTCGACCAATGCTGCTGTTTACAGCATGCAAATGGTTGTAGACGAGCGTGTAATCAATGCGGTTATTAAGCGAAGAGCCGAAGCTCAGCAGATATTCGACTCCGCCAATGCCCATGGTCAAACAGCCTCGCTTTTAGAAGAACACCGGCCTAATGTATTTCAGATGAGTCTGGCAAACATCAACCCGGGTAACAAACTAATTGTCCGTATGACTTATTCAGAATTAATTGAACCGGAAAAAGGCGTTTACCAGTTTGTACTACCAAGCATTGTTGGGCCACGTTATAGCACAAATGGCGAAGAATGGATTACACAAACACACAACGATTCTCTTGCTGTATCAAATACGGCCTGGAATGTTGAATTGACCATAAATGCGGGAATGCCAGTCACAGCTTTCTGTTCCTCGCACGAAACATCATTTACCTACGATGGTGAAACAGCGCATTGTCATTTGGAAACACATCCGGGTAAAGATTTTATTGTAGATTATACGCTGAGTGGCAATCAAATTGAAACCGGGCTGTTGCTATATGAGGGCGAAAAAGAGAACTTCTTTCTTTCAATAATTCAACCACCCAAACCTGAGGTACAGTTTAAAAGTCCAAAACGTGAATATGTATTTATTATGGATGTATCAGGTTCCATGCAGGGTCCTCCTATTCAAGTTTCAAAAGAGTTAATCATCAACCTGCTGAATGATTTAACCCCGGATGATAAATTTAATATTCTGTTTTTTTCAGGAGGAAACTCCGTGCTGGCAGCGAACTCTCTGCCTGTTTCAACTGAAAATATTAACAAAGCCATTAATATGATTGATGCTATGAATGCCGGAGGAGGCACCGAAATATTGCCGGCTATGCAGCGGGCATTAACCATGGAAGGTACGGCAAGTTATTCCAGAACTTTCGTGATTCTGACAGATGGAAATGTTGCTGTGGAGAAGAAAACTTTTGATTTAATTCGCGAACATCTCGGCGATGCTAATTTCTTTTCATTTGGTATCGGTAGTAGTGTGAACAGACATATAATTGAAGGTATAGCTTATGTTGGAGAAGGTGAATCGTTTGTGGTTACTAATGAAAATGAGGCTGATTCTCTGGCAGAAACATTCAAAGAATATATTGAACGCCCCGCCCTTACGAATATTCAGGCTTCATTTACAGGCGTTGAAACCTATGATATTGAACCGTATACCATACCCGATGTGTTTGCAGAACGCCCTATTATTATTTATGGCAAATATAAAAATGCCTCCGGTGGAAGTATTACTGTTTCCGGTGATTATGCCGATGGTATAGTTTCAAGTACCTTGAACTTTGCTGATTATAATACAAATATGGATAAAAATACAGCCTTAAAATATTTATGGGCCAGGAAGCGGATCAAACTCATGTCAGATTATGGTATTGCCAGCAACGAGGATGATACGGTAAGTATTGAGGAAGAAATTACTCAACTGGGATTAAAATACAATCTGGTTACTAAATATACTTCATTTGTAGCAGTTGATAGTAATGCGGTTACTAATATGAATGACAATTCATCAGAAGGGGATGACTATGATGGAGGAGGATTAACTACATTAATAGATGACAGGGAAATATGTTCCTCAGACCAGGATATTAAAATTATCCAAATATTGGGTTCAAACGTAACCCCCGGAAGCATATTAAATATCAGGCTATTAGAAATTGAAACTATTCCGGCTGAAAACCTTGTGATGAGTGTGGTTGATGTTCATGGAAATGTATTAAGAAAAATTAGATTTTCTGTAAACGAGATCAAACAGACAATAAAATTAAATTTAGCGGGTATAAACAGCGGACTTTATTTTGTCACACTTTCTTCAAATGACAGAATATTGGATACTGAGAAATTTGTAGTCGTTAAATAGTTTTTTTTGCAGACTACCTGAATATATATCCGTCATACTTACGGACCCCAAAGACCTTTCGGTTTATCGAAAGGTCTTTTTTAATAAATCAGATAAAAAAAGTAATTTCAACGGAATCGGCCCGTATAATAAATTTCTTTTTGTGGGGTAAATTTTCCAGACAAACAAAACCTGCTAAACTTTCGGGTTTAAGATGCACCTCATAACCTTGTGCCATTAGCTCATTATTAAATACAGCATGGAGAAAATGACGCAATGATCCATAATAATGTTTCAAACGGTTTAGCTTTATAGTTTCTTTCTGCAGCTGAGTATTCATATTCAAAGGTAGGTCAAAAATATTCTTTGTCATAATTATGACGACATAAAACAAAAAAGCTCTCAATATTGTTTTCTATGCGATTTGTCTGGAAACTCATGCCTGTAAAACATCAAATAAAATATTGATATCCTGCTTGATATGTATATTAAGCATAATGCGACAACATCATTTTAATTATAATAATATTGTAACATTGACTTAACATTCAGATAACATTGTAACAATTTCTTTGCACTTGTAATTTTTAAACTTAATATAAAAATGAAACAGATCAATTTTACTATTCTTGTCTTTTTACTATTCTTGTCGGGAATTAAAGCACAAGAAACAAATAATGAAGAATTTACTCCTTCGGGAAAGGCCTCGGCTAAAATTTTCACCAATGCACATACTACATACATTGATGGTGAAAACTCATCAGCTTTTGAAGTACAAAGAGCATATTTTGGATATGGATATTCATTTAGTAAAGAATTTTCAACCAAATTGACTCTTGATGTAGGTGATCCTGGCACGGGCAAACTGCAAATGACCGCTTATTTAAAGAATGCTTTGTTAGAATATCACAAAGAGAAATTAAAAGTTGATTTTGGATTAATTGGAACCTATGGATTCAATGTTCAGGAAAAACAATGGGGAAACAGGTATGTCTATAAATCATTTCAGGATGGTTATGGTTTTGGGCCAAGTGCTGACCTTGGTGCAAGCGCCGAATACAAATTTTGTGATTATTTTAAAGTTGATGCCATGTTATTAAATGGAGAAGGTTATAAGAATCTTCAGGCAGACAACACTTACAAAGGAGCCATAGGAGCAACTATTACACCGATTAAAAATTTAAATATCAGAGTTTACTATGATAATATGAGTAAAGCTGTTGCTCAATCAACAATGGCATTTTTTGCAGGATACACAGCAGATAAATTTAAAGTTGGGGCTGAATATAATTTACAACAAAACAACAAATTCGTTGACAACCAGGATATGTCAGGAGAATCATTTTATGCAACTGTGTTTGCAACCAAAAAAGTCAACTTTTTTGCAAGGTTCGACAATTTAACTTCATCAAAACCTGGTGGTGCTACCAACGGTTGGAATATTGCCAAGGATGGACAGGCATACATTGTTGGTGTAGAGTACAAGCCTGTAAAAGGGGTTAAAATATCTCCTAATTTCCAGGGATGGAATCCAAAGCTAAGCGGAGCAGCATTTGTATCAAGTGCATATCTGAATCTTGAAATTAGTTTTTAATAAAACTTAAATAAAAATAACTTAAAAAAGAAAACAATGAAAAAATTGATCGTTTTATTCATGGCTGTTGCATTACTGGCTTCATGCGGTAATAACAAGAAAGCAAAGCAATCTGATGATTCAGCAAAAGTAACTTTAACTGCAGCGGGAGCAACTTTCCCAATGCCATTCTACAACCTGGCTTTTAAAAAGTATACCGATGAAACCGGAATACTTATGACTTACGGTGGAATCGGATCAGGTGGCGGTATCAGAAGTTTAAAAGACAAAGTGGTTGATTTCGGAGCTTCAGATGCATACTTATCTGACCAGGAATTGTCAGAAATGCCGGCTGAAATTGTTCACATTCCTACTTGTATTGGAGCAGTAGTTATTGCCTTTAATCTTCCGGGAGTTGATGAAATTAAGCTTACCAACGACCTTCTTGCTGATATCTTTTTGGGAAAAATCACCAAATGGAATGACAGCAAATTAAAAGAAGTAAATCCGGGTGTTGCATTTCCTGATATGGATATTACCGTTGCTCACAGGTCGGATGGTAGTGGAACTACCTTCATTTTTAGTGACTATATGACTAAAGTTAGCAAAGAATGGGCCGACAATGTTGGAACAGGAAAATCATTACAATGGCCTGTAGGTATTGGTGCTAAAGGAAATCCGGGTGTTGCTGGTACTATTTCACAAACCATTGGCGCTATTGGTTACATTGGATCAGAATACGCATTTGCTCAAAAAATTTCCTACGCATTATTGCAAAATCAGGCCGGAAATTATATTAAACCAACTATTGAGTCAATTACTGCTGCAGCTCAGGGTGAAATTCCTGCTGATACAAGAGTAATGTTGACCAACTCATCGGATGCAAACGCATATCCTATCAGTGGATTTACATGGATTATTTTATATAAAGAACAAGCTTATAACAATCGTTCACAGGCTCAGGCCGAGGCAACCGTTAAATTCCTGGTATGGTTAATTGATTCAGAATCACAGGCTGTGGCACAAAGTGTAAACTATGCCCCACTACCACAAAAAGCAGTTGAATTATCAAAAACTGTTTTAAAATCAGTTACATATAATGGTCAACCAGTCCTAAAATAATATTGGAGAAAAATAAATAATGACGAGTGAAAAAATAACAAAGTATATTTTATTTTCTGTATCACTTATCATTCTGGTTATTTCAGCAGGTATGGTTCTGTCTCTAGTTAGCGGAGCCATGCCTGTTTTTAAAGAATATGGTTTAAAATTTATCATATCTTCAAACTGGAATCCGACACAGGGAAGGGAATCATACGGAGCATTGCCTTTTATAGCAGGGACTTTAATCACATCGGTTTTTGCGCTGCTGCTGTGTTTACCACTTTCCTTTTCAACATCGCTTTTTATTGCAGAATATTACCATAAAACAAAGGTTGCATCGGTTCTTGGATCAATGGTCGATCTTTTGGCAGGAATACCTTCAATTGTTTATGGTTTATGGGGTTTTTATGCGTTGCGACCGGTTATAATTGCTTTAGGATTGAATCAGCAGGGATTTGGGGTTTTTACTTCATCCTTAATTTTAGCCATTATGATCATCCCTTATGCAACTTCGTTAAGCAACGAAATTATTACCATGGTTCCCAACGAGTTAAAAGAAGCTGCTTATTCATTAGGAGCCACCAGGCTCGAAGTAATTTTTAATGTAATTATTCCAAATGCACGATCAGGTATAGTAGCTAGTTATATTTTAGCACTGGGGAGGGCACTTGGAGAAACCATGGCTGTGACAATGCTTATCGGTAATGCCAATGTTATTCCGAAAAGCATTTTCGGAACAGGAAACACCATGGCGAGTATAATAGCAAACCAGTTTGGCGAAGCTCAGGGTTTAAAACTTAGCGCGCTTATTGCCATTGGATTGCTTCTGTTTGTAATTACAGCCATAGTAAATGGAATAGGGAAATTAATTATAAAAAGATTTTCTTAATGGATGAAGTTGTTTTAAATAGTGACAGAGGCAGAATTGGGGAAATCGACAATTCAGAATTTCGAAAAATCAAAAATCGGATTTTTAAGATTTTAACAATTGTATTATCCATAATTACCATTTCGCCCATTATTTTAATCATTGGGAAACTTGTGGTTAAAGGAATTGGCCAGATTAATCTGGATTTTTTCACCAAAGTAGCTCCTGATACCTTCGAAGCTATGACAGCTATTGCCACGGGTGAAAAAATTCCCGGAGGTATTGCCAATGGGATTACCGGCACCTTGCTAATTGTTGTAATAGCATCGGTTATGGCGATACCCATCGGTATAATAACAGGTATTTACCTGTACGAAAATCAAGGAAAGAAATACGCAAACCTTATCCGAAGTTTAACCGACATTTTACAGGGAGTTCCATCCATTGTGCTCGGTATTATCGGATATTTATGGATTGTAATAAATATAACAAACGGGTTTTCCGCTTTAGCAGGAAGTGTTGCTTTAACTATAATGATGCTTCCTTTAATTGTTCGATCGACTGAGGAAACCATGAAAATGGTTCCTGAAAGTATTAAAGAGGCAGGAATTGCTTTGGGAGTTCCCTATCATAAAGTGATTCTAAGAGTAATGATTCCCTCAAGTTTCAGTGGATTAATGACCGGGGTTTTGCTGGCAATATCGAGAGTAATTGGTGAAACAGCGCCATTGTTGTTAACCACGCTCGGGAGCCCGGTAATAAATCTGAATATAACAAAACCTACAAATGCTGTACCTTTACTAATTTGGAACTTTTATAACGATCCCAATTTGGTAAACTTAATATGGAGTTCTTCTTTATTCTTGATGGGTTTAGTATTAACCATTAATATCATGTCAAAAAGAATTATTGCAAGAAGAGAAAAATAGCAGAAAAAGATGAAAGAAAACGATCTGGATATACAAAACCCTATTTTAAAAATTAAGGACTTGTCTATAGCCTATGTTAAAGACAAATATGCTGTTAAGAAAGTATCGGCCGAAATTGAGCATAACGCAATTACAGCAATTATGGGTCCTTCGGGATGTGGAAAAAGCACCCTGCTTCGGGCAGTAAACCGCATACACGAATTGTATCCAAACATAACCACCGAAGGCGATATTTTTTTACACGATGAAAGTATTTATAAAATGGATACCATCAGGCTGCGGCGTAAAATTGGTATGGTATTCCAACGCCCCAACCCGTTCCCGACCATGAGTATTTATGATAATGTAATTGCCGGGTATAAACTCAACGGGCAAAAGCTAAAAAAGGATCAGAAGGATGAAATTGTTGAGAAGTCGCTTCAGGATGTGATGCTTTGGGATGAGGTTAAAGATTCGCTGTTCAAAAAAGGGACTTTTCTTTCAGGAGGGCAGCAACAACGCTTATGCATTGCAAGAGCGCTTGCCTACAGTCCTGAAATAATTTTACTCGACGAACCCACCTCGGCCCTTGATCCGATTGCTACCGCACGTGTTGAAGAATTATTGGTTGAATTAAGAAAGAAGTATACCATAGTTTTGGTAACGCACAATATGTCACAGGCTGCACGTATTTCCGATTACAGCTTGTTTATGTACTTAGGGGAACTGGTTGAATATGGTAAAACCGATTCCATGTTTACAAACCCAATGGATTCAAGAACTGAAGCATACTTAACCGGGCAATTTGGTTAAAATAACATCATAATCTATTAATTTTGAAATTTAAATCCTGATATAATGAACATTAAGAATATTGCACTGGAAGACATACAAAACAGTTTCAGGGAATTTGCAAATCTTATTTTGCATCAGCTTGAATTGCTTGAAAAGGCAATGAACAGTAAAGAGCCCAGGATATCGAAGGAACAGCATAATCAGTTTAAAGAAAATGAAAAAAAATTCGATCATTTTGAAATTGAAATCAGTGAAAAATTTATAAACTCGATTATCCGGTATAAACCGGTAGCCTCCGATTTAAGAAATATTATGGCCATTTACAGGATGTCTATAAATTTAGAACGTATTGGCGACATGGTTATGAATATTGTAAAGACCATTTATAAAATGGATGACTATAATTTATATTCAGACATGTCGGGGGTAATTTATAATATGCTGGTTTCAAGCATTAACATGGTGGAAAAATCGCTGCTTTCGTTTTCAAACAACGACCGCGAATATGCAATATGGACAATTAAAAATGATTCGGAAGTGGACAAGATGAATCATAAGATTCTCACAAATTATATTACGAAAAGCCCCGACTTAACTGATGAAAACAGGGCAACTTTGGTGGGGTTTATGAATTTAAGAAATATAATAACCCAAATTGAAAGAATAGCCGATCATGCTACCAATATTGCCGAGGCATCAATCTATTCACAAGATGGAACAGACTTACGACATACTAAAATTGAAAAAAGTAAAGATTCAAAATCCAACTAAATTTCGGTAAAATCATGATAATAAGATATTCGTTTAAAAGAGAACTGTTTATATATTTTTTTACTGTATTTCTGGCATTTACGGTGGCGATACTCCTTTTCCAGTATTCCCGTGAAAAAAGCTACAGAACCGGCCAATTGGATAATACCTTACAAAATACTTCTCAGGTTGTCAAGAATTTTATCGATAAAAATGCTATCTATAAAACTGAAAACTGGAACTTACTGGATTCTGTAATAAAAATTCTTCCCCGCGAAGATGTAAGGGTAACTATTGTCAATTTTAACGGAATTGTTCTGTACGACAGCTTTGTTGACGATTACAAATCGATGGAGAACCATTTACACCGGCCTGAAATCCAAAAATCGATTTACTCCGATTATGGAACCAGTATTCGTAAATCGGCTACAACCGGTAAAAACTACTATTACTATGCGCACTATTATAGCACAAGTAATTACTTTGTAAGAACAGCTGTGGTTTACGATGTTAAGGTTAAGAATTTTTTGCATGCTGAAAAAGTGTTTATCTTTTTTATTGCTTTTGCATTTATGATCATCTGGATTGTGCTGGATTATGTTACCGGCAAGTTCGGAAGATCAGTTTCAAAACTTAAGGATTTTGCCATCAAAGTAAGCCAGGATAACAAATCAAACCTTGACATACGTTTTGCAAAAGACGAATTAGGGGTTATCAGCAACCAGATAGTTCAAATTTATAGAGACTTGAATGCAGCAAAAGATTCTATTAGTCTGGAAAAAGAAAAGTTGTTCAATCACTTGTATGTATTGAACGAAGGAGTAGCATTCTTTTCTCCCGAAAGAAAGAATACCTTAATAAACAGTCACTTTATTCAGTACATGAATGAAATTTCTGACCAACTTTCTATTTCAGCTGAAAATTTCTTTGAACGCCCGGAGTTTAAGAAAATTGTTGACTTTATTGAGACAAGCAAACCCACTTCGAATGAGTTAACCCGACCCCTTCCGCAGATGGAATACAAAGTCAACAAGTCGGGCAAATATTTTAAAATACAGTGCATATTGTTCCACGATACGAGTTTTGAAGTAATTATTTCGGATATTACAAAACTGGAAAAGAACAGGCTTATAAAGCAGCAAATGACTTCCAGTATCGCTCACGAATTAAAAACTCCCGTAACATCGGTTATCGGATTTTTGGAAACTATTTTGGATGATCCGGATATATCACCTGAACAGCAAAAATATTTCGTTGAAAAAGCAAATGCACAAGCTACAAGGCTTTCCGATCTTATTAACGATATTGTTATATTAAATAAAATTGAGGAAGCCGGAGAAAATTTTGCTTTTGAGAATATTAACTTCAAGGAAATATCGGATGAAATTAAAGAAGAATTTCAATCGTTGCTTGATAAAAAGAAAATGACTTTTGAAGTTGTATCCGATGAAAATATACAATTAAAAGGGAATCGTCATCTGGTATTGGCGGTATTTAGAAACCTGATGGGAAATTCCATAAAATATGCAGGGGAAAATAAAAGCATCAGGTTAAATATTTATCATGAGGACGATAACTTTTATTACTTCTCATTTTCGGATAATGGGGTTGGGATACCGGAGGAGCATTTACCTCGTATTTTTGAAAGGTTTTACAGGATAGACTCCGGCAGGGCCCGAAATTTAGGTGGTACAGGTCTGGGTCTGGCCATTGTAAAAAATGCCATTGTTTTGCATAAAGGTGAGATTTCCGTTCGTAATAAAAAAGAGGGTGGAGTAGAGTTTTTGTTTACCTTGCCTAAATCGATATAGGATGAAGGCTTAAAAACAATTTGAAATATAGGATTTTTTGTATTGAACCGGTGTTTATAGGTTTGTCACATTTTTGGATCCTTTTAAAAAAAGCCATCAAACTGAATGCTTTAAAGTCGTATTAATTAAGGTCTGAATGACATTGTTCCTTGTTTTTTTAAGTGTCTGTCTTTAAAGGTATATAACTTAAATTGTGAAAAATATAAATCATTTTTTTTCTCCAGCGAGAAATTATAAACCAGCTTGCCTTTCTTAAAATAAAAATCCATC
Organism: Bacteroidales bacterium; assembly: GCA_046704385.1. Taxonomy (GTDB): domain Bacteria; phylum Bacteroidota; class Bacteroidia; order Bacteroidales; family SZUA-534; genus GH45. Next base: position 1,624 of record JBJKSB010000051.1, on the reverse strand, counting down.
TGTGTGGGGGTTGAGTTGATTTGATACACAGGAATGTCATTCTCATTAACAAACCGGGATGTTTTCATATATTCTTTGAAATCCTTTTTGTCAATTTCTTTTACGCGCTGTACGGTTAAATAATAATTCATGTTTTGAATAAATTCAGTACTGCTTTTTACCTTTTTTAAAATTTCGGCAATTTCCGGATCAATCTCTTGCGCCTGGCCATACAATTTTGTTGATATTGCCACCGCAAACAATAAAAATAGTATCAAAGTATATTTCATAGGTTAAATTTTAAATGAATTATGGATTTTAAATTATGTATATCAAAAAATTACAGTTTTTTCAAAAAAGAGTGTAATAGTTAATGTTTTTATTCAAATGCTACAAAACCAGCATGCTAATTTATAAAAGCTTGTTGATAAAGTCAATAGCTTTTTATACCTATTTCGTTAGGTGACAAGAAATGGCCTTTTCAGTTTGAGTTTTGAGTTTAATAAAGTGAAATTTATGAATTGCAGGAAATAAAAAAAGAGTGACGATCATCGCACTGGCGACTCACACTCACTCTTTGAGTAGCGGGGACACAACGTAAAAATTGATTTTAGTTGCATCGAAAAACAGTTTATTGCAAACTTCTCAAACTCCTTATTTTTAAAAGGCTCAAAGCTTCTTTTATAATATTGTTTTTGAATGCAATTAAATGAAATAAATGTATTTTTTGGTTCCAGCAATGTTCCAGTAAGAAGAGTGTTTACATTGGAATATACAGTATAATTAGGGTTGGTAATAAATCATTTTATTATAATAATTGCACTTAACAATTAGTTTTTTTAACTTCCCAGACCTATAATTTGATTTATCATTTAAAATAAACCTATTTTTAAGCTTATGAGTGGATTAGCTATTGTTTTACTATATGTCATTATAGTTTTAATTATAATCCTTATATGGAAAAAATTCACACTGTTTTTGCCGGAATTATTAGCTTTAAATGGTTCAATAGGATTGACTTTAACTGATATTCTATCCGATTCTGAATCCATATTTGTTGGTTCAATTAAGTGGAAAGATATATGGCCATCTTTTTTTATATTTTCCGTTGTTATTCTTTTTTCAGGAATTGCTTTATCAGTATATAATAAACGAAAGATTAATTCAATTTCTAAACTTGAAGAAGATAAAAAAGAAATGGAGAAAAAGATTGTAAAAATAAAAGAAGATTATTTTCGTCTTGTAAGTGATAGAATAAAATGGATTTTTTCAGAATTTTATAATATAAATGATTCTAGAATTAGTATATATCAACATCAAGGTGATTGTTTTACGCTACTAGGAAGATATGCAAATAATTCAAAATTTAATGGGAGCAATCAAGTAATATATCCTGACGATCAGGGTTTCATAGCGAGAGGTTGGGAAGAACGTTTTTATGTTGATCAAGGTGCGCCAGAATGGAACGGGAAAGGCAAATCATATAGAGCATATATGAAAAAACAGTGTAATATTACTGATAAAGCACTAGATCAGTTAAAAATGAGAAGTTGTTCGTTTGTTATTAAAACACTTAATAATGAAAAAACATCAGAAAATCCAGATGGAATTATAGTGTTTGAAAGGTTGAAACAAAATGCAATTG
>JBJKSB010000050.1:0-70417 GCA_046704385.1 Bacteroidales bacterium | reverse complement strand
AGGAGCAGCCATCGGGTTGAAATTATTAGGACTTTCAGCCCATAGGCTACAGATTACAATTTGAATTAGCATGTTATTCATCTTTCGCCACGGAGTGGCAACTCAATTCAACCCAAGGCAGCGCCTTAGGGAAATTGCACTATCGATAATAGCGCCCTGTAAGGGCTACTCAATTCTTGAGGTAGTCTTGCTTATTGGAAAACCGACTTGGCGCAGCCTGTCGGTAAAAAATAAAAACCACAATGACTTGCGAAATCGAGGCTGGTGTATAACTCTAAGCAAAATCAGCATTATATTTCTCCGGATGCTTTGGCTTTGGATCGTGTTTATCGTAATAGGCTTTTATTAATTGCATATCTTTTTCATAATCACCGGTTATTTCAAACCTTTCGCCAATAGCCATAACCTTTTTACCATAATCGATAAATCCCAGGTACAAGGGCACGTTTGCTTTTTGTGCAATAAAATAAAAGCCTTTTTTCAAGCGCTTCACTTTTTCGCGTGTACCTTCAGGTGTAATGCAAACCGAAAACTCATCGTTTTGCTCAAAATGGTGGAGTACCTGTTCAACCAGGCTCGAAGCACCTGCACCGCGGTTAACAGGCTTAGCGCCTAACCATCGCAAAAGAATACCCAAAGGAAAGAAAAACGATTCTTTTTTAATGAAAATCTTAGGATGCACATTGTTGCTTGAAAAAGCGAATTTACCCCAAACAAAATCCCACATACTGGTATGGGGAACAGAAATAATAATGTATTTCTTGTCGGTTGGTACACCCCCAATGTGATGCCAACCACCCATACGCATAAGAATATAACTTATAATACGTCCCATGTTATTTTTAATTCAAAGAAAATAATTTTTAATAAATTGGTAAATCAAAAAAGCTTTTTTGTTGAAAAAAAATATTATTCATTTACATTTGCAGCTTTAATTTTAGTGCCATGGTACTTAAAATAACCTTTGATAAGGCATTTTTATTCAAATTCCTGAAATTTGGGGTAGTTGGGGGTTCAGGGGTTTTGGTGGATTTCTTTTTCACCTGGCTTTGCAAGGAGAAATTTAAAATACAGAAGTATCTTGCTAATGCCATTGGATTTAGTATTGCTGCCAGCACCAACTGGTTTTTAAACCGTATATGGACATTTAAAAGTCACAACCCTGAAATGCTGATGGAGTATTCCCAATTTTTAATTATCTCACTTTTAGGACTGGGAATTAACAGTTTGGTGCTTTATCTTTTAACCGAAAAAGTAAAACTCAATTTTTATGTAGCCAAACTTGGGGCGATAGCAGTTACAACCATATGGAATTTCTTTGCAAATTATTTGTACACATTTGCTAATGCGAGGTAGTTGGAAGACAAAAGACGAAAGATACAAGACTTAAGACATAAGCTCCTAATTTTATCTGTTGGATTTTTTGGAGCCACAAATTGCACGAATTAACACGAATTTTTTATTCAAAATTTAGGTGTACAAAATAAATATGGAAAGCATTTCGTTATTGTACAAGCCATTTCTATTAGTGTAAATCCGTGTAAATTAGTGGCTAAAAGAATTTTTACGAATTATTGAGATCCCTTGAATTAAGTGTTTTTTAAGTAATACCAAATATACAAACCTCTCATATCACAGCTCACGGCTAGGTTCTAACAGCTTACTCCTCACTTTTTAATAAATTTCTTTGAAACAACTTGATTCCCACTTTTTATGCGGCAGATGTAAAAACCGGTTTTAAGTTCGCTTATATCCAGGCTTACTGATTCAATACCAGGATTTTCCTGTTGACTTAATACCAGCCTGCCATAGGTGTCGTAAATCTCAATAAGTGTTAAAGAGTTACTTGTTTTTTTGAATTCAACAGTTATATCTTGGTTGGCAGGATTTGGATATAAACTATAATCATCCAACACTTTACCGGGAGAATTAATATCCGTAAATTTCCCTATTTCGAGTATGATTAAATGTGAAAGACTTATGCCCCATGAATTGTCGGGGTCAGAATAAGGGTGCCATTCATTATTGTAATTTAACTCCCAGGCCGTATTAACATCAGCTTTCTCAACGGTCATAAGAGCTACCGTATCGCCTGCATTTTGCGGTAAAACCACCGAAAGATAAACTGATCCGTTAACCTCAACCGGTGGGTCAAACGAATAATGTGTATAATCTTTATCGGCATTCTTTTTAATATCACCTAATGATGCAAATGCAGAGCCCAAAGAAGTTGATGGTGAACCCATGGCATCGCGCAATATTTGTACTTCGATATTCTCGTTATCGTTACCGGTGGCATAAACATATGCAATGTTTGCACCTACAATAGCATTCCTGTCGCCAAATTCAGTCCGGTTAAAAAACTCTGCTTTTGCCTTATCCTGGTATATATTATTTCCCGAAAGGTATCCACCATCATTAGCTACATAAAATGCCAACCGTTGGCCTTCAGCGAAGTGAGCCACTGCAATTTCATCAGAAACGGTTTGGGTATTTACATAAGAATCCAAACCGTCAAGAAACGCTACCCCTGTGTTTGTAGGATCGAGCCAGTGTTTTAGCTGCATACTGTCGTCGCTATATTTATTATAAGAAGCAGAAAACATTTGAAAAAAATCACAACTATCTGTTTCGCACGATGCAAAACCTCCGGACAGTGAGCCAACAATACGTTTATTCTGATCGAACATCGGACTTCCTGACGATCCCCCTTCGGTAGTCCCTTTATCCCAGGAATTGATCCGCCAGAAAGTCATAGGATCGTATCCATAGCCTACATAACTGGCTGCATCGGGTGAGTCAAAGTCCTGTGATATTTTTTTAACATCGCCCCAAGGATGATGGATACATGTGCCTTTTGTCGGGGTAATATCGCGACTGTCCCATCCGGCAAAATACGGTTTATAACTGAGTGGCACACTGGCTGATAATTTAAGCAGTGTAAAATCAAGAAATCCCTTATCCTTATTTTTTGTGGCCACTAATTCGGCCCCCGAAATACTTTGATCTGTAGAACCATCGGCTCCACCACAGCTTGGGCTTTCATAGTTAAAATAAAAAACGGTGTTTTGTGCCAAACTTGGATTATCAATACAGTGATTGGCAGTTAATATATAGGGGGTTTGATCCTGGTTGGTGTTATTAATCAACGCACCGGTGCAAAGGGTTGAATTATGTATAATCATCCGGCAAACGGCTCTTTTGTTTACCTGCCAGTTAGCTCCCTCGGGGCAGTTAATATCAATATTGCAATCACCGGAAGCTCCAAATTGTCCGTCTTTACTGCCAAATACATTCAGGTAATCGTGGCCAACTGAGCCAATGGTCAGTAGCCCGCAGAATTCAACATTTTTGGGCTCATAATATTCTATAATAATTTCATCGCCGGGAATAGGAGACACAGCTAAACTTCCCCATTCTTTATTATTTACCGATGTAAAAGCGCCCACTTTAAATTTATGGTCGGGAGAATAAACGTAAACCTCAGCACCTTCGGGTAACAGGTATTGACTAAAAGTAAAGTTTAAACTATAGGCTCCGGCAGATTTAAGCATAACGCGCCATAACTTATCACCGTTAGGCAGGGTATCCCATTGGCCAATTTCATTTATGTTTTTATTTACATCAATAATTTGAGCAAATGTAAAAGTTTCGCCTTTGGGGATGTTGCTTTTTGCCTGTCGTGGTATACCGGATACTTTCAATGCAACTGTATCCAAATTCTCGTTAACACCTTTTGCTTTCCATGTATAAGGTAATCCACCCTTGCTTATTTGGGGTTTAGCCTGCATTATAGCACCTAAAGTGATAATCAGAAGTATGATTAACTTTTTCATCTGTTGTGTATTTAACACAAATTTGGGAAAAATATTATAGAAATGGTTTCTTTTTTATATTTTAGGTCGTATAAAATGCGCGAATTTTGACTGATTAAGATAAACTGTTATTTTGCTAAATTTGTTATAACTGCGTAACTAATGATATAAAAAGAGAACATGGGACTACATTTGAATTTGAAAAAAATTATAATATTATATAGCAGCATTGTTTTATCAGCTAATTATATTTTTGGATCTGAGGTCAACATATATGTAAACCAGAGCAAAGCAACAGCACCATATCTGCGGTATACCAATCAACAAATTCCTGAGGGATTTATTCCGGAACTTTTACAAAATATTGCCGGCGATGAAATTTCATTGAATTATACTTCTGATACTTCGCAATTACATAAAGGAGGACTGGTTTACGGAGGAATTACCCGTGACGAAGTGCCCGGTGATTATCACTTTATTAAACTGCCTCACAGTCTTGTATATTATGTTTTTGCACGAAAAGGAAGTACGATGGTTTCATTTAACGGGTTGCTCAGCAAGAAAATTATTGTAGTTAAAGGCGATTTGCCTTATGAAATGCTCTATGAAAACAAAGCTTCATATATTTTTAAAGTTCGCTCGTACAAAGAAGCCTTATTGATGTTATCGTCAGGAATTAATGACTATGCTATCATCCCTTTTCAGATCGGAATGCAAATAATTGAGGACAATAAGCTTAAAAATATTGATTTTAATATTGTTCCATTTTTATCATTCGATTGGGGAATTGCTGTCCCTAAAAGCAAACCATCGCTAATTGAGCGCTTTGAATCCGGATTAAAAGATGCTATGAATAATAATAGTTATAAATTGATTGAAGAAAAATGGTTTCAAAACGATTTAGCGTATCATACTCATAAAAAAAGTATCAACCTATCGCTGTTTTGGGTTATTGTATTGATATTCGTGGTTATTATAGTTGGGCTTTTGGGTTTTATCCGTTTCCTGATGCGTGAGATTCATGAATCGACCCGTGAGTATGTGAGTGAGATCAGCCAATCGAATATTTCTCCGTTAAGCATTGATCTCAATAACCCATTTATTGAAAGGTTGTTGTCATCAGCGCCTCTCTGGCTGATGGTAAATGATATAAATGGCAACATTCATCATATAAGCCAGGACTTTTTGCTTGAAATATTGCATACAGAAATAAAGCCACAGGATTTTAAAGTTTCTGATATTTTTAATGATGAGATTACTGAAATTTTGTCTTCGTACGATTTCAAACTTGCCAACCAGACTTCAGTATTAATAAATGAACAGTTGAGTTTTGCCATTGACGGGAACAAGGTTTTACGCTGGATGCTTAAATATCCTTTGCGAATTCAGGGTACTAGCGATTTAATGTTCTTAAGCCTTTTTATAAAACCGTTAATTGAAGGCGATTCTGTTTTACGTTACCATTCCCCCGAATACCTTTTTCATGCCGTGATTGATGCCTTGCCCGATTCTATATTTATAAAAAATTCAAACGGGACTTATATTGGTGGTAATAAAGCATTTTTCAATTTTAGTGGTAAACCTGAGGTGGAAATTATTGGTAAAAATGATCTGGAAGTTTTCGGGGAGCAAAAAGCAGAACAATATGGAAAATCGGATAAAGTTGTATTTAGGGCCGGACTGATTTGGGAAGGACAGGAGTGGGATACAACTGCCAATGGAAAAATAGTAAGGTTTGAGAATATTAAAATACCCTTGCGGAACCGTAAGAATGATATTTTCGGATTGGTTGGGATTTCACACGATGTTACCAATTATTATAAAAACGAACAGGAATTGGCAAAAGCTAAAGAAAAAGCGGAAGAATCTGACCGGATAAAATCCTCATTTTTAGCTAACATGAGCCATGAAATCAGGACTCCGATGAATTCCATTATTGGATTCAGTGATTTACTGGCCGACCAGGATTTGACTATCGACCAGCGCATTGAAATAATTGACATGATACAATCAAATGGTCATACTTTAATTGATTTAATAGACGATATTATTGATTTTTCGAGAATTGAAGCAGGACAGATCCATCTGAAATTTGGCGATTTTAACCTTAATAATACGCTAAAGGAGGCATATAATTATGGTATTTCCAAGAAAAATCAGTTGAACAAGGAACATCTGAATATTACCTACGGACTTGGTGCCATTGAGGATGAATTTGACATACATTCGGAACCCTTCCGGTTAAGGCAGGTTTTAAAGAATTTATTGAACCACTCAATCCGGTTTTCTACCTCCGAAAGTTTGTTTTTGGGCTACCAGATTGTTGATAATTCATTGCTACTGTATATAAAGAATGATAATAACATAATTTCTGATAGCATCCTGGATAATATAAAATCAGGAAAACTTGGATTTGAGTTCTCTTTTTCCGACATTGAAGAATCAACAGGTATTTCATTAATTATTGCGAAAAATGTAATTGAAATGATTGGTGGACAGTTATTTGCAGATGAAATAGTCCCTGGTCGTACCGATTTTTATTTCATAATTCCCCTGAAACGAGCAGAATCTAAATCAAATTCGCAGGTAATTTCAAACATTGCTGAAATATCAGACTGGACCGGGAAAACTATATTAATTGCAGAAGATGAGGAGACTAACTTTCTGTTATTAGATGGAATTATTTCAAAAACCGGGGCAAAAATTATTAGGGCCGAAAATGGTTTGATGGCTGTCGATTTGTACGAGGAATTTGCATCAGATATCAGCCTGGTTCTAATGGATATACGAATGCCGGAATTAAATGGGGCAGAGGCGGCCAAAAGAATTCTGGAACAGTATCCTGAGGCAATTATAATTGCCCAGACAGCTTATGCGATGCCTGAAGATAAAGAGCATTACCTAAAAGTGGGCATGAAAAGTGTTTTGGCAAAACCTATCGATCCGGGAGAATTATATTATTTGTGTAATAAGTATCTGTAAGTAGCATAAAACTCATCGGATGACTAAGTTGCTGGTTTATAAATTAGTCGATCCGATGGGTATCAAAAACGAAACTTTCTGAATACAATACGGGTTTAATAATTCAGAATTTATTGTAAAAAAATCCAATTTTGTATAGGGTGATATCTGGCTAAGCGGTCATAAGGTTATAAAAGAATAATTTAAACCTTTAAAAATAAATGCCATGAACACAATGCTAAAAATAAGAAGTACCGCAATAGTGATACTCTTTACCGCTTTTCTATCCAATTCACTCTTAGCCTCAGGACACGGTTTTATGAAAAAAACCAAAATCTGGCAAGATAGTACCTATCAATCGTTTAAAGGACATGTAATTGACGAAGATACACAAGCACCCTTAATTTTTGCCTCGATAATGGTTGAAGGGACCAATATTGCCACTGTTACCAATACCGAAGGCAATTTTTCTATCAAAATACCGACAGAAAACCTGAATTCTCAATTGAAAATCACCTACATGGGATATGAGGTATACGAGGCAAAAATAGCTGACTTAAAACCAGACAAAACCAATAACTTTAAAATTAAGCAGGTTTCGATAAAACTTACCGAAATCAGTGTATTTCCAAACAACCCGCGGTTATTAATCCATAAAGTTCTCGAAAACCGGTACAAAAACTACCATAGCAATCCTGTTTTAATGACGGCTTTTTACCGTGAAACCATCAAAAAGCGTCATAGCTATATCGGTTTATCTGAGGCCGTAGTTGAAGTTTATAAACAGCCTTACCAAAGTTATAAAAATGATGCGGTTAAGCTGTTTAAAGGCCGTAGGAGCCAGAATGTGGCAAAAATGGATACTTTATTATTCAAATTGCAGGGAGGGCCATATTCCACATTGTTACTTGATATTATTAAAGATCCGTATATGGTACTCTCAGATGATGTTCTTGACAGCTACGATTATTCATTCGTAAATATCACGAAAGTTGATGATCAGTTAAACTACGTTATTGAGTTCAAGCAAAAGTCATATGTAACAACACCATTATTTTATGGCAAATTATATATCAACCTTGAAACATTTGCGATTTCAAGTGCATTTTTCAGTTTGAATACTGAAAATAAAGACGAGGCAAGTGCCATGTTTATTAAGCGAAAACCCCTGGGTGTGACTGTTTATCCAACATCAGCGAATTATCTGGTTAAGTATACCCAAAAAGATGGGCAATGGTACTACAGCTATTCACGCGGTGAGGTTAACTTTAAAGTGAATTGGAAAAAGAAACTATTTAGTACGAACTATTCCACAATGGTTGAAATGGCAGTTACTGACCGTGAAAATGCTGAGGGTAAACCATTTAAACCATCTGACAGGATGAAAATGAATGTTATAATGAACGATGAAGTCAGCGGATTTTCTGATAAAAATTTCTGGGGTGAATATAACGTAATTGAGCCGGAAAAATCAATTGAAAACGCTATTAAAAAGATCAGTAGAAATTTAGAGAAATAGTTCATAATTTTAGATTCATGGCACTGGCACTCTTTTGTGCCGGTGCTTTGTTTTCAAAAAAAATGAAACTAACTTTATTACAATGAATTGATTTGATGACGGATTCTGACATAAATATCGCAAAAGCTATTAAAAACTCCGATATAAAAGTTTTTGAAAAATTATTCCGATCACTTTATCCGGCGCTTTGCGGTTACGCCTTAAAAATACTTAAAGATCCTGATCAGGCTGAGGAAATAGTTCAGGATGTGTTCTATACTTTTTGGAAAAAGCGGGAGTCGTTAATTATCAACGTTTCTATAAAGTCGTATTTATATAAATCGGTTTACAATAAGTGTATGCACTATTTTGAACACCAGAACGTGGTAAATAATTATGCGCAATCGGCTGTATATCATAATTCTGCTTATTACAACCCTGAGGAAGGGTTGCATACGGGTGAAATTTATGCACTTTACAGGAAAACATTGAATCAACTTCCTGAACGATGCAGAGAGATTTTTCAGCTTAGCCGGAAGTATGGATTGAAGTATAACGAGATAGCCGAAAAACTATCAATTTCGATAAAAACTGTTGAAGCTAATATGGGAAAGGCTTTAAAAGCTTTTAAAAACAGCCTGGCTGAATATCAAACCATAGATTAAACTGAAATGAAAAGCAAAGAGGTAAACAGGATTGAAATGTGGGCCGGATGGCTGGCAAACGGAGATGAAAAATACAGCAATACAGTTTCAGCCAATGAGGTTGATGAATTTAATGATTATAAAGAAACCTGGAAAATATTAGAGGAAATGCAAGAGATAGAGCAATTTGATACGGATAAAGCCTGGGATAAATTATATGATAAAATTGCCCGGGATGATAAAGAGTTAAACACCAGGATTTTAAGAATGAATAAAAGCCGGTTAATAGCCATTGCAGCAAGTGTAGTAATATTATTGGGAATTGGCGGTTATTTATTATTTAATGTCGGTTCATCAATGATATTCCGGTTCTCAAATGAGGGGTTGGCAGCCAAAGAAATTTTGTTACCTGACGGATCACGAGTTTATCTGAATTCCGGAGCTGAAATCAATTATAATGAAAATTTTGGTGAGTCAAAAAGAGATATCAACCTTGTAGGTGAAGCTTTTTTTGAGGTGGCAAAAGATAAAACAAAACCTTTTGTGGTGCATACTGGGAATACTTTTATCAGAGTAGTAGGAACATCATTTAATATCAATAGTCTGAATGAAAAGGTTGAAGTGGTTGTGAGAACAGGTAAAGTGGAAGTTTACACCAATTCACCTGCTACCGAACATGTATTTCTTGAACCCGGCGACCAGGCCGTAGTGGGTAATAGTGCACCCATCGTTAAAACCGTAAATGTTAACGAAAACTATTCGAGTTGGAAGGATCAGAAACTGGTATTTAAAGCATTACCCTTGTCGAATGTAATTTCAGATATTGAAAAAACCTATCATTGTTCAATTGAACTGACTGATCCATCGGTTGGGAATAAACGAATTACTACCACTTTTGATAACGATAGTCTGGAGGATGTTTTACATAGTATTGCGCTACCTTTTAACCTTACCGTCGAAAAAGATGGAAAAAAGTATATCTTAGCTTCAAATTAATAAACTCATAATTTTAGGCGATTTGCTAAGAAAAATCTTTTTCATTCTATGGCTTTTTTTTATAATAAATTCTGCCTTATCGCAGGGCAAAGAATTTACAGGAGCTGATTTACTCCATAAAAAGATTTCCCTAAATGTCCAGAACAAACCTCTCGACAATATTTTAGATCAGTTATCGAAACAAACCCAATGCTACTTTACATATAATGCTGATCAGATAGACGGGAGTTTACCTGTAACCATTTCTTTGAGTAATGTACCGCTAAATAAGGCGCTTGATACTTTGCTGCAGAATCCCAATTTTATCTATGAGTTAATTAACAATCAGGTTGTTATTCATACCATTACCAATGAAGGTCATCCAAACCTAAAGGAATTGAATCAATCGGTAATCGTAAAATGCAAGGTAGCAGATGCCGGTTCAGGTGAACCCTTGCCTTTTGCTACTATAGCCATTAAGAATTCATCGTTTGGGGCAATTACCAATGAATCAGGTGAATTCACACTTAAAATTCCTGAGAGGTTTAAAACGGATACGTTGTTGTTTTCCTATATGGGATATTCAACCAGAGAATTACCTGTGGCGGCTATAAAGAATCAGCAGGATATATTGCTTCAACCGGCTATGGTATCGCTGCAAGAAATTATTATACGCAACATGGAGCCCGAAATTCTGTTGAAAAAAGCGCGCGATTTAATGAGCGAAAATTACTATAATAAAGCCTATAATTATGAAGCTTTTTATCGTGAGGCGGTAAAACGGAATTCACGTTACTTGGTTTATTCCGAAGCCCTGATTGACGGATATAAACCTTCCTTTTTGTTGGGTAGTCCTAATGATAGAGTACAACTTATAAAGAGCAGAAAATTTACCAATTTGCAACTAACTGATACCCTGATGGTGAAGTTAAGAGGAGGTATGGAAACCTGTTTTCAGCTTGATCTGGTTCATCAGCTACCCGATTTCCTGACGGAAGAAGGTGAACAGAATTACAATTATTCATTAAGCGATATAATGGTTTGGGAGGACGAACTGGTTTATGTGATCGATTTTAAACAAAAAGACTATATCCAGGAGGCGCTTTTTGAAGGATCGGTTTATATATCGGTAAAAAATTGTGCTTATGTGGGTGCAAAGTTTGCTTTTTCAAGCGAAAAATTGCGAAAAAGCACTAACCTTTTTGTTATTAAAAAAAGCAGACATTTGCATATAAAGCCGGTTAGCACGATGTATCTGGTCAAATATGATAACTGGAATGGCCGGTACTATGTACGACATGTAAGAGGCGAGCTAACACTTAAAGTTAAAGGTAAAGGAAAACTGTTTTCCGATGAGTATTCAACCATGATGGAAATGGTATATTCAAAGATTGATACGGTAGATGTAAGGAAACCTTTACGAAAGGATTTATTTCAAACCCATACCATTTTTTCAGATATTGATTATAATTACGACAACAATTTCTGGGTTAACGATATCACCATTACCCCGGAGGAAGATATACTTGAAGCTTTCAAAAAATCAGGTTTTGATGTCCTGGAGCAGGGACAAAATGAACCCTGATATTTTTTTAATGAAAAATATTCATTTTTCCGGAACAATTTTGAACCCCCTTATGTTATAATAGAGCAATTAATAAATCATAGGTATTAATTGTTGTGTAAGTTTACTATAGGTTAATTTTGTGGGGAGGAAGGCAAAACCGCTAACTAGTTGAGTAGGAGGAGTTTGAAAGTGGTTCTGCCTTTCCTTTTTTTTGTTATAGCTGGAATTTTAAAAAATGAGCTGGAAATTGATAAATTTGATATTTATATATATTAAATCGTAATGATTAAAATTTTTCAATTTCTTGTAATTGCTGTCTCAATCGGCTTTTTAGTAAATGGCTGTAATCGTCAGAAACCTGAAAAGGTTCATGTTTATGAAATAAAAGAAATACAGCTGGATGCTGCTAATATTTATAAAAATCCTTACAAAGAAGTAGAATGCTGGGTTGAATTATCGGGACCCGATTTTAACAAGAAAATTTATGGTTTTTGGGATGGGGAAAATAAATTTATTTTTCGGCTTGCAGCCACTTCTCCTGGGCAGTGGTCATGGAAATCGTTTTCAAATGTTAATGATAAGGGTTTAAACGGTAAAGAAGGAAAATTTGAAGCTACAGCCTGGAATGAAAAAGAAATTTTACAGAATCCCAACCGACATGGTTTTATCCGGTCAACGCCAAATGGCAGGGCGCTGGAATATGCTGATGGAACGCCCTTTTTTCTGCTGGGAGACACCTGGTGGTCGGCTTCAACCTGGCGGTTCCCGTTAAAGGGAATTACTCCGGATACGAATTATTTTCCAACCGAAGGTATCAGCCTTGAAGAAGCTGTCCAATATCGTAAAAAGCAGGGTTTTAATACCATTGCCATGATAGCCGCTTATCCAAACTGGAAAGTGGATAATTACCCGGCGCAATATATTAATGCCGATTCAGTGGCAGTAAGGCAGGCCTGGGAAAAGAACGGGATGAACACGGCAAAAGATATGAACGATGAAAAGGGGAATATGCCTTTTTTTAAATGGGATAAATCAGATGTTATTGCCAACTTTGATAGCATTAATCCTGAGTATTTCAAAAGTCTTGATAAAAAAGTAGAATACCTGAACAACCAGGGTTTTATAGTTTTCCTTGAAACGGTTCGCCGCGATCATGGACCCTCGTGGAAGAAATACTTTGACTGGCCGGAATCCTATTCCAGATACGTAGAGTATATGATTGCCCGTTACGGGGCTTTTAATATTATTTTCAGTGGCATACACCTGGATTATATACCCAAAGTATTTAGTTTATCGGCCAATGAATTTAATGAAGCGCTGACCTATCATTATAAAAAGTACGGAGGATTACCTTACCAGCAACCATACACCACGCTCATTGACAGTTCTACTTATTACCAGTTTGGTCATGGCTCAATTGCGCCCTGGCTGACCATGCATTCGGTGGGAAATTTTCCACGAAATCATGGATTTTATCCTATGCTTGAAGAAATTTTTAAACTGGAACCTCCTTATCCGGAAGCGAACCTTGAAGCTTATTATCCGGGATGGAATCATCCGTTTCACAATAATGTTGCGGGTGAAATGGCTAAACCGGGTTCTGAAAGGGATAATTATTTTGGCCGAACGCAAATGTGGGGAAGTGTTCTTTCGGGCGGATTGGCAGGGCACCTTTATGGCACAGGTGCTTACGATGGAAACACTATCGGTGAACCTAAAAATAAAGGTGACCGTCCTTATATCTGGGAAGGATTGAATTATTCAGCCGGCTCACAGTTGCCTTACCTTGGAAAATTTATTTTGTCTGAAGGAAATGCTTATCAAAATTGCAGTCCCAAAAGGGAATTGATTCAACCCTGTAAAGCCATAAATTCGAAAGAGAATGGATTGGATGGCTGGTCGTACATGTTATTATCTGCCAACAGAAATTTAGCGTTTGTTTATTTTGAGAATAAAGCTGAAGTTCCGGTAATTACAGGTTTAATTGCCAGCAAGACTTATAATATGTATTGGTTCGATCCTATAAAAGGAGAGTGGTTGAATGAAACTAATTCGGTAAGGGCAACTAATAGCGGTGAACTTATTATTGGCAAATTTCCTTCAAATGAAAATGTTTCAAAACGGGATTGGGCTTTGAAGATTAAAGTTGTTGATTAAAAAATTTGATATGATTTCGATAATGTAAATAATTTCATGTGGTTATTTATTTTAACTTGTTGTGATTAGTTTGTAATAAAACTTGACTTCCACCTGATTTTACGTTAATTTTAAGTAAAGTATTCACCTAATATTAATAACTATGAATGAGTCTGGAATAAATAGCCCGGAAACCCCTCAAAAGGAAAATCAAATTGAGAACCCAAAGAGTAAAATAGTTACAGCACCAACTAAAACTGTAAGAAGGAGAACTTCGCGATCAACTACAACAAAAATTTCTGCCAAAACAAGTTCAGGTACAGGAACTGCAAAAAAGACTACTACCGGAAGAAGAACAACAACCAGTACAGCAAAAAGAACAACTACAGCCCAAAAAACTTCTGCTGTCAGCAGTACAAGAAAACCTTCAACACGAAGAACGGTACAGGCAAAAGCAAAAACCAGCCCAGTTGCAGATGCAACTATTGCAATGAATTCAAAACCTGATGGCTTAATAAAAAAACGGGAAGTTAATACCAAACCTGTGGAATTTATTCCTTCAAAAACAGATTCAATGGATATTAAACCAACGGTAAAAAATCAAGCTGATAAAAAAATAAAGAATAAAATAGTAACGAAAAAGCCAGATAGTTCTGATAAGAGTACAACGGCTAAAAAGGAGAAAATTGTTATGAAAAAGGAAAAGAAAAAAGTAAAAAAATCAGAATCGAAAGTTGAAAAACTAGAAAAAGAAATTAAAAAATCTAAAAAGAAAAACATTGGAAAGAAAAGGATGAATAACTTGAAAGGTAAGCTTAAAAAAGCAGTTAAAAAACTGAAAATCAATAAAAAGAAACTTAAAAAAGCTAAAAAATAAGTTAAAAAAAATATTAGGATCGAAGATTCCTAGTATCAGGTTCATTAAGTAACATTAGACTCATCGGATGACTAAGTTGCTGGTTTATAAATAAGTCATCCGATGAGTATTTAAACGAAACTTTATGAACGTACTTCTAGTTAGCCCCGACTGCAAAAGTTTTACGATGGGCAGATTGCTGCGGGGAGTTTCAATTTTGAAAATTGATTATTTTATTTCAAGGTTTATCCCAAATTCAACACGAATTGGATCTTGTGGAGTCAGATCAAACACATGATATCCGATGTTGTAATACCTGATATTAAACAGGTTGCGGATATTCAAAAATATACTGGTATTGAATTTTTCTGTTTCTGCAATCCGGTATTTCGATGATAATTTAACCACTGTATATGGGTCATTACTTTTTAAATTATCCAGGGTAGAATTTCTGGTATAACTTCCCGATCGGTAAGTCAATTGTGTGTAGAACCCAAATTTTTTATACTGAATTCCAAGGCCTGTTTTGATGGTATTTTTTGATGAAGCAATAAGCGGTTTATCTTCAATTTTTCCATCGGAATATGAGTATGCCGCAAAACCATCTGCATATACTGAATTTCCCAACAACCCTTTATACGAAAGCATTAATGTCCCGCCATAACTTGAAGCATATCCTTCATTAATGGGCTTATTTATGAGTCCAACCGTTACGCCTTTGAATTCATGTTCTGTGGTTCCTTCAACCTCAATCAGGTTTTGAATATCGTTATAATAAAGATTTGCTGAAACAGCCAGTTTATTTGAAATTTGATATAATGTTGAAACAGCATATGAGATAACTTTCTCGGGTTGAAGATCCGGGTTTGCCAGTTGCCAAAAACCACTTGCCAACCCGGTAATTTCACCCGTTTGATTGGTAACAGGGTAAAACGATCCGAATTGTTGGTATGCATGATAGGGTGAAGGTGCCAGATAAGCATGTCCATAAAGTACTTTTACAAAGTATTTATTCGTATTGTAAACCAAACCTATACGCGGATTTACGGTGCTATTATATCTCGAATTATAATCGTACCGGGTCCCCAGTGTCATAAATAAATTTTCCTTAAAGTGATAATGGTATTGAATATAAGTACCTATATTATAGTACTTTATGTTGTATATTTCCTGAATAATGGTCAAATCCTTCCCACTTGAATCAATGACATTTGATCCCGGATAATAAATATTTTGCTCATCGAACGGTAAATTTTCATTGTATTGAACCGGCAAATCGCTGGTTTTGGGAATGGCCTGTATGTATTCATAAGTGGCTCCACCCACAAACTGTGATTTCGAAGAAAAAGTATAATTGATTTGTTCTTCAAGTTTTAAAACCCTGTCGCGTTCATATTTGTATGCATCTGTAAAACCCGAGTACTGGTTTATATACAGCGAATATGGATAAACTTTAAATTCCTGTGCTGAAAGCGTAGAATAAAGTTGTAACTTATCATCGGTGGAATTATACCTGTGTTTTACGTAGGCATTTTGCAAATGATCGGCATAAACAGTTTCTTTAGAATAGATAGTTGCTGACGGAGGATTAGCAATTGCATCGCTATGACTTTCAAACAGTCGGGAATAGCCAAATTCCAGGTTTTTATAGTTTAATTTAAATTGTAAAGTATACGCGTTTGTGGGTGTTGCCCAGGGTTTTATGCTCCCAGTGTTGATAGTGTCGCCATTTAATAAGACATCACCTCTGCTTTTGTATACGTTATACCATTCGTAATCTTTTGGATAATAATCAGGGAAATAGGGTTCATCGGAATGATAATATTTTCCTAAAATGCTTATTGAAAAATCCTTTTTTCCGGCATTATAAACCAATTCGTTATTTGATGTATTAAAAATTCCGTAGGAGGAATTTATTATCAATCCTTTATTTTCTGATCCTTTATTTGTTATAATATTTATAATTCCGGTAAAGGCATCGGCCCCATAAAGTGATGAAGCAGGACCAAGAATTACTTCAACCTGCTTTGTGTTACCCAGTGTATAACTTTCGCCGAGTGTATGATAGGTTCCGGTCATGGAGTTGATGCGTATGCCATCCTTCATAATAATGAATTTTTCACTGCCGACAATTCCATTCACTGTATAAACATCAGTTATTTGAGCATCCGATTTGCTCTGAATTTCAATTTGAGGAATGTCTTCAAGTAAGTCTTTAAGACAAGAGTAATTACGGTCTTCAATTTGTTTCTGAGTTATAATATAAACTGTGGCCGGAGCCTCTGATATCTTTTGAGGTGTTTTTGATACCGTGGTAACTTTTGCGTTTAATAATTCCTCTAACGTCATATTTAGTAACGTGTCGAGGTTTACCGATTTTTCTTGCGCCGATAATGAAAAAAATCCTGTTAAAAATACCAGTATAGTTAAATATCTTTTTACCATAGTTTTATGTCAGGTTATAATTCACAGGTTATCTCAAATTTAAGAAAAATATTATTGAAGTAAATGATAAATATATGATTTTATATATCGAAACAAATTGAACATGCATTTTGTTATTAAAATTGATTCCGATGGTTTAAAACTTCAAGTAACAAATTGCTCCAACAATTAATTTATGCATGAATTTTAATGAGGCCGGTTATATAGTTCCACCTGTAATTTAAGATTTCTATTGAGGTTTTTATGTACAGCTCCATCAAAATTATAGTTTGTTTTTTACATATACCGTTAGTTCTAATTTTATTAATTGTTTAAATTTCAAAAGTTAAATAGTTGAATTTTCAAAGTTGGCGGCTACAAACAATTCACAGGAATTTTTTGTTTATCAAAAACCTTTTTATATTTTTAATGTGTTGACGATATAACAGATAAATAAGCAAGTAATATTTCAAAGCTCTGAATAATAGATTTTTACAACAAAATCTGGGAAAGCAACTTTAATAATTTTAGAATCATGTGTACCGAGTGTGATAAAATTGAATTGGGATATGCTTCAGGTAAATTTGTAATTCAATTGATGTTAGACAATTTAAAGAACTTTTATATTGCAACCAAATCAGAAGGGTATGATGTTCAATATCCTTACTATATTACTACCGATGAATTTTTAGCTGAAAGAAAAAAGAGTGCCTGAAACTAAAAAAAATAATAATATTCTTCGTTCGCTAAATCAGATTTTTGCGGTGGGCAACCTTATTTCTTCGGTACCTGTTGATTTAAGGTTGAACCAGTTTATTCACGAAGCTATGGTCAGTCTTCAGGGGATTGAAGGCTGCAAAGTTTGCATTCGTGATTTAAAAGAACCTTTTGGTGAGCTCATTTCGGAACGTTGCCAGGAATGTAAATTTTTTAATACTCAGGACCATTGTTTATTGGAAGAAAACCAGGATGAGAAAATTCATTCATTCAACTTGTCAACAATTACTTCAAACTACGCCTGGGTGACGATCAAAGTAAACAATGAATTTTTAGAAGAATTAATTCCGGCTATCCAAAATCTTTCCAATATAGTTGCAATTTCCATTGAAAATAGAAAGCAAAAGGAGGCTCTTACAGGAAGCTACCGTGAACTGGAAAAGCACCATAATTTGTTAGAAAATAAAATAGGAAAGAGTACTGTTGAACTTGAACTTTCGAATGCTGAGCTTTCGAAAACCGTGAATATTTTAAACGAAGCCCAGGCTATTGCGAATGTTGGTCACTGGGAACTCGACATTTTGAATGATAAACTTTTTTGGTCGGATGAAGTTTTTAAGATTTTTCAGGTTGAACCCAAAGATTTTATTGCAAACTATAAAGGTTTTTTGATGCAGGTGCATGAATCGGACCGTAATTTTGTAAAAAGAGAATTTGACAAGGCCTTACGCAACAAAATTCAATATAATATTGAACACAGGATTAAAACAAAATCCGATATAACAAAATATGTTCAGGAAAAAGGCAGGATTGAGTACGATAGCGAGGGAAATGCTATTCGTGCTATCGGTATGGTGCTTGATATTACCGAACGTAAAAAGGCCGATCTGTATTTAAAAGAAAGTGAGGAAAAATACAGAAACCTCTTTAATAATTCCCAGATTGGAATGTTCAGAACCCGACTTAATGGTTCAGAAATTTTTGAATTTAACGACAAATACCTTGAAATTCTTAATTATACAAGAGAAGAAGTTGTTGGGAATCCTTCTATTAACTTTTGGGTTGACCAAACCGAACGTGAAAGGATGGTGAAAATGCTCTTGGAAAATGGCCGGGTTAATAATTACGAAATCAAGCTTTTTAATAAAAACAAGGAAATTCTGAATTGCCTGACATCCTTGGTGCTTTATCCGGAAACCGGCATCCTGGAAGGTTCCATTCTTGATATTAC
Organism: Bacteroidales bacterium; assembly: GCA_046704385.1. Taxonomy (GTDB): domain Bacteria; phylum Bacteroidota; class Bacteroidia; order Bacteroidales; family SZUA-534; genus GH45. The sequence continues at coordinate 51,593 of JBJKSB010000050.1, read as the reverse complement.
TGAACGGAAAAGAACTGAACAAATAATAAAAGTTAGCGAGGAAAAATACAGAAAACTTTTTGACAATTCACAGGTTGGAATGTTCCGTGGTCGTGCTGACGGTTCTGAAGTACTTGATTCTAATAAAAGGGTACTTGAAATGCTTAATTATTCAATGGATGAATTCATAGGTTCCCGGGCAGATAGCTATTGGGTTGAAAAAACGGAGCGGGTTAAAATGTTGAATATAATTAAAACTGAAGGCAAGGTTTCAAATTTCGAATGTAGTTTGGTTAATAAGCAAGGGGAAGAAATACGTTGCTTAATGTCACTGGTATTGTATCCTGAAGATGGAATTTTGGAAGGTTCTGTTTTAGATATATCTGACAGGAAAAGAGCGGAAGATGCGCTACTTGAAAAAAATCATGAGTATTTGGCCTTAAATGAAGAGTACCTTGCAATTAACGAAGAACTACAGGAGAACATTTCCCGTATACAAGATATAAACTCGCAACTTGAAGAAGCCAAAGAAAAAGCCGAAGACAGCGACCGTCTGAAAACAGCATTTTTACAAAATATGAGCCACGAACTCAGGACTCCCATGAATGCGATAATGGGTTTTTCGGAGTTATTAAGAAAGACTGATTCAAGCGAAAAACAACTGAAATTCACTTCAATAATTGAAAAACGCAGTAATGATTTATTAAAAATTATTGATGATTTATTTGATATTTCTAAAATTGAGGCCAACCAGCTTATTTTATTTGAATCGGAAGTGGATATTGACAATTTTATAGCTGACTTTATTTCAGGCTATATTTCAACATTAAAAGACCAAAACAATAGTAATGCTGTTTTTACTTTAAATGCCAATGGCGAAAGAAAATTGAAAATCAATATAGATTCCGACCGGCTTAAACAGGTTCTGATAAATTTATTATCGAATGCATTTAAATTTACTAAAAAAGGAAGTATTGAACTGGGATATGAATACGATTCCGTAAAAAATTCAATGCAGTTTTATATAAAAGATACAGGTATCGGTATCCATCCATCTAAACATAAACTAATTTTTGAAAGGTTCAGGCAGGGTGATGAAAAAAATATAGCCCAGAAATTCGGAGGATCGGGCTTAGGATTGTCTATATCAAAAGGAATTATTGACCTGATGAAAGGAAAAATTTGGGTTGATTCGAAGGAAGGTAAAGGATCTACATTTTATTTTACTATTCCCTGCAGAAAAATCAGTAGTAAAGCAGCAATTGTTGATGAGGATATCAGTCGTGATTTGGAACTGAAAAATAAAGTGATCCTGGTGGTTGAGGATGATTCATATAATGCAGAATATCTGCAGGCTCTTCTTATAGATACAAAATGTACTTTACTGCTTGCTGTTGATGGTAATACTGCGATTAAAATGTTTAAAGAGAATCCTGAAATAAACCTTGTTTTGCTGGATATTAAGTTGCCGGATGTCAGTGGTTTTGAAGTAGCTGAAAGTATTTTGAAAATTAATCCCAGGACAAAAATTATTGCACAAACTGCATATGCTTCTACTAACGATAAAACACAATGTATGGAGGCAGGCTTTTGTGGTTATATAACCAAACCTATTAAAAGCAGTGAATTGTTCACAATTATTGAAACGGTTTTGTAAATCTTATCAATCAATTTCCGTTAAATTTAATGTTACAATAACGAATGCATCAAATTCCGCAAAGGATTAATTTGTTGATCGTGAATAACCTTTCTTTTAGCCACGAATTACACTAATTTACACAGAAGAAGCCTGAAGAGCCTGCCCCTTAGATAATCGGGAGCTTCTGTCATTTTAAGCCAAGCACCACTCAGGGTAAATGATGTATTGATAATATGCAATACAAGCAATGTCGTATGAAGAAGGTATTTTTAATTTATATCGCAACGTTGCCGATTTTTACCAGTTCAAAAAGTATAATGAATTAAAAATCCTTTATAGTTGTTATCCCAGACGGGTATACAGGCCAGTTTTATGTTTTTTCCAAACGGATTAAAATTTTTTAGTGGTTCATAATAGTAAACCAGATGTGTAACCAGCATTCCAATACCCGCACCAGCCAAAACATCCGAAAGCCAGTGCCTGTTGTTGGCAATTCTGAGCGTTCCTGTTCCGGTAGCAATTAAAAAACCGCTGTAGGCCAGCAATTTATTTGAGTTATTAAATTCATGATAAAGTACAGTGGCATTAGTAAAACTAAAACTGGTGTGGCCTGAGGGATATGAATAATGGCTTCCGTCGGGTCGGGTTTTATCAACGGAGTATTTCAATCCATGGGTTATAGCAGCAGTTATTAAATTTGAAATAGCCAGATATTTTGTTTGGTTAAATACATTATTTTTTGACGGTATACTCAGTAAATCAGCTAAATAAATCTCGCCAACCGGAACATAGGGTAAATAATTGTCAATATGAGTTCGGAAATTATCGGGTAAATTTCCTCTGAATTTATCTTGAAAATTCTTTTCAAAATTACTTCCCGTGATTATACAACTGGTGGAGATTAATGTGACAGGAATTACCGATTGACAGATTAACTCATGTTTAACGGTATCCCGTTGAGTTGCGTAGGTTGGATATATATAATTTATAATAAGGATACAGAATATTGTGAATTTGATGTCAAATACAGGTTTCATTACAATTATAACAGTTATTTGCCAGATTGTGTCAGACGTTTAATCATATTAACATGTTGGGGATATAATTCAATCAAGGTTTGTACATTCCCCAATTCAAAATCCTGCCAAAGAAATCCCGGTGTTACCAAACAGCTTACAAGGGAATAGCCATCAGCAGAATTAATTTCGGCTGCAAACCAGGTATTTGCAGGAATAAAAACCTGAAGTTCTTCCCCTACATCGATTTTGTCACCACAAATTTGGGTCTTAAATTCACCCGATTCATTTATTGAATATATAGTAAGTGAAATACCGGAGTGGAATAACCACACTTCATCGTTTTTCAGCCTATGAAAAGCTGAAAAGTCATTATTTTGGAGTAAATAATAAATAAGTGTTGCTGTTTGTTTTCCCCCGAATTCAAATGATGATTTATAAGTTTCCCTGTAATAACCTCCCTCGGGGTGAGGCTGGAGTTCAAGTATGTTTATCCAGTAGGCTGCATTTTGTGTCATAAAAATGTATTTAGTGCAATTTTACTAACTTTCATCGCAAAACCTGAGCCTTAATGAATATTTTATAGATGCAATAAGAAAAGTTTATGGAATTATTCGGAGAAAATCTCAGCTGTATAGGTAAATAATTCAGCTGTTTTCCAGCCATCCCATCCCAGTCCGGCTTTATGTTTTGAGCAAAAAGAAATGAATTCTTCAGCGTTCCAGTTGTTTTTGGGAGCTACCTGGGGTAGCAGAGTCCCGCGATTTAACCCCTGGCTGATTAAAATTCCGTGTTTCCCGATTTCAACTTCCTGGGATGAAAAAATTTGTTTCAGCGGACTTAGTACTGAAATTTCAATGTCAATATCCTTAAGTTCTTCCAGTTCAAGGTCAGGGAAGCGCGAATCGTTGAAAGCAGCAGCAACAGCCATTTTTTGCACCAGTTCAAATAACTGAAAATCTGGTTCAAAACGTCCTACACATCCCCGCAATTCGCCCGATTTGTGTAACGATACAAAACAACCATGATAAGCTAACAGATCAGGGTCAAGGTTTTTTTCGTGAATGATCTCATTTTTATCGTGGCGCAACGTATTTTCGATAGATTTTCGGGCAAGTGTCAGCAAATGAGTCCGGTTATTTTCTGACAGATGAAATTCATTTTCTTTTTTTTCTATTGTTACGACCACAAAAGAAAGATAGCCCACTACCCGAGAATGTTCACCGCGCTCTGTATCGCCGGAATTCAAATATTTTCTTTTCAGAATTTCAAGTCCGGGATCATTTTCAATTAAATAAAACAGGGTTTTTATAGCAGAAAGCCCACAGGCACTGGTTGATAAATTGGCAATTTCAAGACTGTCATTCAGGTCAATGGCATTGTTCAATGCCTCAATACTTTTTTGCATTACTGCCTTTTCCATATTTTTATCAGCTACCTGGGCTCCTTTGTAGTCAGGAAAATGTGAAAAATCAGAACTTATTACAAATAAATTCCTATCGTTAAAATAGGGTTTAAGTTCATTCGCAAAGTTTTTTAGTATCGATTGCTGTTGTGAACCAATTAGAATTGGGACAATTTTGAACCTGCTTTTTAACCAATACTGCAAAAACGGTAATTGTACTTCAATACTATGTTCAAAGCGGTGGGCTTCCTTATTATAACCAAAAAGGTCGCTTTTTTTGATTAAGGCATTGGCTAAATCAATATTCACATCCACCACCCCAAGCGGAGTTTCGTAATTACCCTGATTATATATGGAAGCACCGTTAAATGATGCGTAATGAGAGGGGGCCAGAATAAAAATATTTTCAAATTCCTTTTTCCGATCAATTTGAGAAAATGCAGCTGCCGCAACTTCACCTGAAAAAACGTAGCCGGCATGGGGGACAATTATGGCTCTTACCTGTTGATCCGCTTCTGGTTTTGAGCTATAAAAAAATAAATCCTGGAGCATCTCCTTCAAATCCTTTGGGTAAGCAGGATAAAATCTGCCACTTACTGCAGCTTCTCTATTTTGAATGGTTGTCATTTTTGTGTGAATTATGCCCCTTAAAAACCAAAGTAAATTTACAAAAGGCTGATGATAACACCAAAGCTATTAAGCTAATAATGAATTAATCATTTGATAAATAGATATATTATTAAATAAAAAACGCCTGATTGTAAGGGTGGCTATTCTTTTATACTTTTACGGTAAACCCTGTCACTGATTTTAATACTCAATTCATATAAAAACAAGAGTGGTATACAAACCATGATCTGACTTATCATGTCGGGTGGTGTAATTATAGCTGAAACTATTAAAAGAATAACCACAACCAGCTTGCGGCTCGATCGCATGAATTTAGGCGTAATAATTCCGGTTTTGGTTAAGAAATATACTAAAATAGGAATTTCGAATACAATACCCAATGAGAGTGATACAGAAACCACATTACTTAAGTATGAACTCAATGAAATTGTATTGGTAACCTGGTCGCTAACGTGATAGCCGCCAAGGAAATTCAATGTTAAAGGTACAATCAGGAAATAGCCAAAAACGACCCCTACAATAAATAATAAAGAACTTGTAAATACGGCACCACGGCTATATTTTTTTTCATTGGAATGCAAGGCCGGGCTTACAAAACGCCAAAACTCAAAGATGATGTATGGCGAAGCAATAAATACTCCCACCGCAAATGAGGTAAATAAATGTGTGGTGAATTGTCCGGCAAGTTTAATATTAATAATCTGAAGGCCTTTTTGATTCAGACACAATGCATTTGAGTGAATGAGCTTCGAAAGCCTGCAAAGCATATCATTGGTAAAAAACCAGGGCTCTTTTGGTGCGAGAAATACTTTATCAAAAATTATATTCTTGTTCAAAAAGGCGACAACCCCAAAAACGCCAACAGCCAGTAACGAACGTATAATTACCCATCGTAACTCTTCCAGGTGGTCCCAGAAAGTCATTTCAAGATTTGGATCCTTTTTAGACATGGATTAATTATATCTTGGCGCTTTTTTTAATATCGTCAGATACGGAATTAATTTCTTTTTTAATGTCTTTTAGATCTTCTCCAACCTGGGTATCACTGGTGGCATTTTTAAACTCCTTAATCCCTTTACCCAAACCTTTCATAAGTTCCGGTATTTTCCTGCCCCCGAATAATACTAAAATTGCAAGTACAATGAGAAGAATTTCCTGACCTCCCAAAATGCCTAAAAATATTGTATTTAACGTTACCATTTGTTTAAAAATTTTGATGTAAAACTACATATATTTTTCAAAATTAATACACACTTAAAATTATATTTTCTCTAACTATGTGTTATTTTAAAAATATCACCTTAATTTTTGCAAAGATTTATATATAGTTAAAACCGTTTGATTATTTTTTTTGGAGAAATGAGTAAAACTACTATTTTTGTCGTAGGGATGTTTATTATTTACTATTATTACTTAGCATGAAAGAAGAAAAATTTTGGAATGAGGAATGGAAACAATTCACCCTTCCAGGTATGCGTGAGGGAGAAATCTATGAAGTATCCACTCATGGCCGTGTAAAACACTTTAATAAAAAAAAGAATGAATGGCAATTCCTTAGTACCATTAACCAATTTAAGGATAAATCAGGTTTTGAGTATGTTAATAATTTTAAGCGTACAAAAGGTACAACCAAAAGGGTAACTGATTCTGTGCACCGGCTTGTTGCTTCAATTTATTGTGAGAAACCTTCACCAAGGCATAAATACGTAATCCATAAGGATTTTAACAAGTTAAACAATCACTTTGAGAATCTGAAATGGGTAACTCAACACGAATTAAACCAGCATAATAATTCTAATCCGAAGGTGAAATTTGCACGTGAGAATCGTAAAGGGAATATTACTCATGCTAAATTGACCGAGACTGATGTTATCCGGTTGAAGAAGAAGATTAAAAGGGGAAAAAATCCATTATATAAAATTGCACGTGAATTCGGCATAACCCACACACAGCTTAACCGAATAAGGAAGGGTGAAAACTGGGGTCATGTTAAAATTGATGATGAGGATTAATTTAACTTAACTTATAGCGTTGTTGGAAAGAAGTAATTTGTCAGGAGGAGGGGAAGGAGAGTATTTACCTCTGGTCGAACAATTTTATACACTTCAGGGAGAAGGTTATCATACAGGTAAAGCCGCTTATTTTATACGTATTGGCGGATGCGATATAGGTTGCCGGTGGTGTGACTCAAAAATTTCATGGAGCCCCGATATTCATCGAATGGTTTCTGTTGATGAAATTCTTGCAAAGGTTTTGGAAACTCCTGCACGTTCAGTGGTAGTAACCGGCGGAGAACCATCACTTTACAATCTGAAGCCGTTGTGTGATAAATTGAAGAAACATAAAATTGAAACCTTTCTTGAGACTTCGGGTGCATATACATTAACCGGAACATGGGATTGGATTTGCCTGTCGCCGAAAAGGAATGTGCACCCCGATGAAAATATCTATCAAAAAGCAAATGAACTTAAAGTTATTGTTTATGAGGATGACGATTTCCTTTGGGCTGAAAACTGTGCCAGGAGAGTACCCGAGTCCTGTTTGCTTTTTTTGCAACCTGAATGGAGCCGGTTTGCAATAAATATTGATAAAATTGTGGATTATGCTAAAAATAATCCCAAATGGATGGTTTCTCTGCAATCGCATAAGTTTATGAAAATTCCATAAAGTATTATTTTATAAATACTTAACCATAGTTTTTATTTAGTGCGGATATTTAGCATAACAATAGTTATGTCCAATAGACATATATGTATAAACCGTAGGTTATATTTTTTTACTAAAAGGTGGGTTGATCAGGAGGAAATCAATCAATCAGATTTATTCAGAAGGTTTATCAAGTCTCTCAGCTTTTAAAACACCTTTTATTTTATTAATATTAGTCAATAAGGTATCAAGATGATGCAGGCTATTAACAAAAACGGTAATAAAACCCTGGAAAATACCATCTTTTGAATTGACGGCCAACGACCGCATATTAACCTGATGATCTCTTGAAATTACTTCGCTGATATGGTTCATTATGCCAATTTTATCTAACCCGGTAACCATAATCTCAACCAGGAATGCTGATTCTTTTGATTGATCAGTCCACATAGCCGGGACAATACGATATGGATACCGTCCGTATAAATCCCTGGCATTTGGGCAGTTGTTGCGATGTATTTGTATTCCACGATCAACAGTTACAAACCCAAAAATGGCATCACCCGGAATAGGGCGGCAGCATTTTGCCAGCTTATAATCGACATTTTTCAGATTCTTATCGATAATTAAAAAATCAGTAGAGGTCTTACTGTAGTGTACATATTCTGATACACTGGAATCTGAGATGGGTTCGGGCCGGTTTTCTTCTTCGTTTTTTGTCTTAACTATAAATTCTTTTACTAATTGCAAATCAATAATTTCGTCGGCAATATCCTGGTAAAAGTCAAGAGCTCTTTTGTATTTAAAGTGGGCAAGCAATTTTAAAATAAACTGATCGCCAACCTCTATTTTTATTTGAGATAGCTTGCGTTCAAGCATTTCCTTGCCTATTTCAGCCTGCTTAAACAAGGTTTCGTTAATGGCTTTTTTAATCCGTGCTTTGGTACGCGGACTAACCACAATATTTATCCATTCCTCGCGTGGCTTTTGATTTTTTGAGGTAAGGACTTCAACTGTGTCGCCATTTTTCAGTTTATGCTTAATGGGAACTATTTTTTCATTTACACGTGCACCGGTGCAGGTATTGCCTATTTTGCTATGAATGGAGTAGGCAAAATCCAGAATCGTGGCCCCTTCGCGCAATTTCTTTATATCGCCATGCGGAGTGAAAATAAAAATATCAGCATTGCTTTTTTTTGGTTTTAAACCGCCAATGGCCATTTTATCCTTAGCTTCGAGTACATCGCGTATATTTCTTAACCAGGAATCCTGATTACTGTTATCGGCCGATTCTTTATATTTCCAGTGTGCCGCATCCCCTTTTTCGGCTATTTCATCCATACGATCCGTTCTGATTTGCACTTCAACCCAGTGATTGTCGTGACCAATAACCGTGGTATGCAGCGATTCATAACCGCTTGGACGGGGGGTCGAAATCCAATCGCGCAAGCGTAATGGATTTGGAGTGTAAATATTGGTTACCAGGCTGTAAACATTCCAGCATTCTTCCTTTTCTTTTTCTAAAGGAGTCTCTTTCAGAATGATCCTGATGGCAAACAAGTCAAAAATTTCAGACAGGTCGATGCCTTTTTTATTTAGTTTTCCGTAAATGGAATTAACCGATTTGGGACGTCCTTTAAATTCATACTTATAACCTTTTTCATCAAGTACTTTTCGGATAGGTTCCGAAAATTTTTCGATATAAGCTTCCCGTGCTTTTTTGGTGGCTTTAAGTTGATTAGCAATGCTGAAATACGACTCAGGGTCGGTATGACGTAATGAAATATCTTCAAGCTCGGTTTTAATATGATATAATCCCAACCGGTGGGCAATGGGAGCATACAAAAGCCGGGTTTCCTGGGCTACTTTTAATTGCTTTTCGGGACTAAAATTTTTAATCATCCTGATATTGTCGAGCCTGTCGGCAAGTTTCAGTAGAATAATGCGGACATCATCGGAAATGGTTAGAAGCAGTGTGATGAAATTCTCGCTTTGCAACGACAGACGTTCCGTATACAACGAGCTTATTTTAATCAATCCTTCAACAATACCGGCCACTTCGTCGCCAAATTCTTTTTTAACAGCCTCAAGGGTTGTCAGCTTATCTTTAACCACATCGTGCAACAGTGCCGATACTATTGTAGCGGTACCCAATCCTATCAATTCCTGGGCAATGGTTGCCACTCTCAAAGGGTGAAAGATAAAAGGTTCGCCCGATGAACGGGTTTTACTTCCGGACAGGTTTAAAGAGGATTGATAAGCTTTCTCCACTACTTCCATCTCATCTGCGGCAATAGTTTGTGCACAGAGATTATTTAACTGACTGTGCAGTTTAATCAGCTCTTCTTGATATTTCTCAGGAAAACTCATGAATGAATTAATTATATCACAAAAATAGAAAATCCATTGTGATTTTAAACAGGATTTGACTGTATTCCGTCAAGAATGCAATATAATTTTTATGGCTTCGGCAAGACCATTTTCGTTGTTCGATTTTGTTACGGTAAACTTTTTCTGAAGTTCATCAGGGGCATTGCTTACAACAAAACTTTTATCGGCAAAATTCAATAAATCAAGATCATTATAATCGTTGCCAATGGCTACAATAAAAGGTGCTGTAATATTTTTGTGTTTAATAATCCAGCTTATTCCGTTGCTTTTGGAAACTTCAGGATTAAAAATTTCCATCCACATCGATTTATGATTGATGGGAGAGGTAGTCAATACTGTCTTTAAAGGTTTAAGCTTTTGTGTAAACTGGTTGAAAAGGTGTACATGTGAATTTAGCAGAACAATAACCTGTGTGGCTTTTTTGGGCAATTTTTTCGGATTTAAAGGTTGCGCAAATTTTTTATAAAACGAGGTGTATGCAATCAGGTCATCGGGTTCTGAATGTCGGTCGTAAAGCAATATATGGTGGTTGTTTGGAATCGCGAGGTGCAGTGTAAAATTAAGTTTATAAGGTAAAATGGTGTCTGTAATTATTTTTATTTGAGATTCATCAAGCAGTCTGGAGTACAGTATTTCTTTGGTTTTCCAATCCATTATTCCGGCTCCCGACGAAAATACCAGGTATTCAATCGGAAAATCGGGTGGCAAAACCCTTTTCACAGAATAAAAATTTCTTCCTGTGGCAGCAATCCGAATTGTGTTTCTATTATCAAATAATTTCAGGGCTTCAAGGTTTTCATTACTGATCTGCCTGTTATCATTAAGTAAAGTCCCGTCGATATCGAAAGCTATAATTGTTGATCGATTGCTCATTCAGTTTGTTTTATGTTCTAAAGGTACAGGTAATTTAAAAATGTTTAGAGGGATTCTTACTTATTTTCGCCATTTAAACCGGAACAATTTATAAGGAATCAACTTGCAATTGGCCACCTTTAACAATTTTCATTATTTTTAAGGCGGTGTTTCCACCAAATATTAATTTAAACGTTGGTTCATGTATCGAAAAATTATACTTTTTTTACTTGCCGGAATTCTCCTATGGGGTTGTGCTTCAAAGCGATATGCTAAAAAAGGTTTTGAATTTGAGCAGGCCGGGTATTATGAAAAGGCTGCCGATATGTACTATGAGTCATTATTGCGCAATCAAAACAATGTGGACGCGGCCATTGGTATGAAAAAAAACGGACAGCTTACGCTCGATAAAAAGCTGGACGGGTTTATGAACAATTATAAGGCAGATATGGCAAAAGAGGCGGTTACCTCATACCGCGATGCCGAAGCTTATTACAAGAAAATTCAGCAGGTGGGCATTGAGCTGACATTTTCACAGGAATATAAGGCCCCATATGAGGAGATGAAGAATGTTTACCTTGAAAAGATTTACAATGAAGCTTATTTGTTGTTACAAGACGAGGAGTTTAAAAAAGCCGAACAAGTTTTTAATGAAATTACGGCTATTGATCCTAATTATGGAGATGTGGATGAATTAAAACAAAAGGCTCATTACGAACCTATTTACCGTAAAGGGAATGAGTACATGCGTCAGGATAAAAACCGCTCAGCATATTTTGAATTTAAGAAGATTAACGATAACCTGTCGGATTATAAAGATAGTAAGGAGCTAATGGATCAGGCACTTAAAAATGCATTGTTTACTATTGCCCTTGTCGATTTTAAGAATCATACAAACCAAATGGACATTAACAAGCAGTTGCAAAGCCTGATTGAAAAGGATATTACCAATAAAAATTCCCTGTTTATCAAAATTATTGATCGCGGAAGCCAGGACAGGATTACCGAAGAACAGATGCTTACCCTTGAAGGAAAAGTTGACCCGAATGTAAGTTCAAAAGCCGGTAAAATGTTAGGTGTTAAGGCATTTCTGATGGGAGACGTACTTTCCTATACTGTCCATAAAGGAAATTTGGCCAGGACAGAAAAGCGCGGGTATATTAAGGAAACCAAATCGGTGGAAAAAGATGGGCAAAAAAAGGAAGAGTATAAGTATCATAAAACAAAGTACTTTGAATTTACCCAGGAAAATAAGGTTAGTTGCCGGTTTCAATACAAGCTTGTTTCGGCGGAAACCTCTGAGGTTTTATTATCTAATATTGTTAATATGGATGCTTCAGACCAAATTCATTATGCAAGATACCAGGGGGATAAGAAAAACCTGGTTCCGGGATACTGGAAAGACATGAAAAAGGATTTGCCTGAGGATGTGGTAAAAGATAATAGTTCGGATAATCGGGAATTGCGGCGTTTGCTAAATGCAAGCCAATCCATTAAAAGTACTGATGTTTTACAACGTGAATTAAATTCTGATATAGCTAAAAAAGCCACTTCAAAAATTGTTGATTATGATCCGGAAAAATAAGGTAGCTCTGCTAATATTATTGATTTTATTAATGGGTTGCGGAAGCTCAAAAAAGGCAACTGAGGTTGAATCGTTGCCCGGATGGGTAAAAGAAAAACCAATGATTCCGGGTTATTATGTAGGTTTGGGATCAGCCCAACGAACCCCGAACACTACTGATTACCAGGTAACTGCTAAAAATAAAGCCCTGGCCGATTTGGTAAGTGAAATTTCTGTAAACATTTCGACACAAAGTGTACTGAACCGTTTTGAGAGTGATAAAGGATTTGCCGAAGATTTTGTATCGCTCACCAAATCGTACGCCAATGAAAATATTGAAGGATACGAGGTGGTGAATACTTATGAATCGCCTACGCATTATTATGTTTTATATAAATTATCTATTGAAAAATATAAATCGATAAAAGAGCAGCGTAAGCAGGTGGCGGTTGCGAAAGGGCTCGATTTGATTAAAAAAGCCGGGCAATTAATCGGGTCAAAAAAATATTATGATGCCATTTTCAATCTGACAAAGGGTTTGGAAGTAGTTTTGCCCTATTTATCGGAATCGCTGGAGTGTGAACTGAATGGAAAAACTATCGATCTCGGGAATGAGTTGTATAATGGTTTAATTACAACCATGAACAATATAATAATTAGTCCGAAGGCTAATGAAATTGAGGTAACCAAAGGACAAAGCATTCCTTTGGGCCAACTGGTTTTTACATTTAAAACAGCAGATGGTGTTCCCCTTCAGGGAATTCCGGTGATTTTTTCACTCGGGTCGAAACCCTTGCATAATAATAAATGCGAAACTAATATTTTAGGTGAAGCCAGCTACGAATTGCAACCGGTTAATACTACGAAAAGTACTGGCTATTTAATAGCACAAATGGATGCTAACGAGGTGGCCTCATTTTGTGCCAGCGATCCGCTTATCAGAAAATTAATCCGAAAAATGGATATGCCTTCGGCCCGCATATTAATACGCTTGAAGGACCCGAAGTTTTTTGTTGAATCATCAGAATTAAACTTTAATGTGGCTATGAATCCTAAAATTTTAAAAGGCAAAATGGAACAATTGCTTGCTAATAATGGATTTCCGGTAGTATATTCAAAACCGGATGCTGATTTTACCATTAATATTTCATCCAATACCAATCAACAAAAAGTAGAAGGGAAGATGTTTTATGCCATTTTAAACGCCGAAATAAAAGTTTTAAATACCAATGGGGAGCTTGTTTTTTCAAGACCGGTTGTAAATATCACCGGTGTACAATTAAACCTGAACGATGCCGGGCTTGATGCCTACAACAATCTCTCGGATTATTTGACAAAGAATTTTATGCCTAAATTGAAAGATGTGTTGTATCAGTAAATTAATCTTAATAAAAATATCATTGTTCGATTGCTCCACGTGTTGATAATTAACAATATTCTGTTAATTACTTACCTCATAATTGTTAGGCTATAACCGGTTAAAAGACCTAATTTTGTCAAAAATAAAGTTAAATGTCATTAAACTCGCAGCAATACCGCACGCTACGCCGTAAGCACAAGCACCAGATTTTGCTTAACGATTTCGAAATGGATGCCCTGAACCGGTATTGTAAAAAGCACAAAATCATCAATAAATCAAAGGTTATTCGTGAAGCCCTGTTTACCAGGGTAATAAAAGATTTTGAGGATGATTATCCCACGCTTTTTGACAGAGATGAGCTTGCCCGTCTTGAACGAAAATCTCAATAAGTCTGATTTCATAAAAATATATTCAAACAGTTTTATAACTTTGGTTTTCTAAAACAAATAAGTTATGATAACATCTACCATTTTTCTTGGATTTCTTGGAGCTACTGAAATACTACTTATTGTATTGATTGTGATAATTCTGTTTGGAGGACGAAAAATTCCTGAGTTGATGAAGGGTATAGGCAAAGGTATTAAGGAGTTTAAAAATACTCAGAAAGATGATGACAAAATTGATACTAATTTGTAGTTATGCAGTTTAAAAATCTGGTGCTTGAAAGGTTTTCGTGCCGTGATTACCTGCCAAAAGAAGTTCCTGACGAACTTATTAACGAACTTTTCGAAACCTGCCGTTTTGCGCCTTCTGCAGCTAATTACCAACCCTGGGAATTTATTGTGGTAACTCAGAAAGACCAATTAACAAGAGTACATCAAAGCTACCGGGGTTTTTGGTTGCAATCGGCTCCTGTTATTATTATTGCTTTAGCAGATGTTGATAATGCATGGGTACGCTACGACGGTAAAAACCACAGCGATATCGATTTAGCTATTTTTATCGATCATTTTACACTGGCAGCTACTGAAAAAGGGCTGGCAACCTGCTGGGTATGTCATTTTAACGTAGAGTCGATAATAAAAAGTTTTTCGTTGCCGGCCAACAAAGTACCTATTGCGCTAATACCCCTTGGGTTTCCGGCTAATCCAAATAACACTGTAAAAAAGCGTAAAGCGGTTAATGATTTTGTTTTTATTAATAACTACCCAAATGATAGAGTTTAAACTGAAAACTGGTTTAAATGAACCTGATTATATTGAGCTGAACAAATTACTAAAAGCCACAAGAGTATGTGATAGTGGTGCAATGGCTAATGATTGCATTGTACAAGGACTGGTTAAATTAAACGGAAAAATTGAAACCAGGAAACGGGCAAAAATTCGAAAAGGCGATCAGGTAACTTTTGAAAGGGAAGTAATAAAAATAAACTAATCAGTAAAGTTCATCATGAATTTTTTCACCTTTTTTGTTCCCATTTTTAAGGCCGTATTTATCATTTTTATTATCGGTTTGGCAAGCGGAATATTGCTACGTAGGGGTGTCTTAAAAACCGAACACATCGAAAGCCTTTCGCATATTACGGTTATGGTTTTATTACCATGTTTGACTTTTAGCAAGATTGTAAATTATTTTAAGCCAGAAGAATTCAGGTTTTGGTGGGTACTTCCATTAATTGCCCTGCTAATGCTTGCAACAGGCTTAGGCATTTCTTCGTTGTTTTATTTGCGAAAATTGCGTGATAAAAGGGCCAACCTTGCACTTTCAGCTTTTATGAATGCCAATTACATGGTTTTGCCCATTGGTCAATTGGTTTTTAAAGAACATTTTGATGAATTTGCAGCTTATACCTTCCTGTTTGTGATGGGGGTGATGCCTTCACTTTGGAGTGTCGGCAAGTTTTTGGTGACAAGCGATTCACAAACCCGGTTTTCATTTAAGGCAATGCTTACACCACCGTTTATAGCTATTGTTGTGGCTACCATTACGGTATTAACCGGTTTAAACCGCTTTATTCCTGATTTGTTACTTCGTCCGGTTGATTTTCTGGGCCAGGCAGCGATTCCCTCTGCCACTTTAATTCTGGGTGCAACAGTTGGTGGTATAGCTTTAAGAAAAACTCCTCCTTTTATTGATATCATTAAAGTATTATCGACCAAATTATTGATTTTGCCTGCTTTGACTATCTTCATTTTGTGGAAACTAAATGTTGCTGCACACTATCCATTAATTGCTGATTTGCTGGTTATCCAGGCATCTGTTGCCCCGGCATCGCAATTGGTAATTCAAGTTAAAAAATATGGGGGCGATGTTCAGAATGTTGGTAGTTTAATGTTTATAGCCTATTCGTTTTGTTTGATTACCATACCGTTGTGGTTTACAATCTGGAACCTGACGAAATAAAAACCTGTGTTCGATTTAATGTAAGGATGTTAAGCTTATTCCAATGGGACAGTGAAAGAGAATGTTGAGCCTTTGCCAGGTTTACTGGAAACCTCAATTTTTCCGCCGTTTTGTTTTACAAACTCCTGACTGATAATTAATCCCAATCCTGTACCTTTTTCCTGACCAATTCCGGGAGTTGAAACAGGCTGATCAATTTTAAACAGACGATCGAGGTTATCAGGCATAATACCCACTCCGCTGTCTATTACCGATATTTTTATATATTTTTCTTCCTGGCTGGCATGAATAGCAATATAACCACTGGAATCGGTATATTTAATGGCATTCGAAAGCAGGTTTCTTAAAACCGTCATAATCATATTTTTATCGGCAACCACTTCAAATTCTTTTTGTATATCGACCGATACGGATAGTTTTTTTTGATCCAGGCTGTGATTGAACAGGTTAATACAATTTTGAATGACCTCATTTACAAGGAAATGAGTGGGATTTTTCTCTATGGATCCTGATTGAGCCCGGGCCCACTCCAACAGGTTTTCGAGCAGGCTGTATATTTGATTGGAGCTTTGATATATAGCATCAATATATTCTTTTAGCTCCTGCTCAGAATGTTTGTCAAAATTTTTTGAAATTAACGATGTCAATCCAAGTACAGCATTAAATGGATTTTTAAGATCATGAGCCATTATATTAAAGAATTTGTCCTTTGCGTTAATAGCTTCCTTTAATTGGGTTTGCGAATGCTTAAGTTTACGTTCGGCTTCGCGGATATCAGTAATATCAATGATGATACCCAATACCCCCATAAGTTTTTCGGTTGAATCAATTATACCTTTACGATAGCATATAACGTCATGCTCTGAACCATCTGCAAAGGTCAATGTCCCTTCATTCCTGATAAGTTTTTTTTCAGAATCACCAAAAATTTGGGCAGCATCGCATGAAATATCAAAATTCAACTCCAATGTATTAATACTTACGCCAATAAATTCATCGAGGAATTTCCCGGTAATTTCTTCAAATGCTTTATTACATCCCAACAAATGGCTGTTGCGGTCAGTATAAAATACCGGGTTTGGAATGGTATTCAACAGGGTTTCAGTAAAGGTGTATTGTTCGCGCAATTCAATATTCGATATCTCAATAAGCTCTTTCTGGTCTTCCACTTCCCGGTTTTTAGCTAACAATTTCTTGTTAATCCGACTCGATTTGGAAAAACTACGGTATAGCATTAAAGCAACAATTATTATCAGGGCCAGCATTAATCCAGTGGCGTACTTTTCATTTTTTTGTTTTTGCAGCTCTTTTTTGTGCAATTCCTCATTTCGTTTGAGGTCATTTTCAAACTTATCGGACTGGTTTTGGAATTCAATTTGAAAATCGGAATATTTTAATTCTTCAGTTTTGTTGGATTCCTGTAAACTATCGGCTAAAATATTGGCTTTGTGCAGGTATTTGAAGGCCATCTCATAATTACCCTGTATGGCATAAATTTCACCTAATTTTGATAAGGTATTCTCCTGGAGCAGAATAACTCCGGTTTGTTTGGTCAGGCTAAGGGTTTTCATCAGCAATCCCTTTGCCTTATTATAATCATGTTTATCCATGTGTAACTGTGCCAGGAGCTTATAATTTTCTGACAAGTTATGTGAATCATTTGCCTTTATATAAAACTGGTTACTTTCGTCAATTAATTTTTCAGCTTTATTATAATCTTTCATTTTATAATAAAGTTCACCCAAGTTATATTTTAAAAGTGCAATAGATTGCTGATTCTTTATATTCAGACTAATATCAAGCGCTTTTTTATAATAAGTCAGGGCCTCATCGTACCTTTTTGCTTCCGTAAGCAACGAGGCTATGTTGTTAAAAGACGTTGAAACTCCTGACAGATTACCAATGGTATTGTTATTCTCAAGGGCTTTATAATAGTAACTTAAAGCTTTTTCAGTATCGTTCAGTTTATCGTATATAATACCAATGTTGTTGTCAAGTTTTGTGAGCAAATTGAGGTTGTTGTGAACTGTGGCATATTCTTTACTTTTTAAATAATTCTCTAATGCTTTATGATAATTGTTGGTATAATCGTAAATAATACCTATATGATTGTATGCTTCAGCCAAACCGTCAACATCATTAACTTTTTTAAAATAAATTATGGAATTAAGCGCATTATCCATGGCCCTGGAAAATTCGCCAAGGTTAATGTAAGCCAGATTCTTTAACAAAAATAACTCGCCCTGGAGTTTATCGTCATTAATTTTTGCGAGGTCATGTTCAAGTTCTGTAATTAAATGTGAGCTTTCTGCAAAGGAGCCCGATAATACATAACCCCTGGCTTTTTCAATTTTGAATTCTGATTTTTGCTTTTTAAAACCCTGATGGTCACAAAAATTAATAGCCTGGTCGCATAATTCAATTGACTTTTCAATATTGTTATTCTGGTAAAAATTAATTATAGCCAGATAATTATTTATCTGTTCCTTTACATCTTTTTCATTTACCAGGTTATTTAACAGACTGTCTTCCCTTGATTCTATTAAAGTATCCGCAAATAATGGTTGAAAAAGTGAAATTTGAAAGAAAATAAAAAGCAGGAAAAACAACCTATTCATAACAAATACAACCTTTTCTCTAACGCTATCCAAAAATAAGATATTTCATGAGTTATCCTAAGTAAAATCAAAAAGATTTTATAGTATCGTTATATTAAGGATGCAGTTTTGTATTATTTTGAACCTAATCGGGGCGCGACTTTTACCTCCATAACGCAAGTCATCGGATGACGGGTTGATTTATAAGTAATTCGTTCAATTCTTTTGTGCTTTTATTTTGGTAGTCATCCGATGACTATCGATCAATTGAGTAAAAGACCTGCGGATTTTGGTTTTAGTCGCACTGATTATGGACGCGAACTTTAAAGATTTTCTTTCTCCTCTTTATCCAGCTCGGCCCAAACTAAACCACTACTTCCTAAAATAGCAGCATTATCACCAAGTTCAGAGGCCAGTAGCTTGGTTTTATTACTAAATATGGATAGCATATTTTTTTCCTTATAATATTGTACCTGGTCGAACAGTAACCGACCGGATTTAGTTAGTCCTCCAAACAAAAATATGGCTTCAGGACTGGTTATGGCAGTTACATCGGCAATAGCTTCACCAAGCATTTTAGCGGTTCTTTTAATGGTCTCGAGTGCAATGGGATCGTTGTTTTGGGCAGCATCTGCTACAATTTTCGATGTCATTTTTGAAAAAGGGATATCGCGTAGGTCACTGGCTTCGTTACTAAATGCCAATAATTCGTAAACTGTACGTACCACACCTGTTGCAGATACGTAAGTCTCAAGGCATCCCTGGCGTCCACAATTGCATTTACGACCTCCCGATTCAACAATAACATGACCCAGTTCTCCAGCAAAACCATCATGTCCGTACAATACATTTCCGTTTACCACAATTCCGCTTCCCAGTCCCGTACCAAGTGTTATCACTACAAAATCTTTCATGTTTTTGGCACCACCATATATTATTTCGCCAATGGCTGCAGCATTTGCATCATTGGTTAAGTATGTGGGTACATGGTATTGCTCCCGGAAAAGTCGTGTCAATTCAATTTTGCCTGTCCATGGCAAATTTGGAGCTTTTTCGATGGTTCCACTATAATAATTTCCGTTGGGGGCACCAATTCCTATTCCAACAATCTGGTAATCAAACTGTAATGTAGTTTCTCCTTTTTTTATCTCCTGGCATACATCGGCTACATAATCTTCTATTTTTGGATGTCGGGTTGTAGATAGTGAGGTTTGGTAATATACATTTCCTTTTCTGTCAATAATTCCAAGCGCAGTGTTTGTTCCACCAATGTCGATGCCAACAGCTAATTTTATCATAATACTTAAATGGTTTAAAAATTTGTGCAAAAATAGTTATAAATCGCACTTTTTTGCCATAAATAAAAATGAATTTGCAACTGGTTATGTATTTATAAAGTACTGTTTAAACACTCATCGGATGACCTATTTATAAACCAACAACTTAGTCATCCGATAAGTTTTATGTTACTTAATGGATTTTCTGCTGGTCTTTGTGTAAATACTAACTATGGTGCTTTGCCTGTAATTTTTAATTCAGTACGGCGATTTTCAGCTTTTTCGGCATCATCGCTTTGTGTTGATGAGTTTACTTCGCCGTAACCTTTATAGGTCAGATATTTAGGGGAAATTTGTTGATTTATCAGGTAGTTATAAACTGCTTTGGCCCTGTTTTCAGAAAGTTCCTGGTTATATTTTTCAGATCCGGTTTGATCGGTATAGCCTCCAATTTCGAAAATCCAACCCGGATTGTTTCTGATAAACTGGGTAACTTTCATTAATTCTGCAGTCGATTCGGGGCTTAAGCTGTATGAGTCGGATTCAAAAAAGATATTCCGCAATACGATTGACTGGTTAATTTTTACCTTAACCAAACCGATATCCTGAATAAAAGGATCAGTAATAGTATGTAACTCGCTTAAAGCAAAATGAGACGAATTAAAAAGATAATCCTGGTGCCACACATTTAACGCATAGTTTTTACCCAACGGTAAACAGACAACATATTCACCTGAATCTTTCGAGGAAATTACGTCCATAATTTTTTCACCGGTAATTGTATTTAACAATTCAATTTCTGCCTGCAGGGGTTTAAGGGTTTCTGCATCATAAATTTTGCCTTTTACATAAGCAACCGGCAAAGGTCTTTTATCAACAGGCATGGTAAATTCATATATATTCCGCGACGAATCATTGAAATTGGTTGAATAGTAGGCGTTTTCACCTGTATTGTCAACAAATAACCCAATCTCATCACGGTAGGTATTTATCGGGTAGCCAAGGTTTTCAGGTGTTGACCAGCCCAGGCTGTCGTTGTAACGCGATATGAAAATATCTTTTTGTCCCAAGCCCGGAAGGCCGTCGGAACTAAAATAAAAAGTCTTATTATCGGGATGAATAAAGGGGGATTCTTCATCACCTTTGGTATTTATGGTCGGTCCCATATTTTTAGGTTCTGTCCAGTTTCCCTGATCGTCAAGATCAGAATACCAAATGTCCATGCCTCCCATACCGCCGGGACGATCCGAAGAAAAATACAATACAGTTCCATCAGCGTTCAGGCAGGGCTGTTTCTCTGAATGTGGTGAGTTTACCGGTTTTCGGGCATTAAAGGCATTGCTCCATCCCTCATAGGTTAAAAATGAAAAATAAATATCGCACCGGCCATATCCATCACTTCGGTTACAGGCAGTAAAAACGATGGTATTTCCATCGGGGGCAACTTTTAATGCACCTTCATTTCCGGATGTGTTAACCGGGGGTGGCATGGGTTTTCCTTTGCTCCACGTTCCGTTTATTTTGTGACTCTCAAAAAAATCCTCCTGATGGGCATAGTTTCCAACCATTGTTTTGCGTGTGGAATCAACCAGTAAGGCTGAATAATAAAGTGTATTTCCATCAATTGAGAGCGAAGGCCAATACTGGTCGTTGGAGTTATTAATACTATCACCCAGCGATACCGGGTTGAAGCTGACAGGATGATTCATCAGCTGAATGGCAAAATCGCATTTACCTATATATTTTTTTGCAGTTTCCTGATTGCCTGGATCCCCCTGGCCGAGTTTTATAAAAGCCTCGAAATTTGCCTTTGATTCAGTATATAATCCCATAATCAACTGGCTTGAGGCCAGGTTATAATAGGAATATGGAAAATAAGCCGGATTGATTGCTATTACTTTTTTTAAATCATAAATCTGATTTTTATACATGTAAAGATTCCGATACATTTCAGCTCTTAATAAATAGGCATCAATAAAGTTTGAATCTTTTTTAATGGCCTGATCCAGGTTTTTCCTGACCGATGGATAGTTGCGCTGGTTAAATGCAGTCACAGCCTGTTCGTAGTATTTAATGGCTTTTTTTGATTGTGTGGCATACTTTTGTTGTGCATCCAGCTGCAACGCAAATATACCTGCGATAATCACTAAATGAAGAAATACGATAAAAAACTTTTTCAATTTCTATAATTCAAAACCTATTACTAATATGTCATCAACCTGCATGGCATCACCCTTCCATTTATTTAATGCTTTTTGCATCTCAAGCTTTTGCTGTGGCAATGGAAGATCTTGTAAACTTAACAATAATTCTTTAAAGTTTTTTGTCATAAATTTACGTTGTTTTGGACCTCCAATCTGATCCGCAAATCCGTCGGAAAACATATAAAATCTATCGTTTGGTTGAGCATCAATAACATGATTCGTAAAGGTATGTTCCTTAAAGTAAACTGCAACAGGTTGCCGATCGGCTGGAATGGATTCGAGTTCACCATTTCTGATATGATAAAGTGGGTTAAAGGCTCCTGCATATTGAATCTGTTTTTTATCCAGGTCGATTAAACAAAGTGCCAGATCCATGCCGTCTTTTTGTGTTGAATCGGTGTCAACCTGGCCCAGGGTGAGCTTTATTTTGTCACGTAAGTGATCAATAATTTCCGATGCCGTAGGAGTGGGGAGTTGGCTGGTAATTTCGCTTAAATACGAAATGCCCAACATACTCATAAAACCACCCGGAACACCATGACCCGTGCAGTCGGCTGCAATAAAAATTACTTTGTTACCCAGAATTTTGAAAAAATAAAAATCGCCGCTTACAATATCGCGGGGATTAAACAAGATAAAATGATTAGGCAGCATGGCTTCAATAATCTCATTATGCGGTAACATAGCGGTTTGAATTCGTTTGGCATATCGGATACTTTGAGTGATTTCATCATGCTGCTTTTCTATTTCTGATTTTTGTTTTTCAATGGTAGCCGTCCGTTCTCTTACCTTTTGTTCCAGTATTTCTTTGTCTTTTTTAAGTTTTTGCAGCCTGATCCGGAATATTAAATAGGCAATGACAGCAATTACTACTACTATTAATAAGTAAAATAAAGCTGACTGCGTAAAGGGTTTTGGGACGTATATTTCCAGGGTTCCGGTATTGCTGATTGCACCCATAGCATCTTTAGCCTTATATTTCAGGTTAAAATAGCCAGGTGGCACATAACCCAAACTAACGTCAGACAAATGTGTCCAATCCGACCACGATTGATTTAAACCTTCAATTAAATAACTGAATGAAACACCGTTTTGCAATAAATAATAAGGAGCACTAAAGTTGACAATTAAATTATTATTGTTGGGATTCAGCTTGATTTTCCCCGTAGTTTGTAGTTGTATATTATTGGAGTTTACGCTGTTAAGGGCAACTCCTGACATACTTTCAAATTTATCTTTGTGCTCGTTTAGTTTGAATAATTGGTTTTTATCATCTACAAGCCATAATTCGTTATTGGTATTTAAATCGATATAACGCAAGGAACCAAACAGATTGATACGCTTTAAAAAAGAGTTATCCGGTCTGTCTTTGGTATTACAGTATATGTGCCACGTTCCCGAATTAAACAGCCAGGTATATCTGTTCTGATTCTGAATTAAATAATTATCAATATTCAGATCCATTAAAGTGTTAAGTTTACCGTCGCTGGTAAATTGGTAAAGTTTATTGCTGGTAAAAACCAGTAACGAATCGTTAATATTTTTAACTACATAGGTCTGGCCTGGATTTTCCGGTAGGGTCATTTCATGAACTACCTGGAGTTTTTTATTGATTAATTTGGTTCTGATTAGCATTTTATCGTAAGCTATAACCCAGGTCCCGGCTTTTTCGCGTGCTACTGAATTAATGATGGCACTTGTGGTTTGGGCAAAATGATCGATTTCCCATTTTCCATTTTCCCTGTAAACTTTATATAAGCCGTTATCGGTACAGCAATAAACCGCAGGATCGGCCTCAGTTTTATAGATATAAACCATGTAAGTATTTTTTAAAATGGTCTCCGATTTTTTGTCTTTAATGGCATATAGTCCATTGTTTCCGGCTACCAGTAAAAAACCGCTGTAAGTTACCATTTGGGTGTATTTGCCATTCATCCCGTCAACCAGCTTAAAATAATAGCCAACGGATTTCAGGCTTCGTTTTTTGATTATATGAGTCCGTTGAACAACTTTGTGCTGATATCTTGTTTGGGTTGTGGGAGTGGTTTTTGATTCTGTTTTAGATTCCGATTTTTTCTTTTTGGAGCGGAATAGAAAGAATCCCTGCTTTTCATCATTCTGGTTATCTGCAGATTCATTTTGTGTTTCATTAACTTTGGCTTCAACAGGAGCCTCAACTTTTACATTTACAGGTACTTTCACTTTTACCTCAACCTCATTGTAATCTTTAATCTCTTCGAGTGCAAAAAGTCCGTCGTTTGTAGCAACATATAAATTGTTCTGAAAATAATTCAGGGCAATAGGGTTTCCTTTTAATCCCGGATAATAGCTATAGCTTTCAATCCCCAGGTTTAAATCAATGCGGCTTATACCAAATTCGTGACTTACCCAAATACCTTTTTGATTATCAACAAAGGTGCTGCGTATTTCATCATCGGGCAATCCGTTAAAATAGCTTATCTGCTTGACAATTTTTTTCTTGTTGAAATCGTATAGAGCAACTCCACCTGCCAGACTTGATATTACAATAAGTGAATCATTGTAATAGTAACCATTGGTTACGCGGTTATTTTCGAAAAATGGTGAGGATAAAGTGCTTATACTGTAGTTTTTTCCATTATAAGTATAAATGGTATTACCAGGAGTCCCCAATATAGCTTTATCGGTATTAACGGTAACAGCAAATGATAGCTCATCGACAGGGAAATCCTTATTGGAGAGCTCAACCAGCTTATCCTTATCAATAATATTCAGAAAATAATCGATTACAAAATATAGCCTTCCCTTAAAATTTAAAATTTCATCAATGAGCAGGTCGCCAGTCGAAAATTCATCAATTTTTTCCTGCGAAACTGCATTGAATCGCATTATAAGGGAATCGGAAATAAAATATACGGTGTCTGACAGAACAAAAATGTGCGTAAAATCATTTTCAGATCGTGATTCCAATTCCGTATATTTATAATGATCCATTTTATCGCTTTCCAGAACTCCTGCAGATTCAGCACCCGAAACCCATATTTTTTTATGATTCGTGTCATTAATCATTGCCAAAGGGGTTACCGGGGTTTTTATCAATTCCTGGTTAATTCCATCAAAAACCACAACGCCTCGTTCCACTCCAAAAAGCATATTTTGGTTGTCGTCCTCCGAAATGGCCCAACACCATTTTTCAGCTTTGTTTAATAGTTTAAAATCAGTAACATACACGCTATTGCTTTGGGCCATTATTAGCGAAGGTATGTAAATTGAAATTATTAATATCACCTTTTTCATACGCCAGATAATTATGTTATAAAGGATACTTACAAAACCATCATTATGAAAAATGACAAATGCTCAACAAAATTTCATGTTGGTTTTTTGTTCGATGGACTATTCATTTTTCCCGGTTTAAAAGCTAAATTAAGAAATAATAATTGAACTCTCTTTTATTATAACATTAATTAGTGCTAAAATAACGGAAAAACCAGCATAATGTTCAGTTGTTAGAATAGTCTACTTATGAAGAAAAGACTTAAGCCAGCGCATAATCAGGTAATCTTTTCTTATGGGTTTTGGGAGGCCAAGTTCATTTGAAATAGGTATTTTTTCACCATTTTCGAGTTCAATCCATTGGGTATGAACTGTAAATAATTTTCTGCTGAAATTTAAGTTGATCAGGTGATTGGGGTGAACCCGAACAAAAACTTCTTTCGGTAATTCCCATTCCAAGGCATCAATGGTAAGTACTGATTTTGAACGGGAACCATCCTGCAGGAAGAAAAAAGTTTCATTCGAAATTTCTTCAATCCTGATTATAGACTGGTACGAAAGTAAATCGCCGCCACAAGTAAACAAATTTTTTGCTTCCGTATTCATGTATGTAAATTTCGGAATTTACCATTGTTTCGGTTAATTGAATTGAAGTTCGTACTGTATTTTCTATTATTTGAACCTGTTTTTTGATTATTTGATTGTTCACAATTTTATAATTGCGACATTTTTAATATTTTACGGTCGCAATTTTGCCATGAAAAAATACTATTTACTATATCTTTTATTGGTGAACCTGTTAAATGTGGCAGGACAGACCTCAGTTGAACCTGTTTTTAACCATGAATTGTTTACCCGTTTCAGAAATTTAACAACCCGGGATGGATTAAGCGGAAACAATGTACTTGATATGGTTCAGGATTCCTGTGGTTTTATTTGGATTGCCACCACCAATGGGTTAAACCGGTACGATGGGTATAAATTCAGGACTTTTTTACATGATGAAGAGGATTCACTTTCGCTTTCGGATAATTATGTGACCTCACTCAGTATTGATGTTTCCGGCTGCCTTTGGGTCGGAACTAAAAAAGGTTTAAACAGGTACAATCCCCAAAATGAATCATTTTGGCATTTTCCGATACATTCACAGTTTGTTAATGGATTAAGTAACGGATGGGTGCGAAAGGTTTATCATGCACCAAATTCAGGTATTTTATGGGTTGAAACTGTAGATGGTGTCTTGAATAAAATTGACCTGAAAACCAATGATATCCGTAAATTTCGTCATGAGAAAATCGGGAGCCGATATTACGATTATCATTCTATTTTTTGTGATCGGTCAGGAAACCTTTGGTTTGGGGGCCGCGATTTTGGTCCTTATAAACTCGATACTATTACCAACCAATTTAGTTTAATAAAGGCTGATCCCAACAACCCTGATAAAAAAAGAGACAACGATATTGCCTGTATTTTTCAAGACTCAGGAGGAAAGTACTGGATGAGCGCTACCGATGGATTTTATCAGTATTTTCCGGAAGATGACAGGTTTAGAAAGTGGCTGGCCACTTCAACTTTTGATATCGTGGAAGCTTATAATAAGAAACTATGGATTGCTACAGGTCACGGTTTATACAGTTTTAATCCGGAAACAGCTGTGTTTACAGCTTATCAACACAATGAAAATGATAATAATAATAATACCCTTGTTAGCAATCAATTAAACTGCCTGTTGTTTGATGCGAACTATAACCTGTGGATTGGCACTGATAAGGGAATTTCCCTGTTACATTATCGCGAGAATCTATTTCGCCATTACCTTCATATACCGGCAACCCAAGGTTCGCTCAGTTCAAATAAAGTAAGCTGTTTTTTACAGGATTCCGACAACCAGTTGTGGATTGGTACCAAAGGTGGCGGTTTGTTAAAGTGGGATACCCTAAACGATTCCTTTATCGATTATGAAAAAAAATTCCCGGGTAAAATGGTTTCATGTTTGTACGAAGACCGGGAGAAGGATATTTGGATTGGTTTGTGGTCGGGCAGAGGTTTTTACAAATTTGACCGGAATGCTGAGAAGTTTACACATTATGCGCTTCGGTATAACAGTCTAAAATTCGATTGGTATAACGATTTTTATGAGGATAACAAAAACCGGCTTTGGGTAGGTTTTTGGGGTGCCCAGGGGGTACATTTTTTTAATCGCGATAAGGGTATGTTTGAACCGTATAACCTAAATTTGCTTGAAGCTCCTATGGTACCTGAACTTAAGCTGATTGAGATAGATAATGATTTTGTTTGGTGTTTTAGTCAGCAGGGATATTTGCATAGGTATAATATTAAGGGCGACTTTTACGAAAGTTTTGTGAATTTTAATAAAGCAGCCATTCTGCCGGAGTGGGGAGACAATAACCATATTAATATTTTGAATCTTAAGCATTTTGAAATAGTTCATTGCCTGTTTAATTATAACCAAATGACTTTTTTTGGAACCAATAACGGTTTAATCATCAAACAGGGACAACAGTTTAAACAAATTATAAAACCCTGGCTGACTGATGTTTTTGCTTTTGCTCCTGTCGGTAATGAAGTGTTTATGGCTACATCATCGGGTTTGGTAAAACTTAATATCCGGAATTTTACCTTTGATTGGATATGCCATTTTGATGGGATTAAGGATGCTGAAAATCGGAAAATAAACAGGCTAATGGTGACAGATAGCCTTGTGATGATGGGAACCGGACAGGGACTTTTAATCTATAATTTAAACCAGCAAAAATGGCTTGGACCTGATGAAATTTCAGTTACCGGGTCGGTGAATGATATCCTTAAAACAAGCAGAGGAGTATTTTGGTTGGCCACTAATCAGGGCCTGGTTAAGCTCGACCGTAAATTGAAAATATCAGGGTTATACAATACCGAAAATAGTTTCCATAAAGGCTTGCTTAGCCAGAATATTTATAGTTTATGTATGCCAAATGAAGTGCTGTGGCTGGGCACCGAAAAAGGCTTGCTGAAATTTTCAGGAAATGATTCAGTTTTTGTATCAGCCAGTGGTTTGGTTGATATACCTGTTTATTCAGTTAAGTTACATAATAAGACTTTATGGCTGGCAACCGGGTCAGGTTTAACTGAGTTTAGGCCAGCTGTTGACAGTGCCGTATTTCGATTTAAAAAAAGCAATCACCAGCTGAGTTCGCGTCTTACACAGTTTATTTATCCCGATAACAAAGGATATGTATGGATGGGCACTACAAATAACGGATTAAACCGTATTACTGCAAGTAGCATGAGTATTCAGCAATTCACCAGTTCACCGGGTAATGCTGATGCCTTTTGGGGTAACCATGCATCAGCCATTTTACAGTGTGCCGATAATACCCTTTTGATTGGCGGGTTGGGAATTAACATTTATAATTATAAAAATGGAACCTTTACTCATTTTACTTCGGCAGATGGATTACCTTCAGATGTTATTCTGGGTTTGGTTGAAGATAAACAGGGTTCAATCTGGATTTCAACACCAAAGGGGCTGATTCAATGGAATCGAAAAACAAATCAATTGCGGGTTTATGCTGAGGGTTGGGGCATGATACCCGGCGAATTCAACGAAGCACTGTTCAGGACAAAATCGAATGAAATTCTGGTTGCCTCTGATGATGGTTTTTATGCCTTCGATCCCAAATCGATCGGGTCAGTTTTATCTTCCGATAAAGTGGAAATTACAGGATTTAAAATCTTCAATAAAACCGTTCGAACCGATTTTACACAAAACAAGCGTGTGGTACTTAAATATGATCAAAACTTTTTTTCATTTGAGTTCAGCGATTTAAATTTCCTGAAAACCAAAACTCAATATTTATACAAGTTGAAAGGTATAGATGAGGACTGGGTTAAAACCGATAATATAAATTTTGCTTCGTATACGCACATTGACCATGGAAATTATACTTTTTGCGTGACTACCGAGGCCAACCTCAAGACAGGTATCAGTCCCCAAAAAATTGAACTTGTTATTGAACCTCCTTTTTGGAAACGAACCTGGTTTGTTTTTATCGAAATGCTGTTGGTTTTATGCATAATTTCTTCTATTTATTACCAGCGTATCAAAAGGTTCCGACTTAAGGAAAAACAGTTAAAACTGGAGCAAAAACTGTTACGTTCGCAAATGAATCCTCATTTTGTTTTTAATGCCTTAATTGCTATCCAAAGCTTTATTTTTAAAAGTGAACCCAGGGAAGCCGGCCGATACCTTTCTAAATTTGCCAAGCTTATGCGGCTGTTCCTCCAGAATACCCGGAATGAATACATTTTATTAAGTAAGGAGTTGGAAACCCTGGCTTATTATATGGAATTACAAAAACTCAGGTTTAACGATTCGTTCGATTTTAGTATTGATTGTACTGAAGATATTGACCCTGAACATATCAAAATACCACCCATGATGGCACAACCTTTTATCGAAAATGCTATTGAGCATGGTTTTAAAGCGATTAAATACCCGGGAATGATTGAGGTAAATTATAGTTTTATTGAAGACAGCATCCTGATTTCCATCCGCGATAATGGCATTGGAATTACAAAAAGTATGCAACAATCAGAAATAAAAAAGCATAAATCACTGGCAACCGTTATCGCACGTGAACGGTTGAATATTTTTAATAAAAAATCGGATAACTATTCGATGCAAATCAACGATTTAAGTGAGGTTGACAGAAATATAACCGGAACCGAAGTATTGATAAATGTGCCTTTTAAAACAGAATTTTAATAGTTATTACCATGAATACCGCAAAACTAAAGACAGTTATTATAGACGACGAGAGCAAAGCCCGTGAGGCCATTCGGGAAATGATCCGAATTTATTGTCCTGGTGTGGAACTGATAGGTGAGGCACAGGATGTACTTTCAGGCATACAGTTGGTAAAATCAGCACAACCCGATCTGGTTTTCCTGGATATTAAAATGCCCGATGGAACCGGCTTCGACTTATTGAACCGGATTGAGAAAAAGGATTTTGCCCTCATTTTCCTGACAGCTTTTGATGAATATGCGGTTAAAGCTTTTAGGTTTAGTGCTATTGATTATTTGTTAAAACCGCTCGATCCCGATGAATTAATTATAGCGGTTGACCGGGTAATAAGCTCGCTTGAAAACGAGAGGGATAACCTGTCGGCATTGCTCAATAATCTGAAAAGCATTCAAAAGGATTCGAAAAAGCTGGTACTAAAAACGGCCGAGAGTATATTCCTGGTTAATATTTCAGATATTATCCGGTGTGAATCAACAGGGAATTACACAAAATTTTTCCTGACAAATCAAAAGCCTGTGCTGGTTTCGCATACATTGAAAGATTATGACGATATATTAAACGAATACCATTTTTTCAGGGTACATCAGTCTCACCTGGTAAATCTCGATCATATTATGCGACTGGATAAAGCCGACGGCGGAACACTCATTATGAGCGATAACCAAAGCGTACCCGTTTCAACCCGCAAAAAGGATGCTTTGGTAAAGGCATTGAACGAATTTTAGTATCTTTATTAAACTAAAATTTATTAATATGAAAAAGATTTTATTTACCCTTTTAATCAGTTGTTATAGTGGTTTTATAGTTTTTGCCCAGGATAAACAGGAAGAGCCTGTTGCCTACATGCACCATGTGGGAGCCTTTGGAGGGGCAGCCTCGGGTTATGGGTTGTCGTACCGGTTTTTCCCCGGAACTTTTGGTTTCCATGTAACCACAACTCCTATTTTCGGATCGGACCATTCCCATTTTAGCATGGGCCTTGAAATGTTATATTCCATAAACAAAGGCCGTATTACCCACCTTTACGGATATTTGGCCAATAACTACATTTATCGCTACGATAAATGGGAAAATTATAGTTATTCGAGTTCGGTACCAACTACTTCTTATCAAACCAGCAGAGACATTACCAATATTTCAGGTATTGGGGTAGGCTTTGAAATATGTGCCGGCCAACGGGTTGGTTTTAACTTCCAAATGGGTTATGGTTTCTATTATTATAACAAGGATGATTGGAACACCGGTTTTGACGGGGGAGCGGGGATTTATTACAAGTTCTGATTAAAAAAACACCAGCTTATGGGATTATTTAAGCTGGTGTGTGGCATTTATAAAGCGAGATTACGACTCCAGTTTTTTGCCCGTGAGGTAATCGATAAGCAGAATTTTATTCTGGCAATCGGTTAGTACGTTCAGGGCATCAATTAAAAGCAAACTACTGATTTCCGGTACTTCATGGTTTCCTGTTGGAATTGTGTAGTGCTCAATTTCAGCAAATAATTCATCAATAAACGAAGGGTGCTGAATTTTGGAAATTTTCGATTTGAATGAATTATATTTTTTATCGAAATCGTTCAAACCCGACTGGCAAAGCAGGGCATAATTTATTCTTCTGTCTTTTCCAATAAGCTGCTCAAAATTTCCTATTGAATTATTGGTTATCAAATATTGGTTTCGGTTATCGATGCTAACCATTAAGTTGCTTTTAATTTTTTCGATTTGTCTAATGATGTCTGCACAGGCCTGATCGTGCTGTAATACGGTTGCGTTTTTATTGCCCGAATTTATGGTATTAGTTATCTCAGCGCTCGAATTTAAAACGGTTCGGCTTACGCTTAAGGCAAGAAACGATGAAAATACGCCCAGGTAAATCATAAACAATAAAATACCAGAGAAACTCATATCAGTTTTTAATTTACGCCGGTTGTGATAATACATATAGGCAGGCAGAAATGCAATAAAGGGCAGAGGCAATCCTATATATAATAAAATAGCTGCTCCCGAAAAGTGATTAACTTTAAATATCATGCCTATAAAATCAACAAAAAATGATATAAAAGCCATATGGTAAACCAGTTTTAACAGCTTGTCGTTAGTCGATTTTAACAATTGCAAATAAACCATGGGGAGGAAAACCAAAGCCATTGATCCCAGGCCGACAATGAGTAGTATGCTGGCACCCGGAAGGTGATTAATTTTAAAAATGGTTGCGATCAGCACCAAGCATAATGCTATAATTCCGCTTATATAATTTGATTTTTTCATGGCTACTGAATTTTTACGTTTGAATTAACATTTGTAAACAGATAATTTTGGGCAAGCTGTACCTGGTATTGCCAGAATGAGAAGCGTGTAAGTATTGATGAAGCTGTTTGGTCCTGAATTTGACGGATTTCCCATTGATCGGTTGAGTTCCCGCTATCAGCGTCGAAAATGCCATTTAATTTTATAGCTTTAGGGAGAGTGTCGGTAATTGCAGTATATAAATTAATGAACTTATTAACCTCCGATTTAAGCATGCTCATACTCGAATAATATTTATTTCCGGGTAAAAGAAAAGCTACTTGTCTGTCGGCTTCTGCCAGCATTTTTCCTGAAATTAAAATTTGACGGGCCTGGTCTCTTTCCACCTGGTTGATTTCCTGTATGATTGCAATTTTGATGCCGTCTATTTTATCAGACAATATTTTGGATTCGTCAAACAGTTTTCTTAGTTGTGTATTATCGGTTGAATTAACCCATTGTACATTTTGATCGAAAAGAAAAGCCGCTGATTTTTCGAACGATGTTTGTTGCAACTCATGACTATACGGGGTTCTCCCGGAAGTACTCATTTGCATCATAAAGGTTAAAACAATAAAGTAGGTGAGGGCGATAATAGCAAAAATAAAATCCAGCCTTGGTTTGGTGGAATTTCGTATCTCGGCCCGGTAAAACATGGGTACGGCAATCAGGATAAGAAAAATACTGCCCAGAGCCAGTAAAATGGCGGCCCCTGGCAAGTGAAGCAGTTTAAGCATAAGCCCGGTTATTAAAACCATTAGCGAAATAAATCCCATCCAGATAACACTGCGTTTACTTTGAGCCGATTTTAACCGCGATATTAAAATAATGGGTATTACCAGGAAAGTAAGCAGGCACAAACCTCCGAATAGTAAAATGGCAGCTCCCGGCCAATGCATAAGTTTAAATAAAACACCCGTGGTAAAAGCAGCTCCGCCTAAAAAGGCACTGATAAACAAGAGCGCCTGTTGTTTTTTATTAACCTCTTTGTACGTTACATACAAAAGCGACGGGAAAAAGACAAAGGTGGTGAAAAAGAAACTCAGCGTCAGCATTACGGAGGCTCCGGGTAGGTGCATAATTTTAAAAAGTGCACCAAAGGCCATCAGGGCCAGGGCCAGCATTCCGATTGTTTTCATTGATTTTTTCATGATTCTGTAGTTTTTATCAATTAACATTAAGGTATCCTGTTGGATTTGTCGTAATCCCTTAATGCCAAATTCCTCTTGTATGACTTTATAAGCCTTTTCAAAAGAAATTCCTTCCTGCATTTGCGATTCAATGTCGCAGCATATGTGGTCTACAAGATCAGTACTCAGATGCGAAAAATTAATCCCTGCTTTTTCAACATCGTAATAAACCCGGGTAACTTGTTGTTCTGTCAAACAGTACATGGCTCAAATCCAATTTGAGGATTCAATAAAATTTTAATTGTTTGTACAAATTCTTCAAGCTCATTGATGCGCACTTTTGCGGCTGCATTACCTTTGGTGGTAAGTTTATAATAAATACGGTTGCGATTATTCACCACTTCAGCTTCGGTTTCAACCGAGCCTTCCTGCTCAAGTTTGTGTAAAACCGGATAAAGTGCACCGTAAGTAAGCTTTATTTTACCACCCGACAATTCCGAAACCTTTTGGGTAATTTCATAACCATACATCCGATCGCTTTCATTCAACAGCTTTAAAACAATTGATTTTAGCGAGCCTTTAACTAATTCTTTCGGTATCATTTTAATGATTCTTAATTAATATTGCATACAAATATATAATATAAACTTATATATACCAAATAAAATTATATTAAATTATAAATTATTTTATAATTTTAAGGAAATAATTTGTTCAATTCCAATATAATTACATCTAATCATAGTGTCAAGTCAAGGATGAAGTTTTGCGTTACTCTAAAGCTAATCTGGGCGCTACTAAAACCTAAGTTCCGCAGGTCTTTTCCATAATTGGTTGATACTCATCGGACTGCTAAAATAATAGCACCAAAAAATAATTGAACGAATTACTTATTACTTAATTGGCGT
Source organism: Bacteroidales bacterium (assembly GCA_046704385.1). Taxonomy (GTDB): domain Bacteria; phylum Bacteroidota; class Bacteroidia; order Bacteroidales; family SZUA-534; genus GH45. The sequence continues at coordinate 17,304 of JBJKSB010000050.1, read as the reverse complement.
TAATTTAGTATATTCGACAGTCAAACTAAATTAAACAGCCATGAAATGTTCTCTATCTAAAATCCTGCAATTTCTGTTATTAGTAAATATTTTATTTTGTTTGGAACCTGTTACAAATCAGGCAAAAGCCGAACAAGTGAATGATACTACCACCATTGAAACGAATATAAATGATAATCATACAGAAATTGGTAAACTGCAAGAGGATGAATCTGCATCAAATCATGAACAATCGGTAAATAGTGAGTCGGAAGGTGAGAAGGAAGGCGGTATGGAACCCCTGTTTTTTGTAATTATTGCTTTAATAATAGGAGCATTTATTCGTTATTTTTTTCAGAAAAGCTTTCTTCCCTATACCGTTTTATTATTATTATTTGGATTGGGACTGGGATTTCTTTCGCGGATAGGATTGATGGAACATGGGTTTGAGGAACTGGATATTACAATTAAATGGGCCGGTGAAATCAATCCGCACCTTATATTATTTGTGTTTTTGCCTACGCTGGTGTTTGAGGCAGCCTTTGCCATGGATGTGCATACTTTTAAAAAGACATCGGCTAATGCTATTATTTTGGCGGTGCCTGGTATTATAGTGGCATTGGCATTAACAGCGGTTTGGGTAATGGGAATAAAATACCTGGGTATAGGGTTTGAAGCCTGGGGCTGGAGCATGGCTTTAATGTTTGGATCGGTAATAAGTGCCACCGACCCGGTAGCTGTGGTTTCACTCTTAAAAGGACTGGGGGCCAGCAAAAAGCTGGGAACTTTAATTGAAGGAGAATCCATGCTAAATGACGGTACAGGCATTGTATTCTTTTTGGTCTTTTTTGTAGGTATGACAGGTGCCGCAGTAGCAGGTTCACCGGTAATGGATTTTTTCAGGGTGGCAGTTGGTGGAACTTTGTTGGGTCTTATCATTGGCGGAGTTACTATTACCTGGGTAAAGCATGTCTTTAATGATGCCATGGTTGAAATTACGGTTATCGTAGTGGCTGCCTACCTTACTTTTTATGTTGCGGAAGATTTTCTGCATGTATCGGGTGTGTTGGGTTTAGTAGCTTTGGGTTTGGCAATGGCCAGTGTGGGTAAAACCAGGATCAGCCCGGGAGTAGAGCATTTTTTGCACGAGTTTTGGGACTTGGCAGCCTTTATTGCCAATACTTTAATTTTTATTATTGTAGGAGTAGTTATTGCTCAGCGTGCCGATTTTTCATTAACAAATCTGATCGCTTTAATTTTGATTTATATAGGTATACATATAGTTAGAGCTATTGTAATACTCATGTTCCTTCCTGTAATGAAAAAATTGGGTTATGGTCTGTCAAACAAAGACGCGTGGGTACTTTGGTGGGGTGCATTGCGGGGTGCCATTGGATTGGCTTTGGCATTGGTTGTGGCCGGAGTCGACCCTAAATATATTCCGGCTGATGTGAGTAGTCAGTTCTTAACCCTGATTGCCGGAACCGTTATTCTTACACTGATAATAAATGCTACCACTATTGGTTGGCTAGTGCGTAAGCTTGGACTTACAAAACTTCCACCAGCGAGAGCTTTGATGATATATAATGCCAATCATTATTTGCGGTCGAGTTCTGAAAATGCCATGGAAAGATTGAAGGGTGACAAATTTCTGAAATCGGCGAATTGGAATGCTGTAGCTGAATTTTTACCCAATCCACCGGTTGATAAAGCCTTAAAAGATTTGGATATTGAAACTTTGTCGGAAACCAGGAGCCGGATACTGGAAAAGGAAAAAAGCAGTTACTGGTCACTATTTAAGGAAGGGTTAATAGGCTCAAATGCAGTGCAACACCTTTCAGATGCTATAAATGACGGCCTGGATGCTGGTGGAGCCAAACCTTTGTCGGAACGGACGAATCTTGAAAATTTATGGAGAACACCGAAATTGCTGACTATACTTCAAAACAGTTACTTGTTTGGTTACTGGGCAAAACGATGGTTTTTTGAGCGTTTGGCTGTAAGTTATGATACTGCCCGTGGCTTATTGGAGGCCCAGGAGGAATCGTTAAAACTTATTGAAAGTATGTACCGGCATCTTAACGAAGATGAGAATCGGGTGGAAGAGGAGAAGAATCTTGTTTTGGTCGAAAAGGAGATCAAAATGAATAAAGTGTATGCCCAAAATTTTATCAGGACTATAAAGAAGAACTTCCCAGAAATTTATAATGCCATTTCTACGCGCCAGGCCATACGCTCAGTATTGAATTACGAGTTACGTACCATTGAACGTTTGGAGAAAAATGGACGTGTCAGCAGCAAGGAAGCTGAAAAAATGGTTAAAAGTGTTGAGGAGCGGATGAAGAAGCTGGTTTATTCACCCTTAAAAGTGAAGTTGCCAAAAACTACCGAATTGTTACAGGATGTACCCTGGTTAAAAACAATAGGTTATGATACATTCAATAAGGTGGTCGATCAGTTTCAATACCAGATGTATTCCATGGGAGAGCAGTTAATTAAGGAAAATACTCCGGCTGATAGTCTTTTTATCATTGTAAGGGGAACTGTTCAGGTAACTGAAAACGGAAAAGTACTCAGAATGCGGGGACCCGGTGAAAGTATGGGAGTTATAAATGTTTTGACCAACAGTACCAATAAGGTGTCGGTAACTACCGAATCGCCCGTAACAGTTCTTCGTATTAAATACATTAAGCTGCAGCGCCTGTTGCAGGAGTCAAAGGAATTGCACGAAAGCCTTTGGGAAACAGCTGCCAAGGATATTTCTGAAAACCAGGTACGCCAACTTGAACCCTATAAAAACATATCCGAAGGTAAATTGCAAAAATCAATTCAATCAGGCTTATCTTATACCCTTAAAGAAGGTCAGGAAATTCATACTGAGAAAATGTTGGTGGTGTTGGTTGAAGGATCAGCTTATGTCAAAGAAGATAGTAAAGAATTAATACAGGCTCCTGCTGTTATTACTGAAAATACCAGGATGGCTGAAAACGGAAGGCTGTTTTCTTTTGTGCTTGATGCTTAATATCGGTATGAATAAAAGGAATTTTGACATAACTTAAAGAGTTGGTCAGGTTATTATTTTATGACTAATTTGTAGCAAAAATATTCGTCTGACATTGTATTCCAACCCCAAACCTTTTCACCGTTAAACCAAACTTCTTTTTTTTGATAACCGTTTATTTCATTGTAGGTTGCTTCCAGGGTATCAGTCCTCGATTCATTCCAATTTATATAGGTCACGGATTTTTGACTGTTAGTTACGTTGTAAAAAACTGAAATTAATCAGCCTTCGCGATTAATTTTGGCAGATAAATGGCATGCTTTGGTTTGTCGGAAAAATGGTTACAGTTCTGGTGCTATATTTTAATTATTCGTACATTACTCAAAGTATTCGAAGGCATCAATAATATCCAGATAAACGCCATCAAATTCAGCATCGATAATTTTGTCTAAGTAAGAATCATTCGTTCCATAAATGATATTTTGCCACTCACTGTCCCAATATTTAACCTTATAATTACCTTCCCAGTCAGGGTTTTCTGCCTCAAGCCATTGCGGATTGCCAACTGCCCAGGAATCATTCCAGTAATAGCGATAATCTTCGGCTTCGCCAATACTCATATAGGAAATTACCAGCCGTTGTCCACCATTCTGCTTTTGTTTTAATTGATTTACCTCTGTGGAAGTAAATGCTATATCATCCAAAAACATATCCATAATAATTACATCATAGTTAGTTTCATTCAGCGCATCAATAAATGCTTGTTTATCTGCAAATTTCTCGGGGTTAAGCAGGTATATAAAATTTTTTGCTTCGGCCAGAGAATTTATATCATTGCTATTTTCATTGTAGAGACCAGCGGGATAATCAGGAATTACATTTAATTCTCTGTCAGGAGCTGCAAAGGAGATGTAATTTTTTTCGGCGTTTTTACTGTACGAATCATCCATTTTGCTATGATCCCAGCAATAATCCGTGGTTAAAACTTCGACCCCGTTTTGTTTACAAATATCCAGAAATGCTATCAAATATATGCTTTCAGACGAAGGTGTTGCCTCATTGTCATTGTCATAACCATAAAACAGGTCTTCTCTGCCAACACCATCAATTGCATTAAGATATTTTGTATCAGCTACTCCGTCTTCGTTGCCATCAGCTGTGACGAGTTCCGGACCATTTTGAGGAATAATAATGAAATTATTATCAGTATTTTTAGCGTAGCTGCTAATACCCTGCACAAAATTTCGCATTTCTTGTTTATAATTATCTGAAGGGTTTTCTTCATCACCGTTATCATCTGAACAAGCTCCAAATAATACTACGGTAATCGATAATATAAGTGTTAGTTTTGGATAGATTGTCTTCATTTAACTCTTCTTTAAGGTTAGCCATCATATTTTACGCGGCTGTAAATTCAAAGTAGCTTAATTTATAATATATTACAGAGTATTAAATAAATATAACCACTGTAATAATAAAGTCAGCGACTACCAAGCGGTAATTAATTAGGTTGAATGAAATAAATTTAAGAAGGTTTTGGAAGTTTTCCAAAAAGAATGCGCTGTTGCTCAGCAGTTATTGATTTATTAGTCAGGCACTTATGTGCCTTAATCGAAGGAAAGGAGTAATGGTTTTAGCAGATATATTTTCCTGCTTTGCGGTGTAGTTTATTGTACGTGTTCAAAAACCTGCTTTAGTCTGCAGGTAAAAATCAGGTTGAGAAGCATTTCTTTCATGGCTACTGTGTACCCACATCTTTTATTCGTACTTAAATAGTTTAATTCTTGGCACCCCTCTACCTGTAGGGTTTCTCCCCTTTTTCAAGGGAAGATCCGAAATAGCAAAATCCTCTGCTTACTATAAAGTTTTACCCTGAAGGTCCTGATAGGGGAAAGGGTGCATCAATAATAACCAGAAAATACTACTTATTATTTGTGGGTACATAGTAGCTCCAATAAGCAGGAATTATTATTCAGATGGAAATTTCTAAAGAAATGAAATTGTTAATAAATATTTTTTCTTTTTTCCTTGATTGATTCATCCGTTAGGTAATCTTCAAAATTCATCAGCTGGTCAATCTGGCCATTGGGTCCCATTTCAATTATCCGGTTGGTTACCGTGTTTATAAACTCATGGTCGTGGCTGGCCATTAAGACCTGGCCCGGATACAATTTTAAATTATTATTAAAAGCCTGGATGCTTTCCATATCCAGGTGGTTGGTGGGGTGGTCTAAAATAAGCGTGTTCGCTTTAGTCAGCATCATTCGGGCAATCATACAACGAACCTTTTCGCCTCCTGATAAAACGGTACATTTTTTATACACCTCGTCGCCTGAAAATAGCATTTTCCCCAGATGACCGCGCAGGGTTGATTCCAAAGAATCTTCCGAGTAGGGAGTAATCCAGTCCATCAGGGTAACCTCTTTTTGAAAATATTCGCTGTTGTCCATCGGGAGGTAAGCAGAGGTAATAGTCTGTCCCCAACGGAATGTTCCGCTTTCCGGTTCCAGTCTGCCGTTAAGGATTTCAAACAAGGCTGTCATGGCACGGTTATCAATTGAATGGAAGATAATCTTATCGTCTTTTTCCACATTAAAAGACAGATTCTTAAAAAGATATTCCCCGTCAATGGCATACGACAGGTTTTCCACCTCAAGAACTATATTTCCTGCCGGTCGTTCCTGTTGGAAAATGATTCCCGGATAACGTCTTGTAGAAGGCTGGATGTTTTCAATATTTAGCTTTTCAAGCATTTTTTTACGGCTGGTGGTTTGCTTTGCCTTAGCCACATTGGCACTAAATCGTCTGATAAATTCTTCCAGTTCCTTTTTCTTTTCCTCAGCCTTTTTATTTTGTTGGGCAATCTGACGTGAGGCTAATTGGCTTGATTCATACCAAAATGAATAATTACCGGTATAAGTTTCAATTTTATTATGATCAATATCCAGTATATCGGTACAAACATTATCTAAAAAGTGTCGGTCGTGCGAAACCACAATCACGGTATTCTCAAAATTCGATAAATAATTTTCAAGCCACAGGACGGTTTCCAGGTCAAGGTCGTTGGTGGGCTCATCGAGTAACAGGTTATCGGGATTTCCGAATAGAGCCTGGGCTAAAAGCACTTTAACTTTTTCTTTACCGCTAAGTTCACTCATTGGTTTTTCATGCAGTATCTCTTTAATATCCAATCCACTTAATAACTGAGCTGCATCACTTTCCGCATTCCAGCCATTCATTTCGGCAAAACGTTCTTCGAGATGAGCAGCTTTAATACCATCATTTTCATCAAAATCAGGTTTCAGATACAGCGCATCTTTCTCATTTCGCACTTCATATAATTCCTTATAGCCCATAATAACCGTTTCAATCACAGTAAACTGGTCAAATTCAAAGTGATCCTGTTTTAGAACGGCTAAACGTTCCCCACTACCCATCTGGATGGAGCCGGTGGTAGAATCAAGTTGGCCCGAAAGCATCCTTAAAAAGGTAGATTTGCCGGCTCCATTGGCTCCAATTACTCCGTAACAGTTGCCTGGATTGAATTTAACGTTAACACCTGAAAATAGAGGTTTTTTGTCGAATTGAATTGATAGATTTGATACAGTTATCATGTTACTTTTTTTTGAGGCCGCAAACGTACAAAAAGTAATTCTGAACCCGAAGGGTTTTTGGTAAGATTTTTCAGATAATTAATTCTGTGCCATTTGTTACCTAATTTATTTTGTAACTAAAATTTTTGGTCAAGTAGATATCTGAATCGGAAAATGATTATTTTTATATCTGGTAGAAGATTCATTAAGTAACATTAAATTCATCGGATGACTCATTTTTAAACCAGCAACTTAGTCCGATGAGTATTTAAACAGAACTTTATGAACAACCTGTATAGTATTGGGAACTAAAACTCTAAACTGGAGTGACTCACGCAACATAAATTTTCTAAAAGTGAAAATTTATCAGGTTTTCTTGCTTTTTTGCCTTTAGGCTGAATCCGTTTTAACTTTTTATACTAAGATCGATGAAAAAATTAGTTTTCATTCTGTTTTTCTTCATTTCACTGAACCAAATACTGGCTCAGAGTATGGATGAAAATGTTCAGTTACCTGATACCACAAAAACCTACCTGGTAGTAAAAAACGATGGGTCTGAATACGTTGGCAAATTGTTAAAGAACGATGAGCGTGAGGTGCTGATCGAGACGCAGACCATTGGCCGGCTGTTTATTCCCAAGTACGAGATTAAAAAAATTGAGGAAATTAGTGAAAAAGATGTGTCCAAACGAGGTTATTATGGTGCCGAAACCTATTCGACACGTTATTTTATAACAACCAATGGTTTATCAATTGACAAGGGCGATAACTATGTGTTGATGAATTTATACGGACCTGATATACAGTTTGCCGTGAAAAACAATTTTACACTTGGCGGTATGACTACCTGGATGGGGATACCCATAATTGGTTCGGTAAAAAAATCATTCAATTTGAGTGATAAAACGAGCGTGGCCTTAGGTGTTCTGGCTGGAACAGCAAGCTGGGTAAAATATAATGCCGGAGGAATGTTGGCCTATGGCGCTTTTACACTTGGCGACAGAAAGGCAAATCTGACCTTGTCGGGAGGTTGGGTTGGCGTTAACTCCGGGGACGGGAACACTTATAGTACTGCTTTACTTTCAGTGGCAACCATGATAAAAATTTCAGAAAAAATAACATTTGTCGGCGACTCTTTCATCGTAGTGGGTGATCATAGCGGGGCTCTGATTATCCCGGGTTTACGGTTTTCGAGAGGTACAAACAAAGCTTTCCAGTTTGGGTTGGCTGCCTTGGCCGTCAATGGAAGTTTAATGCCAGCTCCGATACCTATGTTGAGTTGGTTTGTAAAGCTTTAGTTTATTTTTTTTTAATAAAATGCATTACAAAATAAATAAAATAATACATTTACACCCCGAATGCGTGCCTCTTTAGCTCAGCGGTAGAGCAGCTCATTCGTAATGAGCAGGTCGTGGGTTCAAATCCCATGAGAGGCTCAAAGAAGTATAATAAAGAAGCGGGAGTAGCTCAGGGGTAGAGCATTAGCTTCCCAAGCTAAGGGCCGCGGGTTCGATTCCCGTTTCCCGCTCGGGTTGAAAGGACTGTCAGATATGGCAGTCTTTTTTATCTGTTTATACTGGTAAATTAAAATAATTGAATATTCTCTATAAAGTTAGAAAGAACGGATCACTTGATATTTCGGTTGATTTTTGGTTCTTTTTATCACAGGAAAAGAACAGGAATGATATTGATTTATTTGTCAGTTTTATCAATCTGAATTTTAATCCACCAAATTTCTGAAGTGATCCGAAAGAACCTTGAAGTTCTAACCTTTAAGAATAAGTAATACACTTTTGCACAGAAGGCTTAGATAATAAAATTTTGAATAAGCTGCAGTGGAAAATGACTAAACCCGGAATGCATTTGCATGATTTCTTTACCATGGCTCACGCACCCCGGGTAAATAACTAATTAAAGATTACTTCTTCATTTCGCAATCTTTTTTCATCTCTGATTTTGTACCATCAGGACGATCGTAATGACAACAGCTTGGAAGATTGTTGTAGGTTTCATTATCAGCTTTGTGCATGTCGGTATCATGACCCACTTTGGCTTCTGCCAGTTCAATCTTATCAAGATTGGTTTTAGTACTGTCGAAGGAAACTTCCATCATTTGGGTTTTCATATCCCAGGTGGCTTTGGTTACTCCGTCAACTGATTTGGCAGCGGTTTCAATGCGTTTTTGACACATACCGCATTTGCCGTAAACTTTAATATTTTCGGTTTTGCTTTGGGCCATGCCGGTTAAACCGAAAACTACTGTGAGCATGAAGCTCAATAAAATGGTTTTTTTCATAATTCAACTTTTTATTGTATTTATATTTTAATTTATTAATCTTGTTCAACTTAGTCTTCATGATCAGCACTATGATTATGGTCTTCATCATGATCATCGTCCTTATCTCCATGATGATGGTGATGCTGCGATCCTCCGTTTTGAAGAATAATCTGTTCCATTGGTTTCACTCCGGCCCCTTGTTCATAAACCATCCTGCCACCCAAATGGGCTGAAAAAGCCATAACTAAAATGGCGGCAACAAAAACAATGGAAAAAGTAATACCACCGGGCTTTTTGAAGTCAGGTTTTTTCCACCATAACCAAACGTTAAGTAAAATAAAAACCGTTGTAAAAATTATCCCCAGTTTTTCGTGCAGTTCCATCAATTCATGGATGGCTTCGTTATGAATAAGAGTATCTTCCTGGATTAGTCCGCTTATTACAGCCGCAATTGATCCAATGGTTCCTAAAAGAAGATTCCATTTAAACAGTTCTCTAAAAATATCGGCTTTACCCGGTTTGATATAAGATATCAACAGAAAAGCCATAGCCCCAATCAGCAACGCTATGGGGAAATGTACAATTAAAGGATGTAGTGGTAACATGATTATTAATTTTAAAAGGTTAGCTATTTCATTTTTTGTTTATTTGGAGCCTTGAAATTTAATATAATAGGTGGAATCGCCCATCATTCTATAACTGTATTCAAAGCTGTGCATTTTCATGTCAAATCCACCATAATGTAAATTTCCTTCATTGTGGTATCCGGCCATATGATGCTGCCACTCTGTTTCGTTGTCATCAGAGCCCATCATCATCATGCCCCGGCCAAAACTCATGCCACCATATTCATCCTGAAAATCCTCGCTTTGGCTGCAAACCATAATTGAATCGCCATTTTCATAGGCATCCATAATTATGGTGGTATCCAATTCGTCACCGTAGCAGTGAATGAACAGTGTGCTATCGGAATTTGTTGAAACTTCTGCAGTAGCTGTATTACCTGATTTTAGCGTATTTGAACTTGTGTAAGTTCCCTGGTATGTACCCAGTATTTCATTCAGGTAATCTGTAGATTGTGACCCATCTTTGGAACAAGAAACCGTTAGCATCAATGTAACTACTATTCCAACACTCCATAAATTCAAAAATTTTCTCATTTTTCTTAATTTTTGTGATTTGATTTTAACTATTTATAATCTAAAGTTTCAGTTGTTTCGCCACAGCCTAACATTGCATCCCCATAATAAGGATTTTGGATTGAATCATATTCGCTAAACCAGTATGCCCCTTTACCCTCAAAAGCCATGGGGCAGTGCTGATAGTAGGTTTTTGTTCCGGCCAGGCCAAAACCTTTAATAGTTTCATAAAAAGTTAGGTTAAACTTCCCAAAAGCTTCACGCTGGCTTTCAATTTCCGGTTTGGCAATCATCTTATTCAGGTTATCTTTAAGCGAACCTAATTGTTTCATCCAAACCCTATGATTATCTCCTTTCAATAATTCCATATCAACGTTTCCCAGTTGACTCAATACTGAATTTGCAGTTTTAACAACCAATTTTGGGTCAGACTTTATAAACGCATTTTTCATTGTCAGGTAGGATTTGTATACTGCTGTTAATTGAGGCTTGAATGCAGGATCAGGTTGGGCGGCTACTTTTTCCGCTGGTTTTTCTGTGGTTTTCTCCGGCATTTGCATAGTACTTTTTTTTGTAGAACCTCCACTCATGTCCATACCGGCCATACCACCTGTAGAACCTGAACCTCCGTCGGGGTTCATCATGCTGGATTTCCCGGCCAGTTGAGCAGCTGCATCAATTTTAAATACACCATTTATAGCAATTTCTTCACCTTCCTGCAAACCACTATTCACTACGTAAGAATCGCCGGCAACGGGTCCTAATACAATTTCGCGGTACCTGAAAGTCGGTTGCTCCACGTTTGGATTTTTAACGTACACCACTGACCTTTTCCCTGTCCATAATACTGCGGTTTTTGGAATAAGTAAGTCTTTGGTATTTTCAGCAAAAGAGGAAGTTACTGTTCCGTTGGCAAACATCTCAGGTTTTAGCAGCAGGCCGGGATTCTGAATTTCGACACGTACCTGTGCAATCCGGGTTTTCGGATCGATAATTGGATCGATAAAACTGACTTTTCCTGTAAAAGTTTTACCGGGAAGCGACTGGATGGTGAAATCTACTTTATCGCCCAGTTTCATCCAGGGCAAATCGCTTTCGTAGGCTTCAAACATAACCCATACGCTTGTCAGGTCGATAACCTGGAACAGGGCACTGCCTTCTTTCACATAATCGCCAAGTGCCACATTGCGTCGCATAACCGTCCCTTTTATTGGCGAAAGGATGTCGAAATAGCTTTGGGCTTCTCCTTTCTTTTCAATGTTGTCAATTTGCCCATCGGTGAGGTCCCAAAGCTTGAGTTTATTTCTTGCTGCATTGTAAAGTTCGGGATTACTTTGTTTGTATTCCAGGGCTTCCAACAGTTCTTTCTGAGCAGTCACCAAATTTGGAGAATAGATGGTAGCAAGTTTTTCACCTTTATTTACATTCTGCCCGGTGAAGTTCACATAAAGCTTTTCAATTCGCCCGCCAAAACGGGCAGTAAGTTCTGCGATATTCCGTTCGTCTGGCTTCACTTTTCCCAACAGGTTAATTTCTTTGTCAGGATGTGCTTTTTCCACCTTCAAGGTCTGAATATCAGCAATTTTCATAGCTGCTTCCGTCATTTGTATTTCATCAGGCGAAATAGCTTTTTCATCGCTGTGATCATCTTTTAAAGGAATCAGGTCCATTCCGCAAATAGGGCATTTACCCGGTTTGTCCATACGGATTTGCGGGTGCATGGAGCAGGTCCAAATCTGATGTTTGTGGGTTTCAACTTGTTGGGTTGTGGCATCATTGCCTGCCTTTTTTGAAGGTCTTCCCATGAAAAATCCCAGGGCCAGACCCAAAACCAGTACACTAAGTACCAGTTTATAATTTTGTTTTATTAAATCGATTATCCGTTTCATCGTATTTTATTTAATGTTTTTATGTCAAACACTGTTTACTGTACACTCTTTACTGACTGCCGACTGCAGACTGTCGACTGAATTCTGCCGACTGTAGACTGGCTCTATTTTCCCATCAGCAAATCAATAAATGCCATAGCCGCATCTTTATCCGACCGGGCTTTTTCAAGTTCCAGTTTATATTTCAGCAACTGCCGTTCCATGCGGAGTACTTCTTCAAAATTCTTTCCATCTGTTTCGTAAGCTGTTTGTAAAATATTCAAGGCTTTATCGGCTCGTTTCCGCTGTCCGTTAAATAAAGCAATCCGGCGGTCAGCATCCTGGTAATCGCGATTTGCCTTTTCAAAAGTGGTTTCCAAAAGATTGGTTTTGTTTACTTTTCCTTCTTCAGTGGATTGTTGCAACCAAGCAGCCTCTTTTACCATAGCCGTATACTTTTTCCTGTACAAAGGAATGGTAATGCCCACCATAGGGAAAACAATCGCATCCTTGCCCGATTCACTGGCACTTAAGGCCGGATTCGAACTTTTGCCTATCATCAAATAATCGAATCCCAGTGCAACATTCGGCATCCCGGCTTTTTCAGCAACCGTAGCCTGATTTTGATACGATGATATCATAAAATCAAGTTGTTTCAGTTGATGGTTATCGGTGCGGATACTGTCCAGAACAGCTTCATAGCTTAGATTCAGATTTTTGTTTTCTAATGAATCAGGCTGCGTAACTTCACGGTTGTTATCAACATTTAATAAATTGTTGAATCCGGTTTGCAAAACCTTATAATTGTCCTTTAACAAGGCGAGTTGATTTTCCAGATCGGCAATTTCCATTTCAACCCTCAGTACGTTAACCGATGAGGCCATACCCGATTCCACTTTTATCAAAGCAAGTTTGCGAAAAGTATTAAGGATGTGGATATTTTCCAACGTAATGCCAACGGCTTTTTGGTTAAAATATAAATTGTAATATGCCGATTTTACATTGTAGAATAGTTTAGATTTTTCTTCTTCAAAACCCTCGTATTTCGATTTGGCCATTTGTGTGGCTACGTCTTTTTTTGCTCCCAGTGTTCCAAACCAGGGAAACATCTGGGTGGCTGAAATCCGTGCTTTTTGTGGACCCACACGCGTTTCAATAGGTTGAATAAAATATCCGAAAGTAACCTGGGGGTCGGGAAGGGCACCAACTTGTGGAACCTTTTCGAGCGCTGCCTGGTAAGCATCAAAGGCGCTTTTAATGCCTGAATTATTTTGGGCAGCTTCCGTTAAATATCCATCCAGATAATTCTGGCTCATTCCTGTGAATGAAAGTGAAATGAACAGAATCAGGCAGATATATTTGAAATTATTATTTTTCATATTACTTTCTATTAAGTTTTTTTATTTTTCCTTCCTGCCACATACTGTAAAGTACAGGAACAACAAACATGGTCATAACCTGTAATACCATCCCGCCAAACATTGGGATAGCCATAGGTGCCATAATATCGGAACCTTTTCCCGTTGAAGTAAGTACAGGTATCAGGGCTATTATTGCGCATGATGCTGTCATCATTGCCGGCCTTACTCTTTTAATTCCTGCATGCAATACAGATTCCCGTACGGCAGCTATTGTGTTTGGTTTTTCTTTTTCAAAAACCTGCATCTGGTAGGTCCCCATAATAACACCATCGTTGGTAGCAATCCCAAACAAGGCTATAAAACCTACCCATACCGCAACGCTCAGGTTTATGGTGTGCATCTGGAACAGATCACGCATATTCATCCCTGCAACCGAGAAATTCAGGAACCATCCCTGTCCGTAAAGCCAAACCATTAGGAAGCCTCCGGCAAAAGCAACAAAAATACCTGAGAATACTATACTTGAAGTTGTTACAGAATTAAACTGGAAGTAAAGGATAAGGAAGATAATAATGAGTGAAATGGGAACTACCACCATTAGCCTTTTGGTAGCACTGATCTGATTCTCATAGTTTCCGGTAAATTTATAATTAACACCGGCAGGCAATATGAATTCACCGTCATCCATTTTGCTTTTCAGATAGGCCTGGGCATTTTCAACTACATCGCCTTCAGCATATTGTGGTTTTTTATCAAAAATTACATAACCTACCAGGAAGGTATCTTCGCTTTTTATTAATTGCGGACCGCGTGTGTAAACAATATCGGCCAGTTCCCCCAACGGTACCTGAACTCCGGCAGGAGTGGGGATAAGTACATTTTTCAGGTCATCAGGGTTGTCCCTGAATTCACGGGCATACCTTACGCGAACCGGGAACCTTTCCCGTCCTTCAACGGTACTGGTAAGTTTCATGCCTCCAATAGCGCTACTGATATACATTTGCATATCATCAATGGTAAGCCCGTAGCGGGAAATAGCTTTACGGTCAATTTTAATTTCCAGGTAAGGTTTACCAACAACCCGATCAGCAAATACAGATGCCGGCTCAATTCCGGGGACATTTTTCAGGAGTTTTTCCAATTCAAAACCGGTTTTTTCAATGGTTTTTAAATCGGGTCCGTAAACTTTAACCCCCATAGGTGCCCTCATTCCGGTTTGTAACATCACCAACCTTGTTTGGATTGGTTGCAATTTAGGAGCGGAAGTTAAGCCTGGTAAATTTGCCTGACCCACTATTTCCTGCCAAATGTCATCCGGCTTTTTAATGTTTGGTCGCCAGTTTCTGAAATATTCTCCTTGCGCATCTTCAACTAAATAATCTTTGAGATTTCCGTTTAAATGTTGAAGAGTCAGTTTTTTTAAATAAGGAGTTGCAACCTGCCATTTTCCGTCAAGGTAAATTTTGAATTGCTTAACCTTGTTATCGTATTTTAAACCTTTCTCTAAATCTGTTTTATTTTTTGATGACCCAAGGAAATCATCCGGTGATAATTTATAGTTAGTATTATAGAATCCTTCTTTATCGGTTTGGAAACGAATCCGATGACCATCTTCATTCAAAATATATTCAGGTTTGTAATTCACCAGGTTTTCATACATCGAAATAGGAGCAGGGTCAAGCGCTGAACTTACACGCCCCCATTTTCCAACAGTTGATTCCACTTCGGGGATTTCGTTTACTTTCATATCCAGCAAACGGATATCTTCAATATTTTCTTCAATGCCTGAATGAGGCATTGTGGTTGGCATTAAAAGAAATGAACCTTCGTCTAAAGCAGGCATAAACTCTTTTCCAACACCCGGGAATCTTTTGTCAAAAGACTGCCAGGCCTGTGTTTCCTTAAATTTAACCGGAAGAAAACCAAATATTTTATTCGCTCCCTGCCAGGTAAGAATACCAAAAAACACTATAATAACAGGAATGGAAAGAAATTTCCATTTGTTTGCAAGGCACCATTTCAAAAGACTTGGATAGAAATGAACCACTGTCATCAATATCCCTAACACCACTGCAAGTATTGCGAATACGAAAAGCAGGTTGGTAATCAGTGCGTTTTGTGCTCCTAATGGCATCCAGTGAGCGGTTAAAAAGTACACTACTAAAAGTAATGCAATGGCAATATTTACAACATTTGTATATTTTCTTCTTTCTTCAGGCCATTTATTTTCTGATAAATTATTTACTCCAAAACCTATCAAAGCTAAAGCTACCCAATTGTGGAAGAAAATTATAAATATAAAACCTGCGGCAATTAATGAATAATTCCAAATCCTTGAAACTTTTTTCTTATCGAGGCGGATGGAAAAAATAATATGGGCTAAAGCAGGAATTACAATGATTCCAATTACCAGTGAAGCCAGTAAAGCAAACGACTTGGTAAATGCCAGGGGTTTAAATAATTTTCCTTCAGCCGCCTGCATGGCAAATACAGGCAAAAAACTTACGATAGTTGTTGCCAGCGCCGTAATTACTGCAGAAGCAACTTCAACCGTAGCGCTATATATTACATTCATGAGTTCTTTGCCCTTAGCTCCAATATTTTCAGGCATATCGAGGTGCCGGACTATATTCTCTGTAAAAATAATTCCGACATCAACCATT
This sequence comes from Bacteroidales bacterium, assembly GCA_046704385.1. Lineage (GTDB taxonomy): Bacteria > Bacteroidota > Bacteroidia > Bacteroidales > SZUA-534 > GH45. Next base: position 1,422 of record JBJKSB010000050.1, on the reverse strand, counting down.
ACTCCAATAGCAATTGCAATCCCGGATAAGGCCACGATATTTGCATCCACATGAAATTTACGCATTACTATAAAAGTGATTAACACTCCAATGGGAAGCAAACTTGAGATTAAAACAGAGGCCCTTAAATTCATTACCAAAATAATTACCACGATAATGCTGATAAGAATTTCATCAGATAGAGCAGATTCTAAGGTTCCTAAGGTCTCTTTAATTAAACTGGTCCTATCGTAGAATGGTACAACGGTAACTTTAGATACCGTGCCATCATTGAGTTTTTTGCTGGGTAAACCCGGCGATATTTCAGCGATTTTTTTCTTAACATTATTAATAACTTCCATTGGATTGGCACCGTAACGGGCAACTACCACGCCACCCACAGCTTCGGCACCTCCTTTGTCCAATCCGCCACGGCGGGTAGCAGGCCCAAAATTCACTTTGGCTACGTCCTTAATGCGAACAGGAACATTATTGTGAACGGCAACCACACTTTCTTCCAAATCGCTCAGGCTTTTAATATAACCTAAGGCCCTGATCAGGTATTCGGCCCGGTTATATTCAATAGTTCGCGCACCAATGTCGAGATTACTCTTTTTTACGGCATTCATAACCTGGGCAACACTTACCCCATATGCTTTCATAGCATTCGGGTCGATGTCAACCTGGTATTCTTTAACAAAACCGCCTATTGATGCTACTTCAGAAACCCCTTTTGCCGATGTTAAGGAATAGCGAACGTAAAAATCCTGGATGGTCCGCAATTCCTGGGGATCCCAGCCTCCTGAAGGATTACCGTCCTTGTCTCTGCCTTCGAGCGTGTACCAGTAAATTTGTCCCAGGGCAGTGGCATCAGGGCCCAGGGTTGGTGTCACCCCGTCGGGCAAGGTACCGGCAGGTAATGAGTTGAGTTTTTCCAGAATCCGCGTGCGGCTCCAGTAAAATTCCACATCATCATCAAAAATAATATAGATGCTTGATACCCCGAAAATGGAATTACTCCGAATGGTTTTTACTCCGGGTATTCCAAGTAGTGCTGTAGTAAGCGGATAAGATATCTGGTCCTCGATATCCTGTGGCGAACGGCCCGGCCATTCGGTATATACAATTTGTTGGTTTTCCCCAATATCGGGTATGGCATCAACCGGCACAGGGTCACGGGGCAAAAATCCAATGTTCCAGTTGAAAGGAGCTGATATTATACCCCAGGTGATCAGGGTTATAAGCAGCAGAAATGTTACCAGTTTATTTTCGAGAAAAAACCGAATAATTTTGTTTAACATTTTATACAATTTTAATTTTATGTCTATCGGGAATCAGTAATAACATTCTTATAATTTATAGAAACTGAAGCTATTAGCAATCTTTCAAATATTTTCTCACCATAGTATCGTCGATTTACTTTGTAGCAAAATTCATCTAAAT
>JBJKSB010000049.1:0-47631 GCA_046704385.1 Bacteroidales bacterium | reverse complement strand
GTACTACAGCACTCGAAAATGTTGAATTACCCTTATATTATAATTCGAAAATAAAATCACGCGAACGTCGCGAAAGAGCCATACAGGCTTTGGAAGCTGTGGGTTTATCTGATCGCATGGAGCAAATGCCCAATCAGCTTTCAGGCGGTCAGCAACAAAGGGTGGCCATTGCCAGATCGCTGGTAAACGACCCGGTGGTTATTCTGGCTGATGAGGCTACCGGTAACCTCGATACCCGCACATCATACGAAATAATGGAATTGATGCAAAAACTGAACGATGAGGGCAAAACCATTGTTTTTGTAACACACGAAGCTGACATTGCAAGATTCATGAAGAGGAACATCGTTTTTCGTGACGGACATATCAATAAGAAAGAAGAGGTTAAGAACCGGCTTTATGCGACAGAATTGATAAAATCGTTGCCCGTTGAGGAGGATGAAATTTAAAAAGGAATGTGATGAATTATTTAAATACATTAAAAATTGCGGTGAATGCCTTGTTGCGAAATAAGTTCCGGGCATTTTTAACCATGCTGGGGATTATTATTGGCGTGGCTTCAGTAATTGCCATGCTGGCCATAGGGCAGGGGTCTAAAAAATCCATCCAGGATCAGATGTCGCAAATGGGTACTAACCTTATTTTTGCCATGCCAAACTATATGCGTCGGGGTGGTATTATGTTGGGAAATAGTGATTCAAAAGCCCTGACTATGCAGGATCTTGAAGCCATCCAGAAAAACTGCCCGGCTATAAGTGAGGTGTCGCCCCAGGTAAGGGCCTCAGGCCAGTTGGTATATGGCAGCAATAACTGGCCAAGCACTGTTTACGGAGTGAATCAGAATTATCTTGAAATCAGAAAGTACAATCTGGCTGAAGGAAGGTTGTTTACCGATCGCGAAGTAAAAACCTTTGCCAAGGTTTGTATTATCGGGCAAACTGTGGTGGAGAATTTATTTAAAGATGGTAAAGACCCAATAGGCCAAACCATCCGTTTCCAGGGCATTCCGTTTAAAGTAATCGGAGTGTTGGAGGCAAAGGGTGAAAATGGTATGGGCCAGGATCAGGACGATTTAATTTTTACACCTTATACCACGGTTCAAAAACGAATATTATCGATAACCCACATTCAGGGAATTTATGCATCGGCAGCCCGTGAGGATTTGAATGAAGAAGCAATTAACCAGCTGACTGAAACATTGCGTGCCACGCATAAAATAAAACCCGGGCAGGAAGACGATTTCAGGGTGATGTCACAGTCTGAACTGGTTTCTACTTTCACTTCCATAAGCGACGTAATGACAGCTTTGCTGGGAGCTATTGCGGGGATTTCCTTGCTGGTTGGTGGTATCGGAATCATGAATATCATGTACGTATCGGTTACCGAACGTACTAAGGAAATAGGCTTGCGCCTTTCGGTAGGAGGCCGGGGCAGCGATATTATGATGCAGTTCCTTGTGGAATCAATCATGCTGAGTATTAGTGGAGGAGCTATTGGTATATTGTTGGGATTACTGGCCACCAAGTTGGTCACTTCAATAATGAACTGGCCTGTGGTTATTATGCCTGCAGCTGTAGCTTTTTCCTTTATAGTTTGTTCAGCCATCGGGATATTTTTTGGCTGGTATCCGGCACGTAAAGCTTCACGCTTGAATCCGATTGATGCATTGCGTTACGAGTAATTAAGCAGAAAAATAACCTTACAATTAAAATATAGGTCAATGTGAGTAGAAAGTATTCCCTCTCTCCCTATAAATCGGGGTCTCTCCCAGGAGAGAACACACGAAGTAGCGCGAGGTGTGTCTTCCCTTGGGGGAAGTACCTAGCCTAAGGCTAGGGGAAGGGGGAATATCAATTTAGTACCTTTGCAGTTAAAAAAAATAAAAAGTGAACCAACGACTTTTCTCAAATAACCGGTTAACAGTTATACTTCATGTTTTAGCCTGGAGTATTATCCTGATACTGCCCAGGTATATCATAAAAGTTTATGGTGATGGGAATGTACATTATTTGAATCAGTACTATACCGAAACATTTTTATACGGAATATTATTCTACCTGAATTATTTTTTCCTTGTTCCACGGTTTTTTCTGAATAAAAGCAAGCTGTGGTATTTCCTGTTATCCATGGGTTCAGTATTGACTGTAATTTTTATCATGAATCTTTTGAATGAAAAAGTGTTTTTTGATCCGGTTCGCGCCAAACAATTTGAAAGGGTGATGAAGGAGATTAATAAAGGCAAAGAAATGGTCAGACCTCCATTTAAATTATTTCGTATTTACGGATATTTTTATACTTCGGTTTTAATCTGGGGGTTTTCATTTGGTCTGGCTGTTTTAAAGCAATTGTCGCAAAACGAAAAGGCGAGAAAAGAGCTGGAGAAGGAGAAATTGAACTCAGAGCTAGCCTTGCTAAAAAACCAGGTTAGTCCGCATTTCTTCTTTAATACGCTGAATAATATTTATTCACTTATAGGTTTGGATGCTGATAAAGCCCAGGAATCCGTTCATAAGCTTTCAAAATTGATGCGCTACTTATTGTACGAATCCGACGCAGCAACTTCGAATCTTGGCGATGAAATATCTTTTATGACCCATTACATCGACCTGATGAAGCTTCGGCTAACTGAAAAGGTAAAACTTGAAGTGGTTTTTCCTGAAAATGTCAGCGATATAAATGTACCTCCTCTATTATTTGTGCCTTTTATCGAGAATGCATTCAAGCATGGAATCAGTTACCGGGAAAATTCGTACATTACAATCAGGATGGAACTATCAGAACAAAAAATACATTTTTCAGTAGTGAACTCAAAGGTTACCATGCCGGCTGAAAAGGATGGAATCCATTCAGGGATTGGCCTGGCAAATGTTCAGAAAAGGCTGAATTTATTATATCCGGGCTCCCATAATTTGGTAATTAATGATACCGAACTTGAGTTTAAGGCAGAACTGACGCTGAACGTTTAATTTTAAAACGAAGCAAATGCAATTAAAAACCCTTGCTATCGATGACGAACCTTTGGCTTTAAAGCTGCTTATCGATTATATCGAAAAAACACCTTTTTTGGATTTGGTTGCCGGCTTTGATAATCCTATTGATGCAATGGAGTTTATTACAACTCATATGGTCGATTTAATTTTTCTTGATATTCAAATGCCTGATCTTACCGGAATTGAGTTTGCTAAAACCCTGCAAAATCCTCCCAAACTGATTTTTACTACGGCTTTTGATAAATATGCGGTTGAGGGCTTTAAGCTAAATGCTGTCGATTATTTATTAAAGCCATTTAATTACCAGGAATTTCTACAGGCCACACAAAAGGCCAGGAATTTAATTGAGCTGGAACAATCAGCAAATCACCAGGTTGAAAGCGACAAGGAATTTTTATTCTTAAAATCCGAACATAAAATACGACGGATAAGTTTTGGTCACATAATGTACATTGAAGGATTAAAAGATTATGTAAAAGTTTACATTGATAACGAACCCAAACCCATTTTATCGTTAACATCGATGAAAAGCATTTTAAGCAAACTGCCCGATAAAAAATTTATGAGGGTGCACCGATCGTTTATCGTAAATTTGGAGAAAATTGAAACCATTGAGCGGGGACGAATTGTTTTTGGTAAAACGTATATTCCGGTCAGCGATCAATTTAAGGATGAATTTCAGGAGTTTGTTCAAAAGAATTTTCTATAAAACAATTTAAGATGAAATTAACAGTATTGCTTTTTGGGTTAATATTGGGATTTACGACTGTTAAAGCCCAGGTTTTTAAAAACGATGAACTTACCATCACAAAACTCGACCATCATTTATGGGTTATTGAAACTTCCGACAGCACCTGTATGTACATTGTTGAAGGAGACAAAAAAGCCATGCTTATTGATACTGGAACCCAATGTACTAATTTGGATCAGGTAGTTCGTAAAATAACCAAAAAACCGCTGTATGTTGTAATTACGCATATGCATGGTGATCATGCAGGAAACATAAATTATTTTGATGATATTTATTTTAATGCCGCTGATACCGTGTTAATGTCAAGGCTTAAAAAACCCTATACCGGGCATATGCATTTTGTTAACGATGGTGATAAGTTCGAACTGGGAAATAAGACCATTGAGGTAAGGCAAATGCCGGGTCATACACCCGGATCAATTGTTTTGGTCGATAAAAGAGCAGGTAACTGTTTTTCGGGTGATGCCTTTGGTTCCGGGCAGGTTTGGTTGCAGTTAAAGCCATTTTCGCCAATGGCAGTATATATTGAATCATGTAAAAAGATGATTGAAATAATGAATAATGGTGTAAGCAGAATTTACTGCGGTCATTATCCTTACATAAAAAGCGCTTTATCACAATCATACATGGATGATATGTATAACCTTGCTGTTATGATTGACAAGGGAACAGAACCTGAACCCAGACCCCATCCTTTTCGGAATCCTGATGTTTGCGCCGATAATCCAATGATGACCACCCTTGGTCAGGCAACTATTGTTTACGATCCGGAAGTAATGCGAAAACTAAAAAAATAATCTTAACAGAGCATTCGCCCTCCCAGATATTCGTGCCTCATCGGGACAAGCCCTCAGAGGAGTACTGTTTCGAACTTACTCTACTACTGAGTTGAAACAACCTGCCTACTGTCAGGAAGGCGCAAAGCAGCCCAAATTTCGATTACTATTTTACAACAGGCTACTAATTTTTTCAAACAAAGCTTTTAAATGATCTTTATCTTTGAGATGAATCTTATTCACAGCCATATATTTTTTAATATCTTTTTTCAATTCAGGGAAATATGCAATTAGTTTCTTTTTGGTAGCAGGAACCATGAATATCTCATTATTATAAATGAAATAATAGTTCGTTTTTTCAAAAAAGCTGCCCATTTTATTATCTGTAAGTGAATTATCAAGGGCCGGATTAATATGTACCTCTTTTCGCATTAATAGCGTAACCTTGCCTGTAAATAATTCAAAATAAAACTGATCATTTCCAGTTGCCTGCTTTAAAGGATCACGTATAATTTTATAGTGCCGGTTCTTATCATCAACTAGCGAAACCTCAGTAATTATATCTTTATCAATCAATATCCATCCATGTAAAGCCTCATTGAAATAAACAAAATCATCTTTGTATAAATCGTACGATAACTTTAAGTCCTTGTATATTTCTCCTGAGCTAAGTTTAACAGAGCCGATAAAAGTGGTGTTTAAAAAGAATGGACTACCGTTATAATCATTAAAATAGGGATCATAAACGTCGCCGGTTAATTGCTGGTTGTGATATTCTTCGGTACAATTAATTTGAGCCAATGCTGCAAAACTCAGCAATAGTGCGAACAAGAGGAATTGTATTTTTTTATATAAATACGTCATCATTCTACTTTAATTAATTTACTGACTGTAACCGGCTCACCATTTTCATCCATACCTTTTAGCACTATTTCAAAGGTTCCAACTTCATCCGATGTATAAAAATCAATGCTGGCAGGTTGTCCTTTTGCAACTTTAATGTCGGCATTCCAATAAAGTGTTTGCCTGAAATCGGGTAAATTATGTTGTGATGCTTTTGAGTAATCAGGATATTGCTGCACCATTTTAGGTTGATAACATTCTAAATTATATACAGATATATATTTCGAGGTATTTAAATCCCAAAAATCGGGATGGTTTGACCAAATCATGATAATACCATTTTGAAAAAGCAAATCGCCAAAAACCCGGGGCCGCCACCGAACATCAATTTCTCTGATTTTGTCAGTTCCCCGGTTTTCTATCAGTTCAACTTCTGTTAGTGGTACGCCATCAACAAAAAGCATTGGGTTTTCCCGAACTATATCTGACTCACCATCATTAATAAAAAGTTTGCCTTTTGAGCCATTTTTACGGTAACGTACAAACGGTAATATTTCCTTTGCAATACTTACAAAATCGGGCAAATTGACGTACTCTGCCGGATAAGTAACATGAGTTTTATCTCCCAGGAAATATTTTTGTGCCCATAAATTGCTGTCGCGTTCAGGTAAATTTAAATGGTTTGTAAGCCGGCTTTGAAACGCTTTGGTAATAATGGCCTTTTCGACATTGAATGTATCAACACTTGCCCGATAGGTTACAATTTCATCATTGGGTTTTTGCTGATTTACCGATTTAATAAAGTTGGGATAGATATTAAACTGTACGTTCAATAAAGGCTGTAAATTATAGGGAATAAAGGCTGAAAGATAAACTTTTTGAATCCCGGTATAATGGTTTAAATGGAAACAAAATTCGCCATTATTATCCGTCATCGAATATTGAAAGCGAAATACCGAATCGTTAAACGATAAAAAAACAACGGCATTTTTAACAATATTTGACGTTGATTTATATACCAATTGACCTCTTAAGGTAATTCCCGGTTTTGATAGGTTTTGTTTCTGAAATTCAGCCGCTGTAATTTTTTGATTTTCATTATCGCTATCAGAAGCAAACCGAATTTCATTTTTATTATAAGGTTTAACTGTAATGGATGACCAAAGGGTATCAAAAGCCGCTTTATCACTAATATCAATACCAACACTTACTTTTTCACGACATCTGAAAGTGTCTTTTAAGGTGCTGATTTTACAGAATTCATTTTCCATCAAAGGCTGGGTGGAATCTGTTTCATTTTCTGATTCCTGAAGATCATTTTTGTAGATGGGTTCGTTTTTTCCAAATCGGTTTGAAACATAAATGGTTTTCTGGGATAAAAAGGGACTTTCCAGGTTTTTTGATTGATCGGAATAAAACCGCAACTTGTATTTTCCGGTTATTAAGCTATCCGGTATTTCAATATATCCCGAGGCCAAACCATTGCGCATTTTTAAAATAACTCCTGATATAAAATCGTTTTGCCGCGATACTAAATCAACATAAACGGTTTGTTCTTTTACAGGATTTGATTTAATTAAACCATACAATTTAAAAAATGCGATATCGCCTGAAACGTAACAATTCCGGTCGGTATTAATACAAAAACTAACATACGCTGTATTCGAACCCAATGCTTTGCTAACCGGCAGAAACAAAAACAGAATTACTATGTATATTATAGCCTTATTCATTTGTAAATATTTCTATACCAGATATCAGGATAAAAATAGCTGGCTAATGTATCGTTTAAAATCGGGAAAGTATCCAACGGATGTGAAACTATATGCATATTATTCCCCAAACGAAAATAATTACTTTTACTGGTAATAGCGGATGCTCCAAAAAAGCCATAAACTGCTTCATCAGGATTCGTTTCACAAGTGATATTCCCGGTTACCTGTGTTTCAACAGGATCAAAAAACTGTCCGGTTGCATTAATTTGTTTTGAAATGGCATCCCAGAATAAGTAGGCTGTTTCAGTTAATGAATACTGCCTTATATTGATCTGGAAGCCGTCATTGTGATAGATAATATCAGAAGGTCGATAAAGAGTATCACCTGAGATGCTGTCAATTTCGATACTATCAATTCTGACTTGCTTGAAAAACTGGTTTTCGCCAATATCATCAATCGTATGTTCCTTAATTAGGGAATTCCCAAAGGTATTGCCATTTACAATATTTAAAAACCTCCAATCTTCCGATTTAAAGGGCATCATAATATATACTGTGGTGTCGACATGGACATTTGGATAAATCTGCCTGTTCTGACAAATTATATCATATTCGTATCTATAAAAAGGAGTTTTATGAATTGCATCGCTTGATACTTTCACTCGTATATCATCTTCCTGATATTCAGCATTTGTACCTGATTCATTTGGGGCAATCCAGTATTTATGGTAATAGTTACCTGATATGTCGCTTATTTTTGCACCAGGAAGCAATTTTTCATACGATGATTTATAAACAACTCCATCTATGCTTGTTGCAATAAACCGGTATTCAGCATTTTCTTTACCCACAACAGCACTATCTGTGACATAGTAACCCGGTGCAATTTCAGTCATCGGGTACGATGCCCCGTTCTTTTCTTCAATTGTTACATTAAAACCTGATATATGGATGCGCTCAGAGCTTCCAAAAGGCGTAGATTCTGATATTCTTATATAATTTCTGCCCGTAATATTTGTAATCAGCCCGTCAAAAACCAGGTGACTTTCACTATTTTTAATATCAGGGGTATATATTTCCTCGCACGCTATAAACATGAAAATAATGGCAATATATATTAAACTATTCTTCATTTTAGAATGATAAGTTTAGGGTTAATGATGGAATGGGTACCCCTATTATGGTCAACTGGTACAGGTCGTATGTTAATGTACTGCCTGAAGGACCATTTCTGTCTCGTTTATAATAAACCGAATAAATATTTTTATGACCATACACATTATAAATTGAAAAGGTAAAACTGGGATGAACTTTCTGGGTTTTGTGTAGAAATCCTTCGTAGGTAACGGCTAAATCAAGCCTATGATAGGCCGGTAAATGATAGGCATTTCGATTTGAATACCGTACAACAGGAATACCTTGCACGTAATATTTTTCTTCCGGAATGGTAATGGGTCTGCCGCTGTAATACACAAAACTGCTTCCAATAGTCCAACGCCGGGTTAGTTTGTAATTCGATGAAATTGACAGATCGTGCAACCGGTGTCCCTGTGAAAAATAAAATTCACCATTATTGATGGTCTCCTCAGGGAAATCACTATTTGTTTTAATAAGCGACCTTGATAAGGTATAACCGATCCAACCGGTTAAGTCTCCATAATTTTTTCTTATCATCAGCTCAACGCCATATGATTTTGAAAACCCTTCAATAATATCGCGTTCAATATTGGGATTCATAATTAAAACCGCACCATTCTTATATTCAAGTACATTTTGGGTTGTTTTGTAGTACATCTCGATGGATGATTCAATTTGATTATCCAAAAAGTTTTTAAAATATCCGATTGCGTATTGATCGCTTTTTAGTGGTTTAATATTTTCATCTGCCGATTTCCAGTAATCGGAGGGCATGGAAGATGCCGTATTTGAAATTAGGTGTTGATACTGAAATGTTTGAGAGAAGTTAATTTTCAAGGCACTGGAACTGTTCAGGGCATATTTCACTCCTAATCGTGGTTCAAGCCCGTGATAAGGTTTTATTAAATCATTTCCTGAATGTACTACCGAATCAATAACCGAATTCTCATTTTTTGTTACTTGCGGATCATATATGTACGAAGTACCTGCTCCAAATTTACTGTACCAGGAATAGCGCAGCCCGGCTGACAGACTGACTTTATCGAATAGTTTAATATTATCGTTAATATATATTCCGGTTTCAATGGCGTGTTCTTCGTCCAGCCTATTTTCATTTGCATTCGACTCAGCACCCAGCTTCCTCTGTACTCCAGGATTTAATGTATAAACAATACCCTCAGCACCGGCCATAATTTCATGCTTATCTAAATTCAGGCTCCAGTCAAAACGGGCGTTAATCTGCTGATTACCCGACTCAACCACAAGCGCATTGGCCGGATTTTCGATATAGCCAAGCTCACTCGTATAATTCGAATAAGTTACCGATGACTTTATAGATGATGCATTGCTAAAATAATGGTGAAAGTTGGTGCCGGCATTTAATGTTCGATATTTGAAATTATTAATTGTAGCGTACCGAAAGGCATCACTGCTATTATAAGCAAAAACTGAAATATTTGTTTTGCGGTCAAATTTATAATCAACTTTACCGATAAGGTCATAAAAGTTGGTTTTGCTATCCTTGATATTCCTGTCAGGTATCCTTTTAAGGATCCAATTAGAATAAGTGGTTCTACCGCCAAATAAAAACAACAGTTTTTTGTTCTTGTTGGCCGGCCCTTCAACAAATAAGGTGCTGTTAAGTATTCCCAGGCCCGCTTTACCCTTAATATTTGTTGAATCGGGTACTTTTAAATCAATTTGCATAACCGCTGAAACACGGGTGCCAAAGTTTGCGGGCTGAGTGCCTTTATATAATTTTACCGAACTTACCGCATCGGGAATTAGGGCACTGAACAGGCCAAATATATGAGAGGTACTGTATAAAGGGGCATCATTAAGCAAAATAAGGTTTTGGTCGGTTTTACCTCCTCTGACATTAAACCCCGATGACATTTCACCATTCGTGCTAACACCGGGTAAAAGGGTCATACTTTTTATTACATCGGGTTCGCCCATTAAAACAGGTAATTTATTGATGCTTTTAATATCCATCCGTATCAAACCCATTTGGGTTCTTTCAACGTTATTCTTCCCGCTATTTGCGGATACGTTAACCGCATCAATGGCAATAGGCGCTTCCATAAGTTCCACATCCAGCTTTCCCGGACCCAGAATATCTGCATCCATAATTTTGGTTTCAAGACCCATAAATGCAAACTCAAGTTTGGTTTTTCCTCCCGGCAGATTTAATGAATAATATCCCCGATTATCCGTGGCAGTTTTCTTATTAGTCGTTTTATCAGTTACGATGGCACCCGGTATGGGATCCCCAGTTTTACCAAACAAAACAAATCCTTCTACTTTATTAAGCGTGTATTTGCCTTTGTCAAGAGGGTTTCCGATAACTTTGACTAAATCTTCGGTATTATCATTATAATACCGGTAATCGTTGGGTAAAATAACCACACCATTGTTCTGAACCAACATATACGATAAACCATAACTGTTTAAACATACCTCAAGAATTTGTTTCAAGGTATATCCAGTTTGAACATCCGGAATGATTATTGATTTTATCCAATCATTTTTATAATAAAACCTAACGTTATAATCATGCTCAAAAACTAATATAAGATCCAGGATTGGTTTTTGTGAAAAGTTTTCCCGGGTTTTAAGTGATAGTATATCCTGACCTGAACACACCCAGATATTCAGACAAAATAATACGATACTTAAAAATATAAACTGTTTCTTCAATTTGTAAATGATAGATTTCGGGGCAAATTTAATTGGATAAAAGAAGGGAGAGGTGTAATAATAAGTACATAAGGTGTAATTAAAAATAGTGTCGGCTGAAAACCCCTGAAAGTTATGTTCACCTGTTATTTTCCCTAACCTCCTAAAAAGCCTGATTTCCGAATATCCCTGAAAACCGACCAAATATCCCACCCCGTATGGCCAGGTATCACAAAATTTTGGAAATATTCTTTTGGGGTCTTACTTTTATTTATGTTAAAAAGGTTAAACGTTTAATAAATGCTTTTAATTATTTAAAAGCGGATAGGTGCATTTTATATACTAGTTATGTTCAATAAGAAAGAGTAATTATCCTGACTTTTGCAATATTTCTTCAAATTTGAATTAAATTATAGTATATTTCATTGTATAAAATGTATATTTGAATAATTTATACAATTAATTATTTTATGATAGTTGAATTTAGTGCGAAGAATTTTAGATCGATGTATGATCTGCAAACAATAAGTTTTGCAGCAACTAATTTAGATAGCTCTGCTGAAAATGCAAATGTGGATGTAAATAATATTTGTATTGATGGGGAAAATAGAATATTAAAAACAATTGGTATTTATGGTGCAAATGCAAGCGGCAAAAGTAATATTATAAAAGCACTTGAATATTTTTGTGAAACGATTGCTGAGTTACCAAGTCCAGAATCAAGACTTTCCAAATTGGCTCAACCTTTTCTATACCAAGATAATTTTGAGGATACTGAATCTTTTTTTCAAATCGTTGTCATAATTGAAGGGAAAAAATATCGGTATGGTTTTACCGTTAAAAAAAATATAAAACCAAATAATGATGAAAACTCAAGTAATGAAATAGTAACAAATGAATGGTTATTTGGCCCAAAAAATAAAAATCAAGTAAAATATTTTGTTCGAAAGAATTTAGAAATTGATAAATCCAATCTTCCTGGTGGAGAAAATATTGCATCCTTAGAATACGAGCATACCTTGTTCCTAACACATGCCGCTTCCTATAATAGGGATATTTGCGCAAAAATTAGAAATACAATTAAAGGTTTCATAGCCTCAAAGTTTAGTTTTAGGAACGATTTTTATCGTTTTCATTCGATCCGTCAACTTGAAAATGAAGAACTAAAAGCAAAGTTTATAGATTTTTTAAAATCATTTGGTTTAAGTTATAAAGATATTAATTACAGTATAGAAGATGAGTACATAAAAAGAAATAAATACCCAATAGATAAATTATTTTTAACAAAAACTGCTTGTCATGATGAATCGAAAGAAGTTGTTTTAAATATGCAATATCATGAATCGGAAGGCACAAAAAAATTATTTGATTTAGCAGGTTTGCTAATTCATGCATTTAATATTGATGTTAGCGGTCTTATAATCTTAGATGAAATTGATAGTAATTTTCATCCATCATTACTAATTTCTTTAATAAAAATGTTTAATGATCCGAATATAAATAAGTCCAAAGTACAACTCTTATTTACAAGTCATGATACTAACCTTATGACTCCAACTCTGATGAGAAGAGATCAATTTTATTTTGCTGAAAAAGAATTAAATGAATCAACAAGATTATATTCGCTTTCTGACTTAAAAGGAATACGCAAAGACGCAGATTTTGCTAAACATTATTTAGCTGGATTTTATGGTAGTTTACCAGTTCTTTCTCAATTTACAAATTCAGGTGCAAGACAATATGAAGGAACCTTGGGAAATTAAAGAAGATGATAAAAGGGATGCTAACTCAAAAAGCACTTTTATTATATTCTGTGAGGATGGAGCTGTAGAGCCAGCATATTTTGAATTATTTAAAAGAAAAAATGTTCAAGTATCAACGCTTGGTAATACAAAACAACATCATGCACAGGTAGATATTGCAACAGAATATTTTAGAAAAAATGATTTGATTGAAGTAACAAGTGAAGGAAAAGAAGTGCTAAAATTAGATGATGGAGCCCAAGTTTGGTGTGTTTTTGATCGTGATAAGGAAGAAAATGATCAAAAAGATACTGCATTTAACGATTCAATAACTAATGCAAATTCAAAAGGTATTAACACAGCTTGGAGTAACGATGATTTTGAACTTTGGGTTTTATTGCATTTTGAAGAAGTCAATCCTGAAGATCCTGAATATAAAAATAGAAGAAAATATTATTCAAGATTAACTGAAATATTAAGAACACTTTATCCTACTGAACCGATTTTACAGAATGATAAATTCGATTATTATAATACAATGAAGTCGAAAAATCGATTTATTCAAATTACCTACCAAAAAATGAAAGGTAAATTGGATGAAGCAATTGAACGAGCTGTAAAATTAGAAGATTTTCATTCTAAAGTGATAAAACCACCTCATTTACAATGCCCTTGTACTAAAGTTCATCATCTTATTAAAGAGCTTGTTAAAGCTCAAAATAATTAATAAAATAAGATAAACTGAACATAACATAACAATGTATATACAAAATAGGCGAAATGGTACTAAATTCAACTGTTGTAAACCGCTTCAAAATTGTAACGGTTTGATAGGTTTGAAGCCCGCAATCGCCTACTTTGCATATACTAAACGTTGTTTATTTCCCCCTGGGTATATTTAACTCATTTTATGATAATCGCTGGGTGAAACCCCAAACTGTTTTTTAAAGCTGACTGAAAAATGCGAAGGTGTGCTAAACCCTGTAATATCAGCAATTTCCGATATATTATGGTGCCCCTCCAGAATTAACTCAGCAGCCCGGTTTAATTTATAGGTTTTGAAAAACACATTTGGATTTTCACCGGTAAGGCCCTTTACCTTGTAATAAAATTTAGTGCGCGAAATTTTAAGTACTTCAGTAATCCTGTTTACATTCAGCTCTGAATTCGACAGTTCTTTTTCCATCAAATCGTAAAGGTTGGTCATAAAAGTATTATCGTGCGGAGCCAGTATGTTTGCTTCAATTTTGTCGGTTTTGGTGGTACTTCCCAGTAAGCTTTGTATGGTTTTTCTGTTTTTAAGCTGTGAATTGATCAGGGCTACCAGGTAGGTCGGGTCGAAAGGTTTGGTAACGTAGGCATCGGCACCTGTGTTAAGTCCTTCAACCTGGTTTTCGACCGTGGCTTTAGCTGTTACAAGGATAATAGGAATATGACAATAGGATGGATTTTCCTTAACCCTGGTGGTAAAAGCATATCCGTCGGTGCCGGGCATTACCACATCGCATAAAATAAGGTCGGGTTCCACCTGTTTGAGTGAACTGTAGCCTGATTCGGCATCAAACTTATAAGTAATGTCATACTGAGACGATAATATGGATTTCAGGTAATGGATAATTTCCGTGTCGTCATCAATAATCAACAGTTTTGGTTTTAATGCTTCGTTTTCAAGGGAATCGTCTGTATCCTTTTGTTTCTCTTTTTCAATGGTCCTGATATAACCTTGCGGGTCGTTATCTTCATCCGAACGTTCTTCTTCTGAATAAACAAAATCATCGACAGGAATTATAAAAGTGAATTCAGCGCCGCCTTCTGTCCGGTTGCCGGCTTTTATAAAACCGTGGTGCAATTCAACCAAACAGCGGGAATAGTATAAACCAATTCCTGTACCCCAGTTATAAAATTCACGGGTTTGATTATCAAGCTGGTAGTACCTTTCAAAAACTTTATCGAGTTTATCTTCGGGGATGCCCTTTCCGGTATCGCTTACCTTTATTTTTACGAATTGCATGCCCTTATTTTCCTCAGGTATTTTAAATAGTTCTTCAGCGGCTTCACGGGTTATTATATCGAACGAAATTTTAATTTCACCATCACTTTTGGTGAACTTTAAGGCATTGGAAATGAGATTGGACATAATTTTATCAAGCTTATCGCCGTCGAGCCACATAACAAAGTTATCTTCAAGACCGTAGGTGCTAAGCTCAATACCTTTTTCATTGGCATTTTGCGTGAATACTTCAATTAATTGATTCAGCTCCTGAATAATATCTGTGAGTTTAACTTTAAGCTTTAAGGTGTCGTTTTCCAGTTTATTAAAATCCATTAACTGGTTTACGAGGCGCAGCATCCGATTCACATTTCGCTGAATAATATAAAGCAGTTTCTTTGACTCGGGGTTGGACCACTTATCAGCTGCCAGTATAGAGACCGGTCCTGAAATCATGGTTAACGGGGTACGGAATTCATGACTTAAATTGGAGAAGAAACTCATATTCATTTTATTCACTTTATGTTCCTGTTCCCTTTCCCTTTCGGCCTGTAAAGCTTTGTCCTTGTTTATTTTAATCCTTTTTAGGTTGCGATAAAACAAATAGCCAACGCCATAAATAATAATCATATAAAATAGTATGGCCGGCCAGCTAAACCACGGTGCTGGTTTTATTCTCACCGAAATTGCCTTCTCTGTCGGGGTTACCGTATTCTCGTCATTATATAATTTAACTTTAAACGTGTATTTGCCAGCCGGAATATTGGAATAATAGGCCTGGTGGTTTTTATTCGCTTCAATCCAGATATTATCAAAGCCCTCCAGTTTATAGGCGTATTTTATTCTTTCGTACTCACTGTAATCAATGGCTGTAAATGAAATAGTGAAACTGTTTTGATCATAATTCAAATTAATTTCAGGATTGTAGGCTAAAATTTTGTCAATTACATTAGTACTTAACGGTGACATTAATTTATTGTGGATTTTCAAATTCTCAAAAAGCAAAGGCACTGTTCTTTTGTATCCAATATCGATAGGGTTAAAGTAAGTTATACCGTGAGTGCCTCCAAAAATGAGTGAATTATCGGGCATGCGGCAAACACTTTGCTCGTTAAACTGGTTACCCCCTATTCCATCGGTTTTATAATAGTTTAAAAAATTATTGGTAGTGCGGTCGTATTTACTTAAACCGTACAGTGTACCAACCCAAATGTTTCCTGAAACATCTTCGGTAATACTGGTAATATCGGAACAGGCAGGGCCTTTAATTGCTTCAACTTTATTCTGCCCGGGATCGTAACGAAATAATCCGCTTTTTACCGTCCCAATCCATACCACCCCTTCGGAATCTTCAAACAGGTGAACCGGAACAAACTTAAAATTAGTTATTAAATGCCGGATAGGAACCGTTGCTACTTTCCATGTATCCGGGTCAATAAGCTGTAATTCTTTATCAAACGAGGCAATCAATATTTTACCTGTCGACAGGGTAATCATGGTTGGGGTAAAGTTAAATTCTTTTCCATACAGGTGAAATGGCTGGAATTCCGATTCGCCCTGGCGCAACGTATAAATATTTTCATTCAGGCCACCTAACCAAATGGTTCCTTTATGGTCCTGGGTTATCGACATAATTCCGCTTGGGAAATAGTACCATTTTTTAATTACAACCTCTCCATTCTCAAAACGGGTACGTAATAAAATCCAGTTTGATAAAATCCAGATGTTGTTATCCTTATCAACCATAAGTTTTGTTGCCTTATGAAGAAAATGGGTTTTTCGGAAAGAGAAAAGATCAGAATTGCTGATATTTTTAAATTTGTGGGTTTGGTTGTTGTATATAATCAAGCCGTTTGATCGGGTTACCATCCATAAATTGCTATTTTTATCGTTAGCTATGGCAATTACCGATTTTCCTTCGAGTTTAGAATTTAAAAAGCTGTTTGAATTAAACTGTTTTTTATAATTATAACGGGTAAAGTACCCATGATCGAAGGATCCAATCCACAGGTTTTTTTGCGAGTCAGTAAAAAAGGTAGTTATTTCAACATCGGGAACTTCAAAAGGAAAGCCATTTTCAGATTGATGTACAATGCTTCCGTTAATATGGTTGTAAAGGAAAATTCCGTCGTTTTGCGTTTGTATAAGAGTTGATGAACTATTGTAAGGGTACATCCTGACAATTATCGATTTGGGTAAAAGTTTATGGTTTGCAATTTCATCGGGTACCTTGATATACTGATTCGTTTTGGTATCAAATATATTTATCTGGTTCCAGGAACTTAACCAAAGGTCATCGCTTTCGTCCAGGTAAGCAAAGGTTACCTGCCTGTCAAAAGTATATGTTGCCTTAAGCTCATAAGTATTAGTATTATAGCATAATAATTCAAAGGGTTTAACAATCCAAAGCTGATTTGATTTATCGATAAAACAAAAGGTATACAAATTATTTAAGCCGATGTCTTTTATGGCCGGTTCAAAAGCGTTGGTTTCGGCATTGTACACATAGATGGCAAAGTTCAGGTTCAGGAATAGCTTTCCATCATGATTTTCAAATAAGTAAATAGCATTTTGACTTGAGCTTTCAATGGGAACCTGATCAAAACAATCCTGGTCATTATACTTGCAAATCCCGTTGATTGTGGCAATCCAAAGCTGATTTTTGGAGTCTTTATAAATTTGATTAATCCGGTTGTCGCTTACGCTTAGTGAATCGTTGGTATTAAAATACTGCTGATACTCAAAAACATTATATTTATTTAATCCCCGTATGGTTCCTATCCAAATATGACCCAAAGCATCTTCAGCAATGGAGGTTACCTGTTGATTTGAAAGATTATTGGCTATGGTTACCCTGTTTTCTACTATTTCAGAAGGGGTTATGGTGCTCCCTGATACAATCAAAGAACACATAAATGTCAAAAAAATAAAAATGCTGCCCTTCATCGGAAACAGAGTTTAGTGTGGTGAACACAAATATATAATATTAGAATCATCGCTTTCATGTTAAACGACAACTTTTAAACAAATACACAACAATTTGAACAAATAGAAAAGCTATTTTAAACAAACACAAAATATTATTGAACATTCTAAAAAATAGGACTATAGGGCTTTTAATATTATTGTAAGATGAATTATTGTAGTTTTTAATGTCTTACACATGAGGTTGCACTTTACCATTTTTTATTTCATAATTTTTATCGGATTGTTTTCGTGTACGGGAAATCGTGTAAAACAAATCAAAAAGGAATCGAATACCAGAATTATTACAACTGACAAGGATGTGGTTGTTGAAACAGAATCGGGTAAAGTAGCCGGATATATTGAAAATGGAACCTATATATATAAAGGTATTCCTTATGCTGAAGCGGAACGTTTTATGCCTCCCCATAAAACTCGAAAGTGGGAAGGTATAAAAAGCACCAGGGCTTACGGGCCTGTTTGCCCACAAGGTAAACGTACAGGCTGGCAAAGTGATGAGCAGGCTTTTGTTTTTGACTGGGACGATGGTCATGCTGACGAAGATTGTCTGCGACTGAATATCTGGACCCAGGGAATTAACGATCAGAAAAGGCGTCCTGTAATGGTTTGGCTGCACGGAGGAGGCTATTCTGCCGGTTCATCGCAGGAATTACCATCATATGATGGTGCTGCATTAAGTAAAAAAGGTGATGTTGTTTTAGTATCTCTCAATCATAGATTAAATGTTATTGGATTTTTGGATTTGTCGGCCTTTGGCGAAAAGTATGCTCATTCGGGTAATGCAGGATTACTTGATATAATTACCGCTTTACAATGGATACATGACAACATAGCTAACTTTGGTGGTGATCCTGCAAACGTTTCCATTTTTGGACAGTCGGGTGGAGGAGGTAAAGTAGTCACCTTAATGGCATCCCCTCTAGCCAAAGGCCTTTTTCAAAAAGCAATAGTACAAAGCGGTTCGCTCCTTAATACTATGGAGTCGAAATACTCACGAATGATTGGCTGCAAGGTAATGGAGGAATTACATCTGAAATCATCGCAGATTGATGAACTTCAGAAATATCCCTATGATAAATTACTGGAAGCCGGAAATAAAGCGGTTCAAATGGTGCGTAAGCAAGCGGCTGAGGAAGGATTTTACCCATTTATTTTTGGTTGGGCACCAACGGTTGATGGTGATATTTTACCCAATCAGCCATCCGATCCGAAATCATTTGAGATTTCTAAAGATATTCCTTTACTCGTGGGGACCACTTTAAATGAATTTACCGCAAGCACATACATCCCGGCTTTAAGGAATATTGACAGAGAGGGTGCTGTTAAAGAACTGAAAAAGAAATATGGCGACAGGACGAATGAGTTTATTGCAGCCTTTGAAAAAGCTTATCCGCAATATGTTTCTAAAGATTTATTAGATATCGATTTAATCTTCAGACCAGCCGCAGTTAAGCACGCCATTTTAAAATGCAATCAGCAAGAAGCTAAGGTATATACTTATTTATTTACATGGCAATCGCCGGTATTAAATGGAATTTTTCGATCGACACATTGTATGGACCTGCCCTTTGTTTTTGATAATATTCAACGCTGTAACCAAATGACCGGGGGAGGGAAAGAAGCAATGGCATTGGCCGATAAAATAAGTAGTGCGTGGATTCAATTTGCTTACACCGGGAATCCAAACACCGACGATCTTCCCAAATGGGAACCTTTTACCAACGAAAACAGGGCCACTATGATATTAAATACTACTTGTGAAATGAAGTACAATCACGATAAGGAATTATTGGAGATTGCCAATTCATTTCCTTTTAAAGGGTTTTAAACGCTAACAAATAACGCTAGACAATTATTAACTAAATCTAAAATTATGGAACAAAAGATTTACTTCTTTACATCCTTATTTAACAATAGGGGATTATGTTGTAAAAGGGGTTTGTCCCTGTTATTACTGTTTATTGCCTTCCAATTTACAGTTTTTGCAGGTGAGACAACATTACAGCAACAAAAAACAGTTAAGGGTACTGTTGTAGATGCTGCGAACCTTCCGATTCCGGGAGTTACAATTACAATAAAGGGAACTACCTTGGGGACTATTACTGGTGCTGAAGGAGACTTCACATTGGAGAATGTCCCTGACAATGCTATCCTGGTATTCTCATTTATAGGGATGAAATCTCAGGAAGTATCTGTTTTGGGGAAAACAGAAATTGACGTAAAAATGGAAACTGAAATTACCGACATCGATGAAGTTGTGGTTGTGGGTTATGGTGTACAGAAAAAAAGTAATGTTACCGGTGCCATCTCGCAAGTTAAAACGGAGGACATGGAAAACCGTACCATTTCCAACCCACTTCAGGCTCTTGCAGGTAAAACAGCAGGTGCCCAGGTTTATTCATCTTCAGCATCTCCTGGTAGTTCACCAACGATTCGTATCAGGGGTATTAATTCAAACAATGCCATAGCACCTTTATATGTGGTTGACGGACGTATTGCATCTTCAATTGCCGGTATTGAACCCAATGACATTGAGAGCATGGAGATTTTGAAAGATGCAGCATCGGCAGCTATTTACGGAGCGCAAGCCGGTAATGGTGTTATTCTTATTACAACTAAAAAAGGAAAAATTGGAACGGGTACTATCTCTTACGATTACCAGTTAACTTCACAAAGCCTTGGCAAGACTCCTAAAGTAATGAATTCAGAGCAATTTATCGACTATTTTGTGGAGGCCGGTAAATTCAATATGGACCGGGTTTACCAGTATTGGGATTTTAAACAAAACACAGATTGGATTCATGAAATTTTTGAGCCCTCAATAATGCAACGTCATAACCTGAGTTTTCAGGGAGGCAACGAAAAAGGGAATTATTATGTATCGGGCAGCATGCTCGACAACAACGGTATGGTTGTAGGCGATGCAGATATATATAAGCGTTACACCGGTATGATTAATACCAGTTACAATATTAAACCCTGGCTTGAAATAGGAACCAATAATCAAATTGAGTACTATAAAAGAAGGGCCGTATCGGAAGGATCAGAATATGGTTCGCTCATATTGAGTACTTTACAGCTCGATCCCATGACGGCCGTTACTTACACCGAGGACAATATGCCAGATAATATGTCGGCTGCCCTGGCAAATTATCGTGCTACCGGGGTTGGTGAACTTTTAAGCGATGGCAATGGTAATTATTATGGGGTTTCACCATTTTTAACCAGTGAGAACCTCAATCCATTAATCATGAGAGACAGGGACTATACTTTAAATTCTGGTTATAATATCAATGGAACATCATATTTAAACCTTAAACCGATAAAAGGACTGGTTGTTACCTCACGTTTTTCATACCTGCTTGGAGCATCGGAAAGCTATGGTTACTCTGAGGATTACTATGCCAACTCGATGGCTTATCGTAATTTTGTTTCGCTTAATGCATCTACCTATACCAATACCCGTATTCAGTGGGAAAACTTTGCTAATTACAGACGGTCGTTTGGCAGTCATAATGTGGCAGCCACATTGGGTACATCATTTACCAAAATCCGTTCTTACGGAGTATCGGGGAGCAAAACAGGAAGCGATGATAATTTAGGCGTACTTAGGGATGATCCGAGGTATTACTATTTTGCTTATGCCACGCCTGAAGCCGTGAAAGATATTTCCGGAGGTGAACCAGGTTTACAGACCCAAAATGCTTATTTCGGACGTGTGAATTACGATTACCAGGAAAAATACCTGGCAGAGTTTGTATTACGTGCCGATGCTTTTGATTCAGCGTTTCTTCCGCTGAAAAACCGTTGGGGTTATTTCCCCGGAGGTATGCTTGGTTGGGTGATTTCTAAAGAGGAATTTATGGCAAGCACCTCGCATATAATTGACCATTTGAAATTACGTGCCAGCTGGGGACAAAATGGTTCACTAGCCGGACTGGGAGGCTATGCATATTTGCCATCTGTAGCAAGTACAGGAAGTTATCCATTTACATCTGAGCCGGTATATAACATTGGTTACAAACCATCAACAACCGGAAACGAGGAGTTAAAATGGGAAACCCAGGAACAAACCGACATTGGTATTGATGCCAGGTTTATGAGTAACCGTTTGAGTCTGGCTTTTGATTATTTTAACAAAAAGACTAAAGATTTAATTGTTACAGGTATTACACCTTCAACCATTGTTGGAAATACAGCCTCACCTATAAATGCCGGTAATATTGAGAATAAAGGAATTGAGCTGGAACTGGGATGGCAGGATAAGATTAAGGATTTTCATTATGGCGTAAGGGGTAATGTTTCTACTATTAAGAACGAAGTTACCAATATACATCAATCATTGGATTACATTGCCGGTGCAAGTTTCCATACCACCAGTGGTATTACCCGTTTCGAAGTGGGTAAACCTGCCTGGTATTTTAATGGTTACGAATTTCAGGGAATTGACGCTGCTACTGGCGACCCGGTTTTTGTTGACCAGAATGGCGACAACGTTATCAACGACGACGACAGGGTGATGTTAGGCAAAGGAATTCCGGATATGACCTATGGTATTACTTTAAATGCCGATTATAAAGGATTCGATATTATATTGTTCGGACAGGGTTCGCAAGGAAACGACATATTTGCCTGCCTTAACCGTACCGATTATGCTGTAAATAGTCTGACTTATTTTACTGAGGATCGCTGGAAAGCAGATAGCCCAACAGGTACAAGACCCCGTGCCGGAGCGAATGATTTGGATAAATACTATACCTCGTCAGCAATGATTTTTAATGGTTCGTATTTTAAAATAAAACAAATTCAATTGGGTTATACCCTTCCCAAATCAGTACTTGCCCAGCTTAAAATAAATAAGTTTAGGGTTTATGCCTCACTTGAAGATTTCTTCACTTTTACCCAATATATTGGTTTCGATCCTGAGGTTACAGGAGTTGGCAATGCATTGGGTGTTGACAAGGGTAGCTATCCCACCTCGAAAAAGGTGATATTTGGTTTAAACCTGTCATTCTAATCAATAATTTAAAATTCTTAGGAATATGAAAAGAATATTCAATTATATAGTAATCGCAACGATAATGTTTTCAACCTTCTCGTGCGAAAAAGAACTTAATATCGAACAAAAAGGAGCACTAAGCTTAGAAGAATATTATGGCTCCGATGAAAGTGCAGATGGGGCTGTAACAGCTATTTATCTGGAATTGATTGGAATGCAGTATAATTACAAATTCCTTAAAAATATCTGTTCTGACGATATATGGGCCGGGGGATCTGACCGTGGTGATAACTCGGATCTGGAAAAAATGAATGAATTTACTTACAGTCCTGAACATGCTTTTTTATCAGGATGTTTCCAAAGCTATTACAATATAATTTACAGTGCTAATATTGTATTGCAATATATTGAACCCGATACTGACTTTAAAAAACAAATGGTTGCTGAAGCCAAGGTTTTCCGGGCTTTTGCCTACATCGATTTAATTTCAATGTGGGGTACACCTCCTTTGGTTGATCATCCGTTAAGTCCTTCAGAATATCAGATGCCAAATGGCGACCCGACTGAATTGTGGGCACTTGTGGAAAAAGATTTGACAGAAGCTATTGCATCAGGAAGTTTGGTAAAAAAATCAGATGTTAACGATAAAACAGTTTACCGGGTTACCGAACAATTTGCACAGGCATTGTTAGGCAAAGCTTACCTGTATGAGAAAAAATATTCGGAATCGGCTGCTTCTTTTGAGGAAGTAATAAGTTCCAATCTCTATGAATTATACCAGGGTGCTTATGATGAAATATTTGCCTTTGACAACAAAAATAATAGTGAGTCGATGTTCGAACTGAACCGGGTGGTGGATGATAACAATGTGTGGAATAATTTTGACTTTTGGCATTTAATGATCCACTGGCGGACTGACCGATTTACGACCACACCGGTTACATTGTTAGGTCTGGCTGACCTTGGATGGGGATTTTGTGTTCCTCAAAAGGGTTTGTATGATGCATTTGTGGCTGAAGAAGGTGCCGATGGTTATCGCCTGAATCTTACTATGAAAACCTATGAACAAGTTCAGGATATGGGTGTAAGCATGGATGCAGGTAAGACAATTATTTGTGAGGGCTATTTATTCTGGAAAAACAGAGTAACTGCGGATGGAGTACCAGCCCTTGGTTATAATTACACCTGGGATCACAATATTCAGATTATGCGCTATGCTGATGTATTGTTGATGGCATCAGAAGCAAACCTGATGGCCGGCAACCAGGGCAAAGCCGATACTTATCTAAATATGATACGTAACCGCGCTCAACTAGCCAATGTTACTGCCACAATGGATGCTATTAAAACTGAACGCAGGCTGGAGCTTTGCTTTGAAGATGTGCGCTACCAGGATTTGATTCGCTGGGGCGATGCCAAAACTGTTTTGGCTAACCAGGGCAAAGAATATCCTGTAATGGCTTCCAATGGAACAGTTACTTACAAATCGACCGGAAATACCGAAGGAAAATATGGTTTTCAGGATAAGAATGAATTTTTTCCGTTTCCTTCAACCGAGATACAGCTAAACAAAAGTATTGAGCAAAACAGTGGTTGGTAATAAATACAGGTATATGCAGGATAATAAACATAATATGATTATTAGCAAGATACAAAGGACAACATGGTTATTCGTTATAGGTATTATTTTCCTGTTGGCAGGATGTAAAAATGAAAAAGAAGTACCCCTAATAATAACAGACAATATCAGCCTGTTGGCAGATAGGAATATTACCAGTATGGTGCTTAACCAAACCATGAAATACAACATTATATTGCCAAATGACTATTATGTTAATACGGATCGATATTATCCTGTATTATACCTGTTTCACGGTATGAATGGCAACAACAACGACTGGGCGGAACAAGGCAATGCCAAACAGATGGTACAGGATGCCATCAAAAATGAAATAATTCCCCCGATGATTGTTGTTATGCCCGATGCATTCAATACATTTTATGTTGACGGTTATCAAAACGGTTTAAAATACGAAACCTATTTTTGGGATGAGTTTTTGCCATACATAGAAAAAACGTATCGCATAATTGATTCACGCGAAACACGCTTTATTGCCGGCCTGTCGATGGGAGGCTATGGAGCTTCATATTATGCATTTACTTATCCGGATAAATTTATGTATTGTTATTCGATGAGTGGCGCTGTTGAGGGCGTTGGTACTTCAACCACACCATCTATAGCCGATATTATTACAAGCTACGATTCTTTTGACAGTTTACCAGGGTACACCATGGATTGTGGAACTTCTGATCCCCTGGTTTTTACCTCAAATCAATCCGTGCATGAAAAATTGGTTTCAGCAGGTTTTAACCACGAGTATATTACCCGCGAAGGAACTCACGATTGGGGTTTTTGGCAAAAATCACTTGAAATGGCGTTGGAACGCATCGGAGAATACCTAACAAATCAGAACTTAAATTATTAAATATTAAAAATATGAAAACAGCAGTGAAATTATTTATATTTCTATTGACATCAGCTTATGCGCTTGTATCGTGTAAGGAGGATGCCATTGATCCCCTGAGTGGAATGTATACCCCACCGGGAGAGTATGATTTTACCGTACTTGATTCTCAAGCGAAAGTTAAAGAGGGTTCGCTCTATATTTTTTCAGTTAACCTGAAAGATGCTGAATCAAATTCATTGAATATGAAGTTTGTTGGCAGCGATTACTTCCTGCCGGCTTCTGATTTCACACCAAGTACTACCGCAGCAAAAAAAACCTATTTAATAGGTAGCGATGGTTCTACTTTTAATGGTCAGCAAATTGCGAGCGGAACATTAACTGTTCAGAGCGAGGATAGCAGTTATACCATGAACGGGATCCTTTATATGGCAGATGAGTCGGTAATTAAAGTTACCGCAGCATTTACCATTGCTTATGAACCCGATCCCTATGTACCCACTTATACTTACAGTGATGAAACTGAAACTCCGGCCATGGGTGGGTCCGACGGAACGCTTGAAATAACCGGGGCAACCAAACACAAAATTACGGTTTATGCCGACGATGTGCTGTTTGCTTATATTGAGGTTATTGCCGATGAAAATGCCACCTCACTTTCAGGAACATATACCATAAAAGACGGTATTGATGCCATAGGCCAGGTAAATAATGGTTATTATCTTGATTGGACATGGTGGGGCGGCACCGGCACAATGGAAGGTGGCTCCTGGTATATTAAAGCCGACGAAAAAATGTTTTTACGCGAAGGCGAAGGAGGTATTACCATTGCTGATGAAAGCGGTACGTTGACCATTACAGGTACTAATCTGGGTATATTAGATGTCCCGGCTCTTATTGCATCCAGCGGGGCAACATGGTCAAACCTGGAAACTCCGGGTAGTTTAGATATTCAGAAAGCTACAGAAATTGACGGTGGTGGATCAGGAAGTGAATTTACTTATGTAGTTACCGTAACGGCACCGGCCACTTATGGTTGGGCTGGAACAGTAATTGACGGTTCGCAGTTAAATGTTATAAAAATTGTTAATGCAAGCAATGATACGGTGGCTCAATTTGAATTAATTACTACTGAAGGTGCTACCGATTTGTCAGGTGATTATAATGTGGTTGACGGAACCGTGGTTGACGTTGTAATTGGAGATGCAAATAACGGAGCTTATATCGATTGGTCGTGGTGGGGAATGGGTACTGACATTAGCTATGCCGGATGTTGGTATGCAGATGCTGGTGAAAATCAGTATATTCGTGCGGGAAGTGTAATACACGTTGTAGATAATGGAGGTACTTTATCAATTTCAGGTAGCGATTTGGCTCTGCTGGATGTTGATGCGCTTATATCATCAAGTGGTGCAACCTGGCAGAATTTAGCCGAAACCGGAAGTTTCTCTTTTACCGATGTTCCTGTTGCCGGAGGCGGTGGAGGCGGCAACAATGACGTTTCTTTAACCAACCTGATAGCAGCTTCTGCTCTCGATTTAAGCCTTTATGGTGGAACAGGTTATATTGTTACTGTTAAAATAGCCACCGATAATGTTACCGGTACATACAATGCAACTACTTATGGTTACGATTTTGCGGGCAATGGTAATTACATCTCCATTGACTTTAACAGAGATGAAGCTACTTTAATAGCAGGCACTTATAACATAGTTGATAATACAACAGCAACCGTTGGCGATTGTACTGCCGGTTATCCTAATCCTTATGGCGAAGGAACCTGGGGTTCAGTTTGGGGAACAGTTACGGATGATGTGGCTTCCGATTTAGCCATATCAGCGGGTACGGTGGAAGTTTCTGTGGACGGGGACACTTATACCATAACTGCCGATGTAACCACGGATTCAGGTAATGTAAAAGCTTCCTATTCGGGGCCCATTACAATTCAGTAATCAATTAAAAATTAATATTAAATAGAAAATCAAATGAAATTAAAAAATGCATTTTTATTGGCATTCATGTTAATCTCTGTAATTAGCATGAATGCCCAACAGTCTTTATGGGGTGGGCAACAGATTAAATCACCCGAAATAAATAAAGATAATACCGTTACGTTCCGGCTTATGGCCCCAAATGCCGACTCGGTTCAAATTACCGGTGACTTTTTACCTACCGTAAAAATGAAAACACAATGGGGTGTGTTTGATGCTCCCGGGAAAGCAAATATGACCAAAGGGGATAAAGGAGTTTGGACCTTTACATCTGAGGTGTTACCGTCGGATATTTATAACTATTCATTCATTGTTAATGGAATGAGTACTACCGATCCCAATAATGTATATAAAGTAAGGGATGTGGCCTCTGTAATGGATATTTTCCTGGTTCCCGGTGGTAAAGCCGATTTATATAAAGTGAACGATGTTCCTCATGGTACTGTGACTCGTCGGTGGTATGATTCACCCGGCTTAAAAATGGAACGTAGAATTACCATTTATACACCACCCGGATACGAAAATTCTAAAGATAAATACCCGGTTTTATACCTATTACACGGTGCCGGTGGCGACGAAGAAGCATGGATGGCTTTGGGCCGGTTGTCACAAATTATGGATAATCTGATTGCTCAGGGAAAAGTTGTTCCTATGATTGTGGTGATGCCCAATGGTAATGTTATTCAAAAAGCAGCTCCCGGTGAAGGACCTGCAGGTTTTTACAAGCCTCAGTTTATGGTACCCAAAACCATGAATGGAGAATATATAGCTTCATTTATGGATATCATCAATTTTGTGGAGAAAAACTATCGTGTAAAAGCTGATAAAGCTGACCGTGCCATTGCCGGTCTTTCAATGGGTGGATTCCATTCATTGCATATCTCGCGCTACTATCCAAATATGTTTGATTACGTGGGTTTATTTTCGGCAGCAATTATGCCTGATCCGAAAGTACAATCCAAAGTTTATGATAATTTCGACGAAACATTGAAAACGCAGATTAAAAACGGCCTAAAACTTTATTGGATAGGTATTGGGAATAAAGACTTTTTGTACAATCTGGATAAGGATTACAGGGCAAAACTGGATTCACTGGGAATGAAATATACCTATGTGGAAAGCAAAGGTGGCCACGTATGGACCAATTGGAGAGACTATTTAACTGAGTTTGCTCCTCAATTATTCAAATAGAAACTGTAAATTAGTCTGTTACAAGTAAAAGTCATTATTCCCACTTTCCTGATTTGTCAGTATGGTGGGAATAATGGCTGTCCTTTAAATTCAAGCAATTAAAAAAAGCAGAAAACTAAATACTAATACCTAAGTAGCATTGTTGTTATTTTCCGGCATATTTATAATTGTTGTAGTCCTTGTTTTAATTTTAACAAAAAAGGTAACTGCTTTAACTGCACTAATTGTTATTCCAATAATTGGGGCTTTACTAGCAGGTTTTGGTTTTGAAACGGCAGATTTTGCTATAGCAGGAATTAAGAAAATAGCGCCGGTTGCAGCCATGTTTATTTTTGCTATTATGTTTTTTGGAGTGCTTACCGATGCCGGGATGTTCGATCCAATTATCAATTTTATTTTGAGGTTAGTTGGAAGCAATCCGACTAAAATTACCATAGGAGCAGCTATTCTGTCAATGATTGTACATTTGGATGGATCAGGTGCTGTGACTTTTTTAATAACCATACCGGCCATGCTTCCGTTATTTGATAAGTTGGGAATGGATCGCAGGGTATTGGCTGCGGTAGTTGCGCTTGGTGCAGGTACTATGAATATTGTGCCCTGGGGGGGACCCACTTTACGGGCCGCTACAGCATTGAATGTAGATATAACCAGTTTGTACAACCCAATTATGATTCCACAACTTGGCGGACTTGCTTTTGTAATCCTGGTGGCTTGGTTTCTTGGTCAAAAGGAAACCAAACGGTTGAAAATTGAAGTAAATAAGTCTGAAAATTCAATTATTTATCGTCAATTAAGCGAAGAAGAATTGAAAACCAGAAGGCCAAATTTATTTTGGTTCAATATTATATTAACGGTAATAACCATAGGGGTTTTAATATCCGGTATTATCGCGCCGGCCATTGTATTTATGTTAGGAGCAATTATAGCTCTTGTAGTAAATTATCCTAAACTAAATAACCAAAGAGAAAGGATTGATGCACATGCCAAAGCATCCTTGTTAATGGCAAGTATCTTATTGGCTGCCGGTGTTTTCACCGGAATTATGCAGGAATCAGGAATGATTGCTTCCATGGCTAAAGAAATCGTTAAATTAATACCTGCTGGTTCAGGACATCATATACCACCAATATTAGCAGTTCTTAGTATGCCACTAAGTTTATTTTTCGACCCTGATTCATTTTATTTCGGAGTTTTACCGGTATTGGCACACGTGGGGAATGGATTGGGAATTGCCCCGGTAACTATGGCTCATGCTACTTTACTGGGACAAATGACAACAGGTTTTCCCTTAAGTCCGCTTACAGCTACCACTTTTTTACTGGTGGGGTTAACAAATATAGAATTAGCAGATCATCAGCGGTTTACATTTAAATATGCATTTTTAACAACGCTGGTAATGACAGTAATTGCCATTATAATTGGGGTGTTGCCCTTATAAAGAATAATTTATGTCAGAGGATAGAAAGAAAATAAGAATTGGATCAGGAGCCGGTTATTCCGGCGACAGAATAGAACCGGCGGTAGAGTTGGCAGAAAAGGGAGATATTCAATACCTGGTTTTTGAATGCCTTGCTGAGCGTACCATTGCAATTGCTTTGCAGAGCAAGCAAAAAAACCCGGATTTGGGTTACGATTTATTGCTTGAGGACCGTATGGAGGCATGTTTGCCGGTTTGTAAAAAGAACGGGGTTAAAATTATTACCAATATGGGTGCTGCAAATCCTGTATCGGCCATGAAAAAGACCGCTGAAATAGCCGGTAAACTGGGTATTAGTGGATTGAAGATAGCTGCAGTTACTGGCGATGATGTATTGGACATTATCACCGCTGGTGAATTTAAAGAAATGGAATCGGGGGAAAGCCTGAGTAAGATTAAGGATAAAATTGTGTCCGCAAATGCCTATATAGGAATTGAACCAGTTGTAGAGGCCTTAAGAAATGGGGCCGATATTATTATAACCGGCAGGGTTGCCGATCCGGCACTTTTTATGGCGCCTGCTTTTTATGAATTTGGTTGGTCGTTAGATAATTTTGATTTATTAGGCAAGGGAACCATTCTGGGTCATTTGCTTGAATGTGCCGGACAAATTACAGGAGGTTATTTTGCCGATCCCGGTTATAAAGATGTTCCGGGGATTACACGACTTGGTTTTCCCATAGGGGAAGTTTATAGTGATGGAACCTATGTGATCACAAAAGTTACGGAAGCCGGTGGGATGGTAACCACAGCGACGTGCAAAGAACAACTATTATATGAAATCAGCGATCCTTCAACCTATATCAGTCCTGATGTAATTGCTGATTTTTCTAAGGTAACATTCAACCAGCTTGAAAAAGACAGGGTTGAGGTAAAAGGGGGCTCCGGCAGGGAAAAGACAGGAATGTACAAAGTTTCGGTAGGTTATAAAGACAGTTTTATTGGGGAAGGACAGATAAGTTACGGGGGGCCGGGAGCTATTAACAGGGCTAAGTTGGCACTTGAAATTGTAAAACAGCGATTTGAGGATACAGGCCTAAAAGTCAACGAAACAAAATTCGATATTATTGGAGTAAATGCATTATATGGCGATAAAGTTTCAACAGGTGAACCCTATGAAGTAAGAGCCCGGGTTTCAGCGCGTACCGACAATATGAAAGATGCGGTTAAAATTGGTAACGAGGTGGAAACTTTATACACAAATGGCCCTACAGGAGGAGGAGGCGTATCTAAATCAGCCAGGGAGATTATTGCTATAAAATCAGTTTTAATTGATGCTGGTTTGGTTAAGCCAGAGGTTCATTATTTAAACATTTAAAATGGGTGTCATGAAACTTAGAGAACTAGCACATTCAAGAACAGGTGATAAGGGGAACACGGCTATTATTTCAGTAATTGCAAATAGAGAGGAAGACTATGTTCTTTTAAAGGAAAAAGTTACTATCGATAGGGTGAAAAACCATTTTTCGGAGATAGTTAAGGGAGATGTGATACGATACGAATTGCCAAATATCGGTGCGCTCAATTTTGTTTTACACGATGCGTTGTCGGGAGGGGTTACCCGTTCTTTAGCTCTTGATATTCATGGTAAATCACTTTCGTCGGCTTTACTTGATATGGATATTGAAGATTAAAACAGAACAAGGAAAATGAAGGACAAACAAAAAGATATAACAGAAGCTTTGAAAATTGTAAAAAGTGGTGACACCATTATGATTGGCGGCTTCTTACATTGTGGCAATCCTCAGCATTTGGTAAAGGCACTTACTGAGACAGATGTTCAAAATCTGACTACCATTTCAAGTGATACCGGTACCATGGAAACTACCAACTATGCCTTGTTTAAAAGCGGGAAAGTCAAAAGGCTGATGGCATCATATATCGGGGGTAACCCTGCCGCCGGAGACTTTATGAATACCGGTGAAGCAGAGGTGAAGCTTTTCCCGCAAGGAACACTGGCTGAAAAAATAAGAATCGGTGGTGCTGGTCTGGGTGGAGTACTCACTCCCGTGGGTTTAGGAACTATTGTTGAGGAAGGAAAAGAAAAAATAACCGTAGATGGTAAGGAATTTATTCTTGAGCTTCCGCTCCGGGCTGATGTTGCATTGATTAAAGCAGATAAGGCTGATAAATCAGGAAACCTTTTTATTTCCGGGGCGGCCAGGAATTTTAATGTTTTGATGGCCACAGCAGCCGATCATGTAATTGCTGAAGTAAGTGAGATTGTCGAAACCGGGGAAATCGATCCGAATCATGTTACGGTACCCGGCATTTTTGTAGATACGCTTGTAAAAATATAATCATGGATAGCAGAGAATTTATTGTCAGGAGAATAGCCAGGGAATTTCAGGATGGTGATGTGGTAAATCTTGGAATTGGGATGCCAACTATGGTGGCAAACTATATTCCGGAAGGGATTCAGGTTATTCTACAGTCAGAAAACGGACTTTTGGGACTTGGACCCAAAGCCGGTCATGATTCAATGGATGCAAATATAACCGATGCCGGCGGGGGATATGTAACGGTTTTAAAAGGAGCCTCATTTTTTGATAGTTCTGTTTCGTTTGGAATTATCCGTGGCGGACATGTAAATGCAACCGTGTTAGGAGCATTGGAGGTTGACCAGGAAGGAAACCTGGCAAGCTGGATGATTCCGGGCAAAAAGGTTACGGGCATGGGAGGTGCCATGGATTTAGTGGTGGGCGCAAGAAAAGTAATTGTAGCCATGGAACATCTCAATAAAAAGGGAAAACCTAAGATTTTAAAAAGATGCAAACTCCCACTTACCGCCGCAAAGCAAGTAAATCTGATAGTTACAGAAAAGGCAGTGTTTGAAGTAACTCAGGCAGGTGAATGTATTTTAACAGAGATTGCCCCGGGATTAAGCATTAAAGATATCGAAGAAAGCACTGAAGCAGAATTTAAGATAAGTGCGGATTTAAAAACTATTGAAGTTTAGACAGATGAAAGAAATTGTAATAGCAGGAGCTGTTCGTACGGCCATAGGTAAATTTGGAGGAACTTTAGCTAATGTTCCTGTTCAAAATCTGGGTAGTGTTGTTATTGCAGAAGCTTTGAAAAGGTCAGGAATAGCTCCGGTGCAAGTGAATGAGGTGATTATGGGAAATGTCCTGCAAAGTGGGTTAGGACAAGGTACTGCACGTCAGGCTGCCATCAATGCAGGGATTCCGGATACCGTTCCTGCTATGAATATTAACAACATTTGTGGATCAGGATTGAAAGCTGTAAATATGGCTGCTGCTATGATCATGGCAGGCGATGCTGATATTATTGTAGCAGGGGGAATGGAAAATATGAGTGCTGCTCCTTATGTAATGAATAGAGCTCGCTATGGATATAGAATGGGCAACGGGCAATTGATTGATACCATGGTACATGATGCTTTAACAGATGCGTTTGAAGGTTATCATATGGGAATAACTGCTGAGAATATTGCTGAAAAATATGGCATAACCCGTGAAGAACAAGATGAGTTTGCTGCCTGGAGTCAGCAAAAGGCGGAAAAAGCGTTGGCTGAGGATAGATTTAAAGAAGAAATTGTACCGCTAGAGGTTCAAATAAGCAAAAAAGAAACCATACAGTTTAGTAAAGATGAATTTCCCCGAACTGGAGTTACCAAAGAGGGTCTTTCAGGATTAAAGCCCGCCTTTAAAAAGGATGGAACCGTGACAGCAGCAAATGCTTCAGGTATTAATGACGGGGCTGCTGCACTGGTAATAATGAGTGCCGATAAGGCGAAACAACTTGGAATAAAATCCATGGCAAAAATTGTTTCGTATGCATCAGCAGGAGTTGATCCAAAAATTATGGGCATTGGCCCTGTTTATGCTACACAAAAAGCATTGGAAAAAGCCCGGCTTACGTTGGAGCAGATTGACCTGATTGAGGCGAATGAGGCTTTTGCAGCTCAGGCACTTGCTGTTGGAAAATTGCTTGGATTCAATAATGATATTTTGAACGTAAATGGGGGTGCCATTGCTTTAGGACACCCTGTTGGAGCAAGTGGTACAAGAATTTTAGTTACGCTGCTTCATGAGATGAAAAAACGTAATTCGAAATTGGGTCTGGCCACTTTATGTGTTGGTGGAGGAATGGGGGTTTCAACTATTGTAGAAGGAATTGATTTAAAAATTTAATATTAAAAGTATGAAAAGAAATTTGCTCTCTTTTATTATCATTTTCATTATTCCTTTATCAATTCTGGCTCAGAATAATAAAGGGAAAGTGATAACAGATACAATTTATTCAAAATATCTGGAAAATGATTTTGGAGAAAACCCTAACCGTGCCGTTTCGGTTTATCTTCCACCTGGCTACGATGATAGTGATCAGCGCTATCCGGTTATCTATTTTTTGCATGGTTTTATGGGAGACAATAATGTATTAACCTACATGGCCGAAATTCTTGATTTTGCTATTGAAACACACAAAGTCAGGCCTTTCATAATGGTTATATCCGATCAAAAAACAACCTATGATGGAAGCTTTTACAGCAACAGCGGGATATTTGGGAACTGGGAAGATTTCACGGCATTTGATTTGGTAAAATATATGGATAAAAAATACCGAACCATTGCCAAAAGTGAAAGCCGCGGCATCACGGGTCACAGTATGGGTGGATATGGAGCGCTTAAAATAGCCATGCATCATCCTGAAATATTTTGCAGTGTTTATGCACTTAGTCCCGGGGCATTGGCAATTGTTAGGGAATATGGCCCAAACAGTAATACCTATAAAGAATTTGCAAAAATAAAATCACAGGAGGATTTAAATAAAAGTTATTTTGGAAAGGTAATCGTTGCCTTTGGTAAATCATGGTCACCAAATCCCCAAAATCCACCTTTTTATTGTGATGTTCCTTTCAAATATGAGGGAGATGAGTTAATTGTAAACCAGGATGTATTGAATAAGTGGTATGAAAATATGCCATTGTATATGATAGACAAAAACCTGGATAACCTAAAAAAATTAAAGGCCATAAAACTGGATTGGGGAAGAAATGCTGGCGAGCGTTTTACGATACAATGTGAAATGTTTAGCCAGAGACTGGAAAATGTAGGTATTAAGCATTTTGCAGAGGAATATATAGGCACCCATGTTAATAATATTTACACAAAAGACGGACGTATTCCTAACCAAATGTTGCCTTTTTTTGATTCTTATTTGGATTTTGGACAGGAATAAAAAAATTAATAAACCAATACTTAATTACTTTTAAATAAACATTTTATAAAAAAATAATTCGTATGAAAAAGAAAATATTATTTACGCTTTTCATCCTGGCTATGTTTTCAGGATCTTTTGCCCAGGAACTTTCCAATGTCTGGGGTCGTCAACCTATAATTTCACCGGAGATTGGTGAAAAAGAAGTAACCTTCCGTATTATGGCACCGAATGCTGATACGGTAAAAATTATGGGAGGATTTACACCTACCGTTAAAATGAAAACGCAATGGGGCGAAATGGATGTTCCCAGTGCACTGAATATGACAAAAGACGAAAAAGGCCTTTGGTCAATAACGTTGCCAACTCCTTCACCAGAACTTTATACCTACAGTTTTATTGTAGATGGCGTATCAGTTCAGGATGCCAATAATGTTTTTCTGCAGCGTGATGGCACCCGCTATCTGAGTGTGCTGCTTATTCCCGGCAAAAAAACGGAGAATTATTATGAAGCCAATAAACGTGGAAATCTTCACCAGGTATGGTACGATTCACCAACTCTTGGGCTAAATCGCCGGATGTTTGTTTATACCCCTTACGGATACGAAACAAGCAACGAAAAATACCCGGTATTATACCTGTTACACGGTGCCGGTGGCGATGAAGATGCGTGGAGTACCATGGGTCGGGCCCGGCAAATTTTGGACAACCTGATTGAAAAGGGATTGGCTGTGCCCATGATTTGTGTAATGCCCAACGGTAATCCAAATCAAATGGCAGCTAAAACTACCTTGTTGCCTGAGGGTGAATTCGATTTTCGCGATTCAACCAAGAGAAATATCTATGTAAATAGTATTGTTAAAGACATTGTACCTTATATTGAAAAGAATTACAGGGTTATTGCCGATCCTGATCACCGGGCCATTGCAGGTCTTTCCATGGGAGGCGGCCACACTATTGCTGCCGCCAATGAATATCCGGGTTTCTTTCAGTATATCTGCCCGTTGAGTATGGGGTTATGGGGTGAACAGCCTGATGTGGATGCTAAATTACAAGCACTAAATAAAGCCGGATATAAATTGTACTGGCTGGCCTGCGGTAATAAGGATTTCCTTTGGGAAGCAGCAAAAAAACTGGATGCAAAACTTACAGAGAATGGACTGAAACACACTTTTTATGTAAGTGATGGTGGTCATACCTGGTCGAACTGGCGATTGTATCTGACAGAGTTTGCCCCCTTGCTTTTTAAATAATACAATTTAATATGCATCGACGCGAATTTATTAAATATACCGGAGCCGGACTGGGATCATTAATAGTATTTCCCGGTCTGGCTAATATGGCTTTGCGGTTTTCAGACGATGAAAAAATAGTGGAAACCGGCTATGGAAAGATCAAAGGGTTAAATGTAAACGGAGTCAATATTTTTAAAGGAGTTCCGTATGCCGGAAAAGTTTCGGGTGAAAGGCGTTTCCTGACACCTGCTGCCCTGGAACCATGGGCAGGTATTCGCGATGCAAAGCAGTTGGGTCATCCTTCTATTCAAATTCCAAACCAAACCTGGGGGATTAATGAACCCGATCCGGCGGAGGATTGTCTGACCCTGAACATTTGGACTCCGGCCTGCGATACTAAAAAACGGGCTGTAATGGTTTACAATCATGGAGGTGGTTATTTAAATGGTTCAGGTGGAAGCGTTTCGCAGGACGGTGCCAACCTGGCCCGTATGTTCGATGTAGTTGTAGTGGCTACGAATCACAGGTTGGGATTACTGGGTTATTTATACCTTGATGAAATTGCCGGAGGTGAATACAAAGGTTCGGGGAACCGGGGAGTGCAGGATATTGCCGTTGCCTTGAAATGGGTGAACGAAAATATTTCCGTATTTGGTGGTGATCCGGAAAATGTAATGATTTTTGGTGAATCGGGTGGAGGACTCAAAACCTCGTGTTTGTATGCAATGCCTGAAGCTTCACCTTATTTTAACAAAGCCTCCATTGAAAGTGGTCCCGGAGTGCGAATGAAGGAAGCTGCCCTGGCGGCACAAACTACAGAGCTTTTGCTAAAAGATTTGGGTATTTCCTCCTCAAACTGGAAGAAATTGCTGAATTTATCTGCTGCTCAATTACTTGATGCCCAGGTAAATCTTCAAAAATATGGACGAAAATCGTTGGTAGCCGGATTTAATGGAATTGGTGCAGCTGGTTTGGGCGATTTTGGTCCGGTAGTGGACGGGGTGGTGTTACCGAATCATCCATTCGATCCCACAGCTCCTGAAATTTCTAATAATAAACCTTTAATGGTAGGTTGGAACGAAGATGAACAAATATTTTTCTCCATGTTCTCAGGTGATACAGAGGCATTTAAGCTTTCCAAAAAAGGATTAAAAGCCCGTCTGCAAAAAGATTTTGGTGATAAGGCAACCCTGATTTTTGATACCTACCAGAAAATTCACCCGAAAGCTTCACCATCACAACAATTTATGTCAATTTATTCATTAACAAGCATGGGGCTGGGTTCTTTAAACATTGCCGGTAAAAAGGCAGCACAAAAGGGAGCACCGGTTTACCTGTATAATTTTGGGTATAAATCGGAACTTAAGGTGCCCGGTACTAATTATGAATACGGAACCATGCATGCGCTTGATATCCCTTTTAAATTTTATAATGTGGATGATGTGCTTGATAAATGGGGAAACCGTGGCTCGGGTATGGCAGGGAACAAGCCGGAGCGCTTTCAGGCAGCGCAAAATATGAGCGAAATGTGGACCACTTTTGCAAAAACAGGAAAGCCCGGAGCAAAAGGTCAACCGGATTGGGAAGCTTATAATTTGCAGCAAAAACCTTTAATGCGCATCGATACTGAATGTAAAGTAATTGATGACCGGTATAAAATGGAATTGGAACTTTGGAACAAAATATTTACAAAATAAAACCAGTAAGATGAAAAAAACAACGAATATTTTATGGCTTTGCTTTATGCTGGCATTTCTTCCCTTGTTACAATCGTGTAATCAGGGTCAGAAAACGGATAACAAAAATGATGAACAACAGTTGTTTGTTGGTGATGATATTGCCATTGCCCAAACCAAATATGGTAAAGTGCAGGGATTTATCCTGCGCGGCATTTATAACTACCGTGGAATTCCTTACGGTGCAAACACTGCGGGCAAAAACCGTTTTATGCCGCCACAGGAACCCGAGCCCTGGGATGATATTTACCCGGCAGTATGGTGGGGAAATTCTGCTCCACAAATCATGGATAACCGCTATGCCAATAAATGGGCATCGTATGCCGATCACTGGAATTATGATGATGTTAGCGAAGATTGCCTGAAACTTAACATTTGGACACCCGGCATTGCCGATGGTAAAAGGCGCCCTGTACTGGTTTGGCTGCATGGCGGAGGTTATACCAATGGCAACGGCATTGAACAGGACGGTTATAATGGTGAAAACTTAAGTCGTAAAGGCGATATCGTTTTTGTATCCATAAATCACCGTTTGGGACCCATTGGTTTTTCTGATTTATCGGGCGTTGGAGGCGAAAAATATGCTAATTCTGCCAATGTTGGTGCCCTGGATATGGTGGCTGCCCTGAAATGGGTGAACGAAAATATTGTGAATTTTGGAGGTGATCCCGGCAATGTTACCATTATGGGACAATCAGGAGGCGGAGCCAAAGTTTGTGTATTGGCAGCCATGCCTGCTGCAAAAGGTCTTTTTCACAAGGCGGTTGCTTTAAGTGGTTCATCAACAAAAGCCAACGATCAGGAATATTCACGCAAAGTGGGCGAATATATCTTGAAAGAGGCCGGATTAAAGCCATCAGAAATTGACAAGTTGCAGGAAATGCCCTGGAAAGATTATATTTTACTGGCCAACAAAGCGGCTCGTGAATGTGCCAAAGAAAACGGAGTTATCGGTTTTCGCGGAGGATTTGCCCCGGTGGCTGATGGTATTAATATTCCGGTGGGTACGTTTTATGCTGATCCTGATGGCCTTTCAAGTAATGTACCTATGATTATTAGCAGCACATTCCATGAGTGGGGCATGAGCCGTAATAACCCGGAACTTGAAAAAATTACCAAAGAAAAAGCGATAGAAAGTCTGGCCGAACGTGCAGGTTTTCGTGGTGGATTAGGGGACAAAGCCGGTGCAGTGTACGAGGCCTATGCCAAAGCTTTCCCCAATGCTAAGCCCATTGAGCTTATGATCATGATTGCGAGTAACCGTAAAGGAGTTATTGAAACAGCCAATGCCAAATCAGTGCAAAAAGCCCCGGTTTATGTGGATTGGTTCGGTTGGGAACCCCCAATGTTTAATGGCCGTATGCGGGCCTTCCATTGTCTTGATATTAGTTTCTGGTTTGCCAATACAGATGTGATGCTCACTCATACCGGGGGAGGAAAACGCCCACGTGATTTATCGGCAAAAATGTCTGATGCTTTATTGCAATTTATGAAAACCGGGAACCCCAATGTGGAAAGTTTACCGGAGTGGCCGGCCTACACCCCCGAAAAGGGTGAAACAATGATTTTCAACGATCAATGCGAAGTGAAAAACGACCCTGACAGGGAAGGAAGAGAACTAATGTAAAAACAACTAAAAAATGAAACTTAAAAATTTACGTACAAACAAATGGTTCAGATTAGCCTTTACTATTGCTTTATTGGGAGGATTAATTCAATGTACCGGAGCAAAAAAGGATAATAAAGAAAAAATTAATTCCATTATTGCCCAAATGACCTTGAAACAAAAGGCTGAGTTGCTAATCGGGACAGGTATGTATTTTGAGCTGCCTGATTCTATTGCTAAAAAATTTAACCGTCCGGAACCTGAGATTAAAGATACAGTCTATCATGACATGGTGGAAAAAATCAGGAAGGAACTGCCTGGTGCAGCAGGTTTTACTGCTGAATATCCTGATTTAGGTGTAACAACTCAAGTATTGGCAGATGGCCCTGCCGGGTTGCGAATTTCACCCAAACGGAAAGGTGAGGATAAAACCTATTATTGTACAGCTTTCCCAATAGCTACTTTACTGGCTTCTACCTGGGATACTGATCTGGTAAATGAAGTGGGTAAGGCTATGGGAAACGAAGTGCTGGAATATAATGCGGATGTATTATTGGGTCCTGCTATGAACCTGCAACGCGATCCGCTTTGCGGACGAAATTTTGAGTACTATTCAGAAGATCCGTTGGTTACTGGTAAAATGGCGGCTGCCATGGTAAAAGGAATACAATCCAACGGGATTGGAACCTCCATCAAGCATTTTGCAGCCAACAATCAGGAAACCAATCGTTTATCGGTAAATACTATAGTTAGTCAAAGAGCATTGCGGGAATTATATCTCAAAAGCTTCGAAATTGCCGTAAAGGAGGCTCAGCCTCGGACGGTAATGTCATCGTACAATAAAATTAACGGGGTATATGCTTCGGAAAGCAATGATTTACTGACTAAAATTTTACGTAACGACTGGGGCTTTAAAGGCTACGTAATGACCGATTGGGGTGGAGGTAGCGATGTGGTTGCCCAGATGAAGGCAGGTAACGATTTAATCATGCCCGGACAACCCAAACAGGTTGAAGATTTGATTGCAGCGGTAAATGATGGCCGTTTGGAAGAGAGTGTGCTCGATCAGAATCTGGCCAGGATTTTAAATATTATGATGGAATCGCCTAAACAAAAAGGCATTCAGGTAACCAATAACCCCGACTTAAAGGCTCATGCCGAAGTTACCCGTCAGGCTGCATCGGAAGGTATGGTATTGCTTGAAAATAAAAACAATGCATTGCCGCTATCGTCTGATATAAAAAATATAGCTGTGTTTGGAACCACATCATACGATTTTATTTCAGGGGGAACCGGGAGTGGCGACGTAAACGAAGCTTACACTGTTTCATTAATCCAGGGGATTGAAAATGCTAACCTTGCGGTTGATGAAGAATTAAGCACTATTTATAATGCATATATTAAAAGTGAACGGGCCAAGAAACAGCAAACAAATAATTGGCTGGCAGCACTGTTGGGTGGAAAAATTCCGGTAGCTGAAATGGACCTTAAGCCTGAACTGGCCAAAAAAGCTGCCAACAATTGCGATGTGGCTTTGATAACCATTGGTCGTAATTCAGGTGAAGGTCAGGACCGGCAACCCACACCCGGTGACTTTTATCTGACCGATACTGAAAAGGCTTTAATTAAGAATGTGTCTGAAGCATTTCAGGCTGTAGGTAAAAAAGCCATTGTAATTCTAAACGTGGGTGGTGTAGTTGAAACAGCTACCTGGAACAAACTACCCGATGCCGTACTTTGTGCCTGGCAACCGGGACAGGAAGCCGGCAATTCAGTTATGGATGTGCTGACCGGAAAAGTAAATCCATCAGGGAAACTGGCAGTTACATGGCCTGTTTTATACGAGGATAGTCCGACAGCTAAAAACTTTCCGGGCGAAGCTATCGAAATTGATAAGAAAGACGATGCGAAAGATTTATCCGGATTTTCTTTTATGCGCCGCGTTCCCTGGAAAGTGGTTTATAAGGAAGATATTTATGTAGGTTACAGATATTATTCGAGTTTTGAAGTGCCCGTATCCTATGAATTTGGCTATGGACTTTCATATACCAACTTTGAATACAGCAATATAAAGCTTAGCAACAATAGTTTTGCTGGTAAAATCAAGGTGTCGGTCGATGTTAAAAACACAGGAGCGACAGCTGGTAAAGAGGTTGTGCAGGTTTATGATGCTGCTCCAAAAGGTAAATTGGAAAAACCGGCTGAAGTACTTGTAGCTTTTGGAAAGACCAAAGAATTGAATCCGGGTGAAATGCAAACCATGAATTTTACCGTAGGAGAAATGGATTTGGCTTCATTTGATGAGTCTACTTCCAGCTGGATTATTGAACCGGGTGAATACACACTTAAAGTGGGAGACTCATCGACAAAAATTCAGCAAACCGGTACTTTTAAAGTTGATAAGGAAATAAATGCCGGGGTTGTCAGCAATGCTCTCGCTCCTCAGGAAAATATTGACAGATTAACCAGAAAATAAATTATCCTTTTTGATAACTCTACGAGGGTTCCGAACCCTCGTAGAGTTTCATTATATTCCTTTTAATATTTGTGGACACTATTCTGGTGTTAAATCGGAGTGCGACTTTAACCTTATTTCCGCAAGTCATCGGACTTGTTGATTTATAGGTAATTCGTTCAATTCTTTTGGTGCTTTTATTTTAGTTGTCATCCGATAATTATCTACTAATTGTGAAAGAGACCTGCGGATTTTAGTTCTGAGTCGCGTCCCGATTATATGTAGAATTTTTAAAAACTATAAATTTCATGTATATTTAGCTGTGGGTATAATTTTACGCGAATCACAAAAAATTTGATAAGGCTTAGCATAGGCACCAATAATTTATTAAAACATAGACTTTAGGATGCAAAGTTGTGTTATTTCATATTGAATCATTAGGACATAATGGCACAATACCTTGTAATATACTAAGAAAGACCCTATAAAAAAAATTTAATTATTGTAAAACTCATAACTATGAAACTTAAAAACTCACACACAAACAAATGGTTCAGAATAGCCTTTATTCTGGCTCTTTTTGGAAGTATGATCCAGTGTACTGGCGCCAAAAAGGATACCGATGCAGAGAAAGTCGATTCCATCATTGCTAAAATGACATTGAAACAAAAGGCAGAGTTGTTAATTGGCACAAGAGCACAATATGTGTTGCCTGATTCTATTGCTAAAAAGTATAACCGACCGGCTCCAGTGATTAAAGATACGGCTTACAACGAGATGGCAAAAAAAGTCAGAAAGGAATTACCGGGAGCCGCAGGATTTTCTGCTGAATTTCCGGAATTAGGTATAACAACACAGGTTTTGGCTGACGGACCGGCCGGGTTGCGTATTGCACCTAAGCGTAAAGACGAGGACCGGACCTATTATTGTACAGCTTTTCCCATAGCCACCCTGTTGGCTTCAACCTGGGACACCGACCTGGTAAACGAAGTGGGCAAGGCTATGGGCAACGAAGTATTGGAATACAATGCTGATGTGCTTTTAGGTC
The DNA here is from genome assembly GCA_046704385.1 of Bacteroidales bacterium. Taxonomy (GTDB): domain Bacteria; phylum Bacteroidota; class Bacteroidia; order Bacteroidales; family SZUA-534; genus GH45. The sequence continues at coordinate 4,633 of JBJKSB010000049.1, read as the reverse complement.
CGGGTATGAACCTGCAACGTGACCCGCTTTGCGGACGAAATTTTGAGTATTATTCTGAAGATCCTCTGGTAACAGGAAAGATGGCAGCAGCTATGGTAAATGGAATACAATCCAATGGTGTGGGAACATCTATCAAGCACTTTGCCTGTAATAATCAGGAAACTTACCGGGCATCTGTAAATACTGTTGTTAGCGAAAGAGCCTTAAGGGAGTTGTATCTTAAAGGTTTTGAAATTGCAGTGAAAGAAGCTCAACCAAGAACCGTAATGTCATCATACAATAAAATCAATGGGGTTTATACTTCGGAAAGCAACGATTTGCTGACTAAAATCCTGCGCAACGATTGGGGATTTAAAGGTTATGTAATGACTGACTGGGGCGGAGGCAGCGATGTGGTTGCCCAGATGAAAGCTGGTAATGATTTAATTATGCCAGGACGATCAAAACAAATTGAAGATCTGATAGCAGCCGTGAATGATGGCCGTTTGGAAGAGAGTGTGCTTGACCAGAATCTGGCCAGGGTTTTAACTATTATGATGAAATCGCCAAAACAGAAAGGGATTCAAATCACCAATAATCCTGACTTAAAAGCCCATGCCCAGGTTACCCGTCAGGTTGCTTCTGACGGTATGGTGTTACTCGAAAATAAAAATAATGCCCTGCCACTTTCATCGGACATCAAAAATATTGCAGTGTTTGGAACCACATCCTACGATTTTATTTCAGGAGGAACCGGGAGTGGTGATGTTAATGAGGCTTATACTATTTCATTGATTCAGGGAATCGAAAACGCAAACCTTGCTGTAAATAAGGAATTAAGCGACATTTATGATGGATATATAAAAGATGAAAGAGAGAAAATGCCGAAGGAAAATAATTGGTTTCGTGGTAAAATACCGGTGCCTGAAATGGAGGTTAATCCTGAATTGGCAAAAAATACTGCTGATAGTTGCGATGTGGCCCTGATAACCATTGGTCGAAATTCAGGAGAAGGTAGTGATCGCCAGGCCAAACCCGGTGATTTTTATTTAACGGATACCGAACAGGCCTTAATTAAAAACGTATCAGAGGCTTTCCAGTCTGTTGGCAAAAAGGCGATAGTAATTATAAATACGGGTGGAGTTATTGAAACTGCTACATGGAACAAAATACCTGATGCCATTCTCTGTGCATGGCAACCGGGACAGGAAGCCGGTAATTCAGTTATGGATGTGTTAACCGGAAAAGTGGATCCGTCAGGAAGACTTGCGGTAACATGGCCCGTATCATACGAGGATTGCCCCACTGCCAAAAACTTCCCGGGCGAGGAGATTCAATCGGATAAAAAAGATGACACTAAAGATTTATCCGGATTTTCACACAGGCGACGTGTACCATGGAAAGTGGTTTACAAAGAGGATATTTATGTGGGTTACAGGTATTATACAAGTTTTGAAGTACCGGTATCCTATGAATTTGGTTATGGACTTTCATATACCAACTTTGAATTTAGTAACCTAAAGCTTAGTAACAACAGTTTTACCAATGAAATTAAGGTGTCGGTTGATGTTAAAAATACCGGTTCGACGGTCGGTAAAGAAGTTGTACAAATTTATGTGACAGCTCCGAAAGGTAAGTTGGAAAAACCAGCTGAAACGCTCGTAGCTTTTGCAAAGACCAAAGAATTGAATTCTGGCGAAATGCAAACCATGAATTTTACGATTGGGGAAATGGATCTCGCTTCATTTGATGAATCTACTTCCAGTTGGATAATAGAACCGGGTGAGTATGCACTTAAGGTGGGAGCTTCATCGGCAAAAATTGAGCAAACGGGAACATTTACGGTTGACAATGAGATAAATGCCGGAACGGTTAGCAAAGCTCTGGCTCCCCAGGAGAATATTGACAGATTAACCAGAAAATAAATTATTTACTTTGACAACTCTACGAGGGTTACAAACCCTCGTAGAGTTTAAAATCTTTATACCATGAAATTTGCATTTTTACCAATTATTCTGATAGTTCTGCTTGCCGGCTGTTCTGTGAAGCAAAGTTCCTTAAGCGAAATAATTAAGGTTGAAGAAGGAAAGATTCAAGGCATTCACGATGATCAATCAGATATATATGCATTTAAAGGAGTACCTTTTGCTGCACCACCCACGGGTGATTTGAGGTGGAAAGCCCCACAACAGGTTAAGTCCTGGAATGGAATTAAAAATTGCACTGAATTTGGCCCCAGTGCTATGCAGGGTAAACCGGAACCTTTTTCGATGTGGACCAGCGAATTTATTGCACCAGCCAAACCGTTAAGTGAAGATTGCCTCTATCTGAATGTTTGGACAGGTGCAAAAAACAACAAGGAAAAACGACCGGTTTTGGTTTTTATTCATGGCGGAGCTTTTATGTCCGGATCAGGTTCAGTGCCGGTTTATGATGGAGTTGAAATGGCTAAAAAAGGGTTGGTATTTGTAACGATCAATTACCGTTTGGGAATATTCGGATTTTTGGCGCATCCGGAATTAACGGCTGAATCGCCCAATAAAGCTTCCGGAAATTATGGGTTACTCGATCAGATTGAAGCCTTAAAATGGGTACAAGAGAATATAAAAGCTTTCGGGGGCGATCCTTCCAATGTGACAATCGCGGGACAATCAGCCGGGGCATTTAGTGTTAATTTTCTGGTAGCCTCACCATTGGCTAAAGGCTTGTTTCATCGTGCTATTGCTGAAAGTGGAGGAGCCGTATTACCCACCGGAAGGTTTTCAAGAAATGGCTCACTTAAGGAAGCAGAACAGTCAGGACTATCTTTTGCAGAAAAAGCGGGAGCTTCAGATATAAAGCAGCTAAGACAAATTCCGGCCGATTCATTACTCAAAATACAAACGATTTCCGGACCTGTAATTGATGGATATGTTTTACCTAAAAGCATGCATGAAATTTTTGAAAACGGGGAACAAAATGATGTGCCTGTTTTAACAGGATGGAATGCAAATGAAGGATTGGGTGGACCACCCATGAAATCTGAAGATTATGTGGCTGCAACCAAAGACTTGTATAAAGAAAAGGCTGATTTATTTTTACAGTATTTCCCTGGGAATACTGATGAGCAGGCACAAGAATCACAGGAAATTTTAAGTAGTTTGAAAACCTTTGGAATTCAGGCTTTTCATTGGATGAATCTGCAAAACCAAACCGGGAAATCAAAAGTATTTATGTATCAGTTTACCCGTAGGTTGCCGTTTGGCGAGGGACAGAAAGATTATGGGGCATTTCATACAGGAGAAGTACCGTATGCCTATAATAATTTAAAAATAAGCAAAATACGCCCCTGGCAGGAAGCTGATCATAAGTTGGCTGATGAAATGTCTGATTATTGGGTGAACTTTGCCACCAACGGGAATCCGAACGGTCCGGGTTTACCGGAATGGTCACCCTGTCAGCCGGATGCATATTCCACCATGTTTTTGGGTGAAACCCTGAAATTAAAACAAATACCCTATCTAAAGCGATTGAAATTTTTAGAAGGATTTTACCTCGAAAATATGAATCAAAAACCCTGATATTTTGAGACATATTTAATTTTTCATAATAGCTAATAAGCATATAATCAAATAATTTAGCCCTATCGCCTGATAAAAAGGATAAGAAAAGTATTTTTTATTTGATTTTATTAATTGTAAAAAGTACTATTTTTGTTCTAAAGCAATTTTGGCATGGTGACCAACGATATATATAATAAGCAGCCTAAATTTTATGTAGCTATCGACTGTGTGATTTTCGGATACGAAAATGATGACCTAAAGCTATTGTTATATCCACGAAGATTTGAACCACAATTAAAAGACTGGTCGTTGATGGGCGGATTTGTGCAGCAGGATGAATCGATGGAAATGGCTGCGCGAAGGGTTCTGAAGCTGACAGTAGGGCTTGAGGATATTTTCCTGGAACAGGTGGGCGGATTTTCGGAAGTTAACCGGGACCCGGGGGGCAGGGTGATCAGCCAGGCTTTTTATTCTTTGATCAGGATTAATGAGTACGATAAAGACCTTGTGACCAAACGGGGAGGAAGTTGGTTCTCCATTTCAGATATTCCAAAACTTGTTTTTGATCATACCGAAATGGTTGAGCAGGCATTGAAAAAATTACAGCATAAGGCAACTTACGAGCTTATTGGCCAGGATCTATTGCCTGATTTATTTACCCTGACACAACTCAACAACCTGTATAATGCCATTTTCCAGCGTAATTTTGATGCCGGAAATTTCCGAAAAAAAATAGCCTCATTAAAAGTCCTCGACCGGTTGTCAATAAAACAAACCAGCACCTCAAAACGGGGAGCCTATTATTACAAATTCAAGGAAAATATCGATCATAATAATTACGATCGGATAGTTAAGTTTTAAAAGTGTACCACCGGCATCTTGCCGGTTAAAAGGCCTAAACTAAACATACAGTTGCAGGATTTGCAATTTAAACAAAGTCACCCCTATAATCCTTCCGAAACAAGTTCGGAACAGGCTCTCAAGCTAAGATATAAGTTGCTTAAAATGTGCAATATATGCACGCGCTATAATGATGAGTCAGTGAATTTCGTCGCAATAAAATGTACTATTCCAATTAAATTTTACTACTTGCGACGATTTTTCCTGGCCAG
>JBJKSB010000048.1:0-11812 GCA_046704385.1 Bacteroidales bacterium | reverse complement strand
AAGTACTTGAAAGCAGTGGCACTACTTTACCATACACAGCAAATTCATTTTCATAAGCGTTCTGACAAATAATCAAAAAACTATCTGGTTGAACCACAACCTCAGGCATTACCTTCCGGGTATCGTTAAACCACAACTCCCAATTTGCCAGGTTCAACGGATAGTCTGAACGGTTGAATAATTCGAGATAATCGGATTCCGGTAATCCTACTGTTGGCGAAGGATCAGCCATGATTTCATTAAAAACCAGGTCAAATGGTTCAGCCGGATGATGGAGCCAATAAAGGGTAGTATCACGAAAAATATTTCCGCATAAATCAGACAATCCTGAAAGACTAATGCTATAATTAGTGTTGGATACTACATTTTTAGAAAATGAAATTCCGATCCGTTTTTTATCACCTTCAACCCAAAATGAGTCCACCACGCCAAGGCCAGGCGCTATGTTTAAAATATTTAGCGTATCAATATCAAAAACAGACAATTCTTCATTAAAATCAAACTGAAAAGTATGTAAATCAATTACTTTCCAGGAAGTTAGCAAAGGACTAATCGTATCGTTATTTGACCTTGCAATGGAATTCATACTTCCTGGTGTTCCACCATTTTCATTTATTGAAACAGACCAGTTCCAGCTTTCACCACACAAATTATTTGCATCCATCCGCTCAAGCGACCAGCCTCCATCCTGCTTGGCCTCATCAGTTATCCACTCAGGTTTGTAGTAAAGGCTGTCAATAATTTGCCCGTCGGGAGAAATCAGCTTAATGGGTTTCCCTGTATTAGTAAGTGCTGTAGAGGAAATACAGGCTATTGCCTTGTTATTTGGGGTAAAATCAGTAATGTAAGAATTACTCGTAAGTATAACATATTCACCAACCTCAATTACAGTATCTGGTATAGTTTTTTGAACACCATCCACATCAATTTTCCAATTATTAAGATTAAAAGGATTATCACTCCGGTTAACAATTTCAAGATAATCGGTTTCGGGCAAATTTACTGCCGGAGATGGGTCGAACATTACCTCGTTAAATACCACATCGTACGGTTGTGGTGAAACTTCAAAATTTAAATTGATACTATCGGGTTGCATGCAGTCACCATCGGTATCAACCAGGTTTTGTGCCAAGAGCGTATATTGAGCCGAATGCAATTTATTTACCAACAAAATCACACTTTCCGGTACATTTGAATCGAATCGTACTCCTTTTATCCGGATTTCAGAGTCGGTGGGTGAACTAATAGCATAGTTGGCCAAATTCTCTGCTTCTGCTTTATTTACGGGTTCGCTAAAATCCAGTTTAATGGAATCTGTCGCCAATCCTTCGGCTTTTAGAATTTTTGGCGGGGTATTAAGCTGCCCCACGAATACATCATCCAGCCAGAGCTGGCCTGCCCGTGTTGATGAATATTGAAATACCAGTCCGTGAAAAGGTAAATCGACCCAGGTTTTATCTTTAACTTTCTCAGAATAAATGATATTTTCAAATTTCCCATGTGCATTATAACCCAGTTGCCAGGTGCCGGGCACTTCCCTGATTACTTCAATGGATACGGTATCTGAGTTGTTCCAATCAAAGTCAGAACTAATTAGGAGTGTTTTATTTCCTGCCCCATCAGTTTTCCATAACGATAAAGTGTCTGTGCTCCCGGTATAGTTAATACCCACAAGGTATCCATAAATACTGTCATTTATTAAATTGCTGTCAGATGCCATCAGATAATACCAGAACCTGTTTGATGAAGTGGGGTCAAAATCACCATTTTTAAGTATCATTCGCCAGACCATTTTTCCGCTGTTCATTCCTGAATTATAAAATGCCGAACTCAGGTAACTGGTTCCCTCTACCCCTGAAATATTATGTTTTAAACTGTTCAAACCACTGATTTGATAAAGTGCACTACAAATCCAATCAGATGTATTATTCCATTTCTGAATATTTCCCGATTCAAAATTGTCGTAAAAAAACGGCCTGGTAACCAGCCGATCAGGAAATGTAAAGTCGCCCAAGTCAGCAGTATGAAGCTGAAGCGAAAGGGTATCGGCACCTGAAAAACTTATATCATTCAGGACAATCCTGCCATTTTCAAAATTACTGGAAAGACCTGAACTGCTTTGTAGATTTCCTTTTCCGGATAACTTTTTTAACTCAACCTTATCAGCTTCATCAATGTCAATATTCCCGTTTATATCAGTAGCTACAGCAGAAATGGTGAACAACGAGTCTTTCCAAATTAGTTGTGATTCCACCTCACCCCTTATTTCAGTAGCATCTATGTCGATCATAAGCTGATTTGTTGTGGTTGATACCTGTCCCCATCCGATTATTGAGCCGTAATCGTTACAGAAAAAGGTAGTCATATCAGCCAGGAATCCCAGGCTTTTGTTATCTGAATCAGTAAGTTTCTTTTTCAAATTAATAAACAGTGAACAGGTATCAATATTTTGTAAACCTTCATCAATTTCAAAACCCGGTGTAATGAAACTTATTGATGTGTCAGAAACCAAGCCGGTTAAAGTATCAGCTAAGGCCGTAGAAGTTAATTTGACCTCATCAATAATATCTTTCCAGTGAGTAAATTGATCATTTGCACTTTTTATTACTAAAAAGCTATCAATTAAAGTATTGGTTCCGTCACCCGAGGCTGAATCTCCAACTACAAATTCCATTACTTTTAACAGATCGGGGGCTTGTGTCAGCGAAGGAATCCGCTGAGGGATTGCGAAGTCCGTCAGCCTGACAAAGGATGAATTATCCTTAGCGGGAATGGGTTCAACCAGGCCATCAATAATGACATTATCAATACGAAAAGCCCCTCTTCCTGTGGTTGATCGTGAACCATTATCCCAACCAGCAATTTTAATTGTAATATGCGTTAATTCACTAAATCCAGTAATATTTTCGCTGATGTTTTGCAGCGCTGATGAAGGGACATCCGTCGTAAATACAGATGTAGAATTCATCATAAAACTCAAGGCTGAAGGTCCGGCTGAAGTAGCATATATTTCACAAGCAATATTGGTAACGGAGAAGGTATAGCCTGATGCTGCATCAATATCGACATAAAAACATTTAGCACCTGATGCAGAAGTCTCATCCCATCCACCTGAACCTTCCACATAAGGTTTATCTGTAAAATAATCTCCGGTAGTGACATTTGTGGATAAACTACCCGATGAAATGCTCCAGTTGCTTACTATTATCTCGGCAACGTTTGCAGAAGGAGCCGGATAAGGCTCCGCATTGAAATTAAACTGCACTAACTGGGCAACTAACAAACCGGAAGAAAAAACAGAAAATAACAATGAAAATGTAAATTTTCTCATGGCCAATAGTATAATTTGGTTAAACCTGTTAATTTTGACAAATTAAGAAAAATCGTTGAACTATTAAATTTTATTTTTTACTGTAAAAACAATTATTTAAAATGAACATTGCGATTGTAGGTGTCAGCGGAGCCGTTGGCCAGGAGTTTCTGAAAATAGTTTCGGAACGGAATTTACCGATAGATGAGTTGGTGCTGTTTGGATCAGCCCGTAGTGCAGGAAGTGTTTACGATTATAAAGGTAAGAAGCTTACAGTAAAGGAATTAAAACATAACGACGATTTTAAAGATATTGATATTGCCTTGGTATCAGCTGGGGGAAGTGCCTCAAAAGAATTTGCCGAAACCATTACTAAATTCGGCACTATAATGATTGATAATTCCAGCGCTTTTCGTATGGATGCTGATGTGCCATTGGTTGTTCCAGAGGTAAATCCTAAAGATGCTTTGAACCACCCCCGGAATATTATTGCAAATCCCAATTGCACTACTATTCAAATGGTGGTGGCATTAAAAACACTCGAAAGCCTTTCGCATATAAAAAGAGTGCATGTTTCAAGCTATCAAAGCGCCAGTGGTGCCGGTGCCATGGGAATGGCCGAACTTGAAAAACAGGTAAAGGAATTTGCTGCAGGTAAAGACTTGACTGTTGAAAAATTTGTTTACCAGCTTTTATTCAATGTAATTCCCCATGTGGATGTATTTACCGATAACGGCTATACCAAAGAGGAAATGAAGATGTATAATGAAACCCGTAAAATTATGCACTCCAATGTGGAAGTCAGTGCCACCTGCGTTCGGGTTCCGGTTATGCGGGCACATTCCGAGTCGGTTTGGGCCGAAACAGAATCACCGGTAAGCCCTGAAGCATTCCGCGAAGCCTGTGAAAAAACAACCGGAATTACGGTAATGGATAAACCACTGGAAAATCAATACCCGCTACCGCTTGACATTGCCGGTAAAGATGATGTTTATGTGGGCCGTATCCGGAAAGACCTGGCAAACCCCAATGGCATTACTTTTTGGTGCGTAAGCGACCAGATTCGGAAAGGGGCCGCGTTAAATGCCGTGCAGATTGCAGAGTATTTGATTGGGAAGAAGTAAGAAATTCATGGTTAAACATAAAAAAATCACAGCCAAAAACTGTGATTTTTTATTTTATAAATCGCTCTAATTGATTTACCGCATAAAGTGGAATATTCATAAAATTGTTACTGGTTATAAAATTTCGTGGTGATATTCTGAAAACTTTATCTCCAAAAAAGTGTTATGTTTTTAATTTTTATCTCCAATTTAATGTAAAAATCAATAAAATCATCTCCAAAAAAGTGTTTAATGTCATTATGTGGTCCTACCCAGTTAATAATCTTACAGAACATCCAAGAATATAATTCAAAATTATATTTGAATTATTAGCTTTAGCCTTTCAAATAAATTATCTACTACAATAATGCGATTTACAAAAACCATCACTACCTACGTGCTTATGCTAATTTCAGGATTAGTACTGATAAGCTGGGGAAATGCAGGGCATGTCAGTATAGCCGACCATATATCTTTGTCTTTTAACGATGAGATGCAACCTTTTAATGATTGGGTTTCTTATATAGCTGATCATAGCTCTGATGCAGACTACCGCAAATCGGATGATCCGGATGAAGGGGTACGACATTATATCGATATTGATGATTATCCGGAATTTGTGTCAAATGGAAAAATCAGTCAATCGCTGGATGAAATGATTGCAACGCACGGTTATTCTAAAGTGTATAATATTGGCGTATTACCCTGGGCAACATTAAATACCTACGATTCGCTGGTGGCATGTTTACAGCGTCACGACTGGGAAAAATCCAAATATTTTGCTGCTGACTTATCGCATTATGTGGGCGATGGCCACATGCCATTACACATAACCAGTAATTATGACGGCCGCCAGACCAACAACAGCGGTATACACTCTCGTTATGAATCGGACATGATCAATGCACATGTTCAGGAAGTTACATTTACCGGCAAACCTGTAAATCATATCGATAATATTAGTCAATATGTTTTTAATTATCTGTATGCCAATTATCCTTATGTAGATTCCATTCTCAAAGCCGATGATTATGCTAAAACCTTTTCGACCAGCACCAGTTCTACCGAATATAAAGATGCTTTATGGAACAAGACGCGTGATTTCACCGGACTTTTACTAAACAATGCGTCACATGCCCTGGCCGAATTGATTTACAATGCATGGCTTGAATCCGGAAAGCCCACTATTGATGGCACAGATATTCCAGCATCTGCGGTATCGTCAGTTGATATAAATGTATTTCCAAATCCGGGTTATGGGAATACAGAAATCAATTTTAACCTGAATTATATTTCATGGGTGCAAGTTGAAGTTTATGACCTTACGGGAAAAAGGATTGCCACCCTTTGCAACAAAAAATTACAGTCTGACACCTACCATTTTAATTGGGGAACGCAGGAACAACCTTCAGGTATTTACATGGTAAAATTAACAACTGATAAGGAATCTGCTTCGAAAAAGTTGATTATTGCAAGATAGATTTTTATAGTTCAGGGTATCAGGATCATTAACTAATTCATGATTACCCCGTATGATAAACCAGGTTATTTCCTAAAAAATTACTGCCGGAACTAAACCATTTATTCCATAAAGAGGTATCACCGCCAACTTCAACTATATCACCCATAAATAAAATAAAATCTGATGGCAGAACAGCATCTGAAATGACTTTCCAATCATCTATATAAGTTCTGCTATCACCAAATGACGTAAAAGTAAAATAAGGGTCTTTAATCATGGTCGTTTGGAATGTTTTATCGTTACCCCATCAGGTATGAATTTGAATATCCCCATTTTAAACTGTCCGTATTGCCAATACTTCTCCAGGTAATCGTTAGTCCGTTGAGAGGCGTATTTACTGAACCAAAATGTATTTGGTCAACCTGTGAATAACAAACAGTATATAACTGAAATACAATTACTAAAAAAAACATTTTACTTGATTTTTCCATTTCTTTCTAAAAATACCATTTTCTGAAAATAATTAGTGTATATTTAACACTAAATAACAACAGTATTATTGACCTAATTTTAAATAAAACTATGAAAGACAAAAAGCTAAGGGATTTTAATCTCCACAATTCAAAAATTATTTTAAAATCATTAACGTTAAGAATTATTACTCTTATCACAACTACTTTGCTGCTTACAAGCCATATTTCAACACTTAATGCCCAAACCGCCGTGGAAAAATACGGCCAGCTAAGTGTAAAAGGAAATAAAATTGTGGATAAAAACGGCAATCCGGTTCAATTGAAGGGCATGTCGCTATTCTGGAGCCAGGAAATTGGCAAGTATTACAATTACGAATGCATTAAATGGCTTCGCGATGACTGGAAATGTACCATTACCCGTGCTGCCATGGCCGTTGAACATGGCGGTTACCTGCAAAATCCCGAAACCGAAGAAGCAAAAGTGGATTCAGCCGTAACAGCAGCCATAAAGTTGGGAATGTATATTTTTATTGACTGGCACGACCATCATGCCCAGCGACACACAGAACAAGCCAAAGAGTTTTTTGCCAAAATGGCGCAGAAGTATGGAAAATACCCCAATGTAATTTACGAACTGTACAATGAGCCACTTAACAATGTTTCATGGAAAGATTCTATCAAACCGTACCACGAAGCTGTAATTGCAGTAATCAGAAAATACGACGCTAAAAACATAATTTTATGCGGTACCAGAACATGGTCGCAGGATGTTGATGAGGCATCACTTGACCCGATAAAGGGTGATAATATTGCCTATACTTTACATTATTATGCAGCTACACACAAGCAAGGCTTACGCGACAAAGCTGAAAAAGCCTTAAATAATGGTATAGCCCTAATGGTAAGTGAGTATGGAACTGTATCAGCCAGTGGCGATGGTGCAATTGATTATAAAGAATCAAACAAATGGTGGGATTTCTGCGATGCGCATCAATTAACCTGGTGTACTTGGTCAATTTGCGATAAAAAAGAATCGTCGGCAGCCCTTAAACCCGGTGCCAGTGCAACCGGTGGCTGGAGCCTTGATGAATTAAATCCATCAGGTCTTTTGGAACGAAGCGAACTAAGAGGGGAAAAACATCAATAATTTGAAACACTGCAAAAGGTGTAAAAAGGTAATCAATGTATAAAAAGTATTTTATTTCTAGTTCTGTTTAATAACTTTTTTATCCCTCCCAACCCCCCTTAACCAAGGGAGGAGTTGGACAGTACAACCATTTTTATTTATTCTATGAAAAAACATTGAATAATTGAGAGAAGAACCTGCACCCTCCTTTTCAAGGAGGGTTGGGGAGGATAAATTATCCCAAACTTTAATAGCATTAAAACTTATGCTTCTTGTTTTGGTCACTTCTAAATTATTAATACCTCGGCTTATCTTTAATCTCCTCATAATAGCCCTCCACCCCTATCTCCTTCATCCTATAATTAATAGCAACCGATCGATCATACAAATGTTTATCAAATCCGGTATTATTACAGGGAAACTCCGGACATTGAAAACAGAAATCAACCCCTTTACTTTCATGACAGCTTCGCACTTTGCAATCCTGAAAAAGCTTACAATTTTCGGCACGGCAACCCTTACATTCGGCGTTTGAAAAATGCTGCAACATGATTTTAAAATCCGGGTACTTTTTAAATACTGAACCGTTTAACATATCCACAAAACGTTCGGCATATACATCAAAATTACCGAGTAATTGCTCCAATTTTGCGCTGGTTAAAGCAATGTCACCCTCTTTAAAGGTATAACATTTGGCACAATGTAAACCACACGGGGCCAGTCGCTTTTTAATTTCTTCAATTTCCATTTTATATCGTCAATTCTAATTAATGCATCTTTCCATTTTCTAAAATAGAACTTTTAAATAAAAACAACCTACCCCTTAAATCGATATCGCTCAATTTATTAATAAGATAGCAACTCTGGTAATGTCAGACGGATTATCGGTAACCACTTGCAAATCCATCCCGGCATTTTTAACTGTTTGATATACATCAACGGCAAAAGCCTCCGGGCTGGGCCGTGATCTTTTCTTATCCTTACAATCAAACCGGTTTCCGGGACATTCTGAGCAAAGTACACAACAGGTTTGATTTAATAAAAACACTTTTGGATAACCTTCTAAAAACACTTTTCGCTCCAAATCCAACAATTTCATAGTCATCTGGTTCGACCAGTCTTTTGGGTAGTTGTTTTTATCAGCCTGGGCAGACAACCGAAATAAGATACCTTTATCATATTCACTAAAAAAAGTTTTACATGCTTCCACTGAAGGAGTGTTTGGCGGACATGTCCCGAGTCCGTAATCGCTGCACCCAAACTCACATTTTACCCGCACCCACTGCGACACAATAATATTTTTCGGGTTAATCCATTGATAATCAGTTAAACCGATTTCATTAATGATTTTTTCGAGGTCTGTTTTCTCATCCATAATTTACAAATTGGTTTTGGGTTATAAAATAAATGTTATCAGGTAAATCCTGAGGCTAAATTATGATCAAAAACTTAATAAACAAGAGCTTTAATTTGAAAATACAGAAATTAACTATTAATCATTAAACACAAATCTATAAATTATGATAAGCAGATGCAATTTTTAAGTAAGTTTTTCACTATTCCGTCTAATTCTTAATTCAATACATATAAAACCCAACCAAAAATATTTACTTTCGTTAAATAAAACAGTGTCTTTGCTGTATTAGGGTTTTTGTTTCACACATTAAACATTACCCGGTTAATATGACAACTTTGAAAATAAATTTGTACCGAATTCCCGGGTTGGCCTGCTTTTCTGATCCGAAATGCAAGGCCCGGAATCGTATTTGGTACCTGGTTAAAAACAGGTTCATACAGGTATTATTTATTTTGCTTTTGTTTAATCCTGATACAATTTATTCCCAGGCGTGGTTATCCTATGACAATTACACCGGAGCATGGATGGACACTAATTCCTGGGTTAGATGGATTCCAACCGATACTGCTATTAACATGAATATTGATATTTATGGATGTATTTATCGATTTGGTGACCTTGATTACAAATCCGGAAATCTTATAGTTTACGATACCCTGATTGTGAATGGTAATTTTACTGCTGGAAAAAACTGTAATATCAGCCTTGAACCCGGTGCTATTTTTATTGTTTACGGGAATGCCGGCATCGGCCAGCATTCAATAACCTATGTTGGTACCGGAGCATATCTGATTGTTCAAGACACTTTGAAATTCGATGATGGAACCGGTATCCCGGGCTCTTTTACCACTCAGGATTCACATCCATCAATATTTTTTGGACTTGTCACGCCTTCAACCATGACCGACCCCGGCGATTCGGTCGATTATCCGGCATTGTACTGTAATGGTACCGGTCCTGAATATCCCAATTCAGGCTGTACATTTGGTGATACAATTGATCTGCAGAATGATCTAATTTATGACTTTTATTCCGGTAATAACGGCAATGCCCCGATAATCTTAACACAACCTAAAAACAAAACGGTTTGTTCTGCAACATCAACACAACTGACCACTAAGGCCGGCTATGCAAATATTTATCAGTGGCAGGTTAATGAAGGACCCGGTTTTTCAGATATTATTGATAATATAAATTATGCGGGTTTTAATTCCGACACTCTGACTATCAATAATATACCAGGTAGTTTTAACGGATATCAATACCGGTGTAAAATTAATGGCAACTTGGGAAATTCTGTATTTACAGATACAGCCCATTTGACTGTTTATGTTCAACCAGAGGCCGATGCCGGCCCGGAGGATACCATTTGTGGCAACATCTATGATCTTCAGGCCACTTTATCAAGTGGAACCGGAGTTTGGAGCCAGGTTAGTGGTACCACAACAGCAGGTTTTTATCCTGATAATTCCAACCCCGGAGCACAGGTCTCAGTTTCGGGTTACGGACAATATGGATTTACCTGGATAGAAACAAATGGTACATGCTCTGATGATTCCACCATTACTATTCTCTTTGAGGAACAACCCATGGCCAATGCCGGTGCCAGTGATTCTATTTGCGGATCAAATTACCAGCTTAATGCAACACCATCCGTAGGCACAGGTATCTGGTCAATGGCTTCAGGACCAGGATTTGCAAGCTATGATCCTGATAGTACAACATCAAATGCCACCCTTTCTGTGTCTGAATATGGAAGCTACACTTTTACATGGACTGAAGTAAATGGTTCATGCTCCGATGATTCTACCATCACTTTGGTTTTTCAGGAACAACCAAATGCCAATGCCGGTCCCGAAGATACCATTTGTGGTAATTCATATGCACTTAAAGCCTATCTATCATGTGGAACCGGGATGTGGAGCCAGGTTATTGGTACACCTACTGCTGTTTTTAATCCTGATAACACATCTCCCGATGCAAATATCTCAGTTTCCGGGTATGGATTATATGGTTTTACCTGGAAAGAAACCAACGGGTCTTGTTACGATGATTCCACCATAATCCTCACTTTTGAAGAAAAACCAGTAGCTAATGCCGGTTCAGATAGCTTAACTTGCAGCTTATCCTATAAGCTTAATGCAACACCTTCATTGGGAACGGGTAGCTGGACTTTGAACACAGGACCGGGAACAGCCAGTTTTGATCCTGATAATTCCACACCTGATGCTATTGTTTCTGTCAGTGATTATGGAACTTACACCTTTACCTGGACAGAAGTTAGCGTCGAATGTTCTGATGATTCTACCATAACACTTATCTTTGAAGAACAACCTTTTGCCAATTCAGGAGTCAATGACACTGCGTGTGGATTAATATATAACCTAAGGGCAACGCCTTCAATTGGTACAGGAGAGTGGATTTTATCATCCGGCCCCGGAACAGCAAATTTTGATCCTGATAATGCTAAACCTGATGCTAAGGTTTCAGTTACTGATTACGGAACTTACGACTTTAAATGGACTGAGGTAAACGGTTCATGTTCGGATGATTCTACGATTACTCTTGTATTTGAAGAACAACCCATAGCTGACGCTGGTCCTGATGGCTCGGCATGCGGATTAACTTACAGCCTAAATGCTACACCTTCTGTTGGGACTGGTTCCTGGGCTTTAACCTCTGGTACAGGAACGGCAAGTTATGATCCGGATAATTCAACTCCGGATGCCGTAGTTTCAGTTTCTGATTATGGAACCTACACCTTCACCTGGACTGAAACCAACGGGGAATGTTCTGATGATTCTACAATTACTCTGGTTTTTGAAAAGCAACCTGTGGCTGACGCGGGTCCCAACGGTTCAACTTGTGGCCTTACCTATAAACTGGATGCAACACCTTCTTTGGGAACTGGAAGCTGGACATTGACAACCGGCCCGGGAACTGCCAGTTTTGATCCTGATAATTCAACTCACTAATAAAAA
>JBJKSB010000047.1:0-7948 GCA_046704385.1 Bacteroidales bacterium | reverse complement strand
CTGAAACAGATTCCAAAGCTGTTGAACCGTAATTGTTTTTTAGGGTTTTGTCAGCACCATGGGCCAGCAATAACTTTAAAATATCAACTCTGCAAAAAAAGGCGGCTGTATGCAATGGGGTCGATCCGTCATTACCTTTAATATTCAGGTTGGCACCGCCTTCAATTAAGGCTTTGGTCACTTCGGTTTTGCCAAATGTTGTGGCAATGGCCAGGGGCGTTGATCCGTATTTATCTTTCCGGTTTAAATCGGTGCCCGCTTCAATATATTGCTGAATAACTTTTAAATTTCCCGTTAAAGCAGCCGCATGAATAGTCATGGATGGTTTTACAGGGTTTTCTTTTTGTATTTCAACTTTATTGTTTTCAGTATTATCTCCATGCCTGGCGTTGGAACAACCGGTTAATGTTACACTTACTATAAATGCTACCAGTGTAAATACTGCACTGTTAATTCTAAAACTTTGTGATTTCATAATTTTAATTTTTAAAGGTTTCGTATTTCGAAATTTTATCGATACAAAGTTCCTTTAAACCGTGTTGCAGGGCAATTACTCATGATGCAAAAACCATAAAGTTTCAGGCTGCTACAAAAATTATGATGCAGGTGTATAAAATATGATGCAATAGGAAAATTAAAGGATAAAAAAAGGGGACCAAAAATCCCCTCTTTTTTATTTATCTGATTGATTTAAATGAAATTTCATAAACCGTAGATACGCCACTAAAATCAGTGAAATTATAGCTGCTACCGAAATATATACAAATGCAGGTATGGGAACCGGGTCACCGGCAGCATAGGAGTGAAGTCCTGATAAATAATAATTCACTCCGAAAAAGGTCATTAAAACCGATCCAAATCCTATTATTGATAGCGTATTAAAGGCAAATATACCTCTGATTCCCTTTATCAACCGGGCATGAGTAACCAGGGTATAAACCAGTACTGTAATTAAACTCCAGGTTTCTTTTGGATCCCAGCCCCAGTAACGACCCCAGCTTTCGTTGGCCCAAACTGCACCTAAAAAGGTACCAATGGTTACCAGGTAAAGTCCAACGATTAAAGTTCTGTGATTAATTTTTGTCAACTGCGCTATGGTATCTTCAATACGGTTATAGTTACTTTTATTTTGCACGATGGTCAAAACAAGGTTAATGATCCCCAAAATAAAACCTAGTCCTAAAAACCCATAACTACTTGTTATTACAGATACGTGGATAGTCAACCAGGGCGATTTTAATACCGGTACCAGGTTGGTAATTTGTGGATCCATAAAACTGAGGTTGGCTACCATTAAGGCAAATCCGGCTAAAACCGATGTTGCCGATAAAGCCAACAACGACTGGCGGCTGAAGATTAACCCGGCCAACAGGATAATTAAGGATATAAAGACTATACTTTCGTATCCATTACTCATTGGGGCATGACCTGAAATATACCAACGGGCTGCCAGTCCAAGAAAATGAACCATAAATCCTGCAAGAATTACCACGAAAAAGCCAGTGGAAATCTTTTTATTCACACCCTTACCGCTTATTATACCTCCAAGAAGCATAAACAGAAAGATTATTCCTATAGTAGTATAAAACGGGAATAACTTTTTAAATACATTGAGTTTATAATAAGCTACTTCCAGGTTGATTTTAAATTTAGATGGTAATTCGTAACCAGCGTATTTAAGCTGATACTGTTTAATTCCTTCGATCAGTTTGTCGGCTTGTTTGTAATTACCTGTTGATGAAGCATTTTGTAAGGCCTGGTAATAGGCCGGCAGAATATTGGCAAGGAAGGAAGAATCACTGGAATTTTTTGCAAGATGTGCAATTTCGTTGGCCGGATGCCATTGATGATCAATTGAACCAGGGGCAGGGAACATTTTTAAATAACTTCCGGTAAAAATGGAATAACAAATATTCAAACGTTCGTCAGCTTTGATAACGGCCTTATCAAACTTATTTTGTTTTCCGGGAGGGGTATTATACGCCTGTTCCACTTTATCCTGCAACTTATAACTGTTTCCAACTGAAATAAAATCGTTGTACGAGGCGTAACCCGATTGCAATCCCAGGAATTTTTGGAGTTCTTTGTTCGTGATTCTGATAAGCGGAACATCCATCCAATCCTGGTAATTCACATTCATACCAATGAAAATTTGCACCGGGTTCAGGTTGTACAATTTTTCTTTTCGGGCTAATTTTCTTATTAAATCGGAGGCAAAAGTATATACGGGTTCCGTACGGCCTTTGGGGTCCTGGATAAGCAACTGGCCAAATTTTTCAGCATGTTCAGCAGAAACATAGTTTACCGGTTCGCTGTGTTTTTGAGCCATTACATTTGAATGAGAAACCATTGTGAGACCAATTACCGCTATAAATGCGATAATACTTTTAGGAACAGAGGTTTTTCTCAGAAAACTGTTTTTATTGATCATAGAAAAAATAATTCCGATAAGTAATAATAAATATCCCGCATAGGTTACCGAAGTACCTAATGAATCATAATTTACAGATAAAATGGTTCCTTTTTCATCATTATCGAACGATGATTGGTAGAACCGGTAACCCTGCATATGCAAAATATTATTCATATAAATATGGAAAGGCATGGGCTCTTTCCCGGCCTCAAGTATTTTTACATAGCTTGAATACGACGAAGGGCTTTTTGAGCCCGGGTAACGGGTTACTTCAAAATTATCGAGATATAATTCGAATGGAAGCTGTATATCCTTGTTGCCATAATCTGCGGTAAGCGTTATATTATTAAATACAAGTTGCCCCTTACTGGCAGAACTTCCAGAATCGCCCCACAGGGTAAGATTCTGTGTTGAATTTGCCGTTTTAACAGTAAAAATATAAGCAAGTCTTCCTTTGCGAGTATTATCGGTGTTGGGCATAGCAGCAATCACGGCTTCGGGAAGGTATTCCTGTACCACTAGGTTTACACCTCCTGATGAATATAACTTTTTGATTTGCACCGATGCCTTACCAGATTTAATTGTGGCTTGACTTTCGTCCATCTCCGATTGCATAACAGGTTTTTTCCCGCCCATTAATAAAGAATCATTTTGGGTAGTAAAATAAATGTCAGCTTCGGAATTGTTATGGTCGAACGAAATTATCTGATTATCGATAGTTTTGGATTCGCCTTGTGCTAAATAAACAAAACCTTTATAACCCTTACTTGCCAATACAAGCCCGATAGTAGGTTTGCCGCCTTCAACAGGCATGGCTTTTTCGATGGCGTTGTTATAAAAATATTTTAGTGAAATTTCAAAATCGGTTCCGGCAAAGTGAAAATTATCATGAAACCCTGATTTTCGTAATACTTTATTCTCAGGCCAGTTCAGGTATTTTGTGTCGTTACCGTCTGATAATTTAACGTTCAGCGATTTATATTGTGTCGCAATGGTAGATGACGACTGCCCTTCGCGGATATGCATGGTACCCTCGTACCCGAAATAGCGTGTAAAGGCCGCGCCCATAATCATCACAATAAAGGCAAGGTGAAATAAAAATATGCTAAACTTCTTTTTTGTGTAAAGTTTTCGTTTAAATATACTTCCCACAAGGTTAAAAGCAAAAAGAAAAATCAATACCTCAAACCAGCGTGAGTTGTAAACAGCCTGCCTGGCAACTTCGGCACCGAAATCGTTCTCAATAAAGGTTGCTGAGGCCATAGCGAATATTCCAATCAGAATAATCAAAGCCATGGTAACAGGCGAGATTAAGAAGTTAATAATACGATTCATAATATAAAATATATAGTTAAAAAAAAACCGGATACTATCCGGAAATCATAATTTTTTCAAGTTTAGGTTTATTGACAATTTCAATTTCATGGTCGTGTAATTTTATGATGTTTTCATCATGAAATTCTTTAAGCAATCTGACTACACTTTCTTTGGTCATGCCAGTGAATTCGCCCAATTCCTGACGCGTCATATGGCAATTATATTTATCGCTGTTAAATATTTCATCTGCCAGATGAACCAATCCTTCCGCCAGCCGGCCATGCATTTTTTTCTGACTAAAACTAACCAGTTTATGAAAAGTAGCTAACGATTTACTGCTTAAATCCTTCAGGTATCCTTCAGCAAAAAGGTTATTTTCATGAACCAGTTTTTTAATAATTCCCATATCAACAAAACAGGCAGTGGTTTCAGTTAATGCGGCAAGCGAATAATGATGGCGGTTGTCCACATAAGTGCCGGGTCCGGCCACCAGAATACGCGGCTTAACAATGGAGAGAATTATATTTTTATTATCGTAGCCTTCCATATAAATTTTTGCAATTCCGGTTGATAAAAAAACAGCATTCGATGTAGGCGAACCCTGCTTAAATATTATTTCACCAGCCTTAAAATTTGCCTGAAACCTGTTTGAGTTGACTAAATCGATCTGTTCGTCGGTTAAATTCTCAAAATTTGGCCAACTGCATTTACAATTTTTACAAGTAATGTGGTCTTCTTTAAACATCTGCCAAAAGTAAAATTTTAAAATCCTGTAAATATAATATTAAAATTGATATATATCAATCGGTAAATTGATGTTACAAATCAAATAACCCTACAACAATCAACGTAACTAGTATCCCTCTTTTAGCCTTGCTTTGACCAGCCATTCAAACCATTTGCATAATTTTACAGCCGGATAAATCATTAAAAAATATTTTATAATGAAAATGTACAAATTATTTTTAGGCGTTGTTGCAATAGCAGCAATGACAACTTTCGTAAGTTGTGAAGGACCGGCAGGACCGGCAGGCCCTCAAGGTGAAAAAGGAGACACCGGTGCAACGGGTGCAACAGGTGCTCAGGGTGAAAAAGGTGATCCGGGAGATGTTACTGTTACATGTCTTGCATGTCACGATGGCACAATAATTAATGAAGTTAAAGCAGAGTTTTATCAATCAGACCACTACCTGGGACAATATGTTGCCGCTGAAGGTACTCGTGGTAGTTGTGCTCAATGTCACTCTGGTAATGGCTTTATTGAGTATGCTACTCTTGGAGCAGTTGAAGGAAGTACTTTAAACAATCCTGTTGGATGGACTTGCGAAACCTGCCACGGTATTCACCAGAAGTTTAATGAAACATTGGATGCAGCTGATGATTATGCTCTTCGTAAAATTGACCCAGTTACCTGGATTATTGATGATACAAAAACTGTTGATTTTGGCGGACCATCAAATCTTTGTGTAAACTGTCACCAGGCAAGAACTGCTGAACCAAATACAGCTTCTCCAGGTACTGAATTTGCTATTACAAGTTCTCACTATGGACCTCACCATGGACCACAAGGAAACGTAATTGCAGGTTTTGGTTTTGCTGAAATTGCTGGTTCTACTGCTTATCCTGCTGCAGAATCAACTACTCACTTTAGTAAAGGTTGTGTTGAATGTCATATGTATGATTATGCTGACGGTGCTGGTGGTCACACCTTTAATCCTGCAGTAGCTGCTTGTCAGCAATGTCACACTACTGATAATTTCGACTATAGTGGAATTCAAACTAACACCGAAGAAAAAATGGCTGAGTTAGTAGCCAAATTATACGATAAAGGTGTGGTTGATACAGCCGGTGGTTCTGTTTCTTTAATCACAGGAACTTATCCGATGGTAGTAGCTCAGGCATATTATAACTATGCTGGTCTTGAAGCAGACCGTAGTATGGGTGTTCACAATCCAAAATATGTTACTGCTTTATTGAATAACAGTATTGAAGCCCTTAGCAAATAAGGTTATTTAAAATATTTAAAAAAAGGTTGCCATATTTGGCAGCCTTTTTTTGATCAAAAAATTCCGCGAGGCTTGCCTCGTGGTTTTTTTTCTCCCCTAATTCAGATACACTTTACATATTTTTTTACTTGAATGTTGCTTTTCTGTTTGCAATGCTTTTTGTTGTCGACATATTACCCAGCGTTGCGCCACCATTAAAGTTTTGGCGGCACGCGGTTCGTACCTGGTTATTATTGTTTAAGCCTCCGAAGCAAGTATGGGGCAGGCTTTTCAGGCTCTTCTGAAGACTGAAAGTCTTCAACATGCACCGCTATGAAGAAAGACCATTGATTTGATTAAGAACAAATTAAACGCATTGCTTGACAGCTATGCCTTCCAGGGAAGCGAAGTTAATGAACACCTTTAAAATAATAATAATTGTGAATAAAGTCCCGATGGCTTGTCCCAAACTAGTTTCGGGCGGGGAAAGAGCACAAAAATAAATTTAAATAATTGTGAATTTAAATCCTTTTTCTGATTTTTGCGTCGGTTAATTAATCCTTAAAACAGTGGTAAAAAAACATAATAAAAAATCATCATTGGCAAAAAAAATTATTCTGATCGTATTGGTTGGAGGGTTGTTGTTTGGCGGATATAAAGTGTATGAACTTTATGCAGGTGTAAAGAAACCCAATGTGAATCTGAATGGCCAGCAATTTACATATATATATATTCCTACCGGTTCAAATTTTAGGAATGTGCTTCAACTACTCTATTCAAATAATATTATAATAAATCATTCCACATTTGAATGGGTGGCTGAGAAAAAAAACTATCCGGGGAATATTAAAGCAGGTAAATTTAAAATTACAGAGGGCATGAGTAATAATGCCCTTATCAACCTGTTACGAAGTGGGCGGCAGGAACCCGTAAGATTGGTTTTTAATAAAGTGCGCACCAAAGAAAGGTTTTCCGGTATTATTGGGAGCCAGATTGAAGCTGATTCATTGGTATTACTCAAATTGCTGAGTGATGAGGATTTTCTTCATAAATATGGAAAAAATAGTGAAACCGCTATGGCTTTATTTATACCAAATACTTACGAATTTTTTTGGAATACAGATGCTGAAAATTTTGTGGAGCGAATGTATAAGGAATACAATAAGTTTTGGAACGAATCGCGTTTGAATAAGGCTAAAAACCTGGGAATGACTCCTGACGAAGTAATTACCCTGGCCTCCATAGTTGAAGAGGAAACAGTTAAAAAAGAAGAAAAACCCACATTAGCGAGTGTTTATATAAACCGGCTTAAAAAAGGTATGCGATTACAGGCTGATCCCACTGTTCGCTTTGCATTAGGTGATTTTGAGATTCAACGGATATTGAATAAACATCTTGAACTTGATAGCCCTTACAATACCTATAAACATGCCGGATTACCTCCGGGGCCTATCTGTATCCCGACTATTACAAGCATTGATGCGGTATTAAACTATGAAAAAACCAATTACCTTTATTTTTGTGCCAGGGCTGATTTTTCGGGTTATCACGATTTTTCAAAGACATTGCACCAGCATAATGTAAACGCCGCTAAATACCGGGCTGCGTTGAACCGAAACCGGATTTACCGGTAGTTGAGGAATAAAATTTAATTAGACGAAAGCACATATTGAAGCGTCAAACTTATTGAGCCACCAAAACATTTAAATCAAACATAGTACTCGGTTAGCTTATGGCTACCCACAAAGAGACATAATGCCTACGAAATTCTAAAATCCGGAATTTACTAGTATCAGGTTCATTAAGTAACATTAGACTCATCGGATGACTAAGTT
Source organism: Bacteroidales bacterium (assembly GCA_046704385.1). Taxonomy (GTDB): domain Bacteria; phylum Bacteroidota; class Bacteroidia; order Bacteroidales; family SZUA-534; genus GH45. The sequence continues at coordinate 398 of JBJKSB010000047.1, read as the reverse complement.
GCTGGTTTATAAATAAGTCATCCGATGAGTATTTAAACGGAACTTTATGAACGTAATACTAGGATAAATAACTGTAGAAAAAGTGTACTGAACTTTAGCTTACATGAACCATTACTTATTCAATAAAATACGAGTGAATTATTAATGTCAGGACTAATTCCCCTCAATCTTACGGTACGATGCCAGGATTCCCTGTATTAAAGCAGCGCTAAAACCATGATGTTCCATTTCATTTAATCCGGTAATCGTAATACCCTTTGGAGTAGTAACTTTATCAATTTCGGCCTCAGGATGGTTCCCGTTGGTAAGTAAAATTTCAGCAGCACCTTTAACCGTTTGATTGGCAATTTGGGTAGCTGTATGTGAATCAAACCCTATTTGAATACCTGCCTGAACCA
>JBJKSB010000046.1:0-29448 GCA_046704385.1 Bacteroidales bacterium | reverse complement strand
CTGTTCAAATCCATTGTAAAATGCTTCCCAGGCGGGCATTGTTTTTTTTGAAGATTGATATGATGATGAGGAAGAATGTGATTTGGGTTGAGCTTTAAAAGGATTAAACGACGGGTTAACCTTAATTTCAGGAGCATCAACATGTTCCCCCTTTCGTAACAGAGGAATATCAAAGGCAGTTTCCTGGCTAAAATCAATACTGGGTGCAATATTAAATTTTCCTAATCCTTCTTTAATCGTAGCCTGCAGAATTGGCCACAGGGCTTTTTCGTGCTCAAATTTTATTTCTGTTTTGGTAGGGTGAATGTTAATATCAATGCTTTCGGGGTTTACATCAAAATAAATAAAGAACGAGGGAAGTAAACCCTGGGGCATAATATTTTCATAGGCCGACATTACTGCGCGATAAAAATAAGGATGACGCATAAAACGATTATTCACAAAAAAGAACTGTTCGCCCGGTGTTTTTCTTGCATATTCGGGTTTCCCTACATAACCGGTAATCTGCGCCATGGAAGTTTCCGACTGAATAGGAATTAAATTCTGACTGGCCGATCGGCCTAAAACATTTAATATCCGGTTATATATTTTTGAAGAGGGAAGGTTGTAAATTTCAACATCGTTATGGATGAGTTGCATTTCAATTTCGGGGAATCCAAGGGCCACGTGCTGAAATTCTTCCATAAGGTGTTTCAGTTCTGTGCTGTTGGTTTTTAGGAACTTGCGACGGGCCGGGACATTAAAAAACAGGTTTTTTACCGAAATGTTAGTGCCATTCTGACAGTTAACAGGTTCCTGTAATTCTGTTTTCGATCCCGATATGCGGATTTGTATACCCAGTTCTGCCTCAGGTTTTTTGGTTTTCAGTTCAACGGTGGCGATGGCTGAAATTGAGGCCATTGCTTCACCACGGAATCCCATGGTTCGGATATCAAACAAATCCATTGCTTTACGGATTTTTGATGTAGCATGCCTCTCAAAGCACATCCGGGCATCATTTTCCGACATTCCGCAACCATTATCAATAACCTGGATCAGGGTTTTGCCGGCATCTTTAACTATAACCTGTATTTTGGTACTACCAGCATCTATTGAATTTTCAATCAGCTCCTTTATAACTGAAGCCGGACGTTGAACTACCTCGCCGGCAGCAATCTGATTTGCAACACTATCAGGTAATAATTGAATTAAATCGGGCATCAAAAATGAAAATCTATTTTTATTTGAAGAAAAAGTAATAATAAATTAAAAATAGAACAGCCAGAATAACCAAAAGCCTGACATTGGATTTTTTTCGGGTTTTCCTGGCCATCTTTATGTAGTTGTCCATATCTTCTTTGGTAACTCTAACCGGCTTTCCTGATTTTTCTGCCTCAACTTCGCGATTAATCCGTTCTTCCCGCTCCCTGCGTTTTTCAGCTTTTTCATCATAATAGCGCGGATGAAAAGTAAAACGCTTATTTCTTGGTAATTGAAAAAGTCTGGCCATTTCTTTAAATTTTAAGTGTACAAAGGTATTTTAATTATTTAAAATAGTAGAGTCGGAGTATAAATCTTTCCATATTTTTAATGAAACAAAGTTCATCTATTTATAAGATAAACAACAAGTTAATTTGAGATGCATTAATTTTTCCCCGATCAAAAAAAATTTTCTTCGTTAATCAAATAATATTAAAATTTAATACTATGTTTGCACCGCAAAAATTTAAGGAATTTTTGTTAGGTTCTTTGGAGGAAATTATTATCAAATTTTTATAAAAAATATTTGTGTTTATAATTTTTTGATTATTTTTGCAGTCCGAAAACAAAACGCTCCGTTCGTCTAGCGGTTAGGACGCCAGGTTTTCATCCTGGTAGCAGGGGTTCGATTCCCCTACGGAGTACTTTTTTTAGTTTATACTAATTATTATTAAAATGGCAAATCATCAATCAGCAAAGAAAAGGATCAGACAGAGCGAGAACCGTAGGCTTCATAACAAATATTTTGCAAAAACTGCCAGAAATGCTGTGAGAGCTTTACGTGCTACTACTGAAAAAGAAAAAGCCCAGGAATTGTTTCCTAAAGTAGCTTCAATGCTTGATAAGTTAGCTAAAACAAATGTTATTCATAGTAACAAAGCTTCTAACTTAAAATCAAGTTTAGCACACCACGTTAATAGTTTGTAATTAATTATTTACAATAATATCAGAGTGCCCTTAGCAAATTGCTAAGGGCTTTTTGTTTTGGATTAATATGGTTTTTGTAGATTTGCTTTAACTAAAACCAAATTCCATGAACAATTACCAAAATCTTACCATTAAGCAATGGGCATCTGAAGACCGCCCCCGCGAAAAATTACTTTCAAAAGGTATAGCTTCTCTTTCAGATGCTGAATTAGTAGCTATTCTTTTGGCTACAGGCACTAAAAATAAATCGGCTGTCGATTTGGCTAAGCAGGTTTTATCTGCGGTAAATAATAATTTACACATATTAGGAAAACAATCGATAACCGATTTAAAAAAGGTTGACGGTATTGGAGAAGCGAAGGCGATTACAATAATTGCAGCATTAGAACTGGGTAGGCGGCGGAATAACTCCGAAATGGAACGAAAGAAAATCACAAACAGCAAAGATGTTTTTAAACTATTTCAACCCTTATTGGGTGATTTGCCATACGAGGAGTTTTGGGTGCTTTACCTGAACAGGTCGAATTCTATTATCGATAAAGAAAAAATTAGTCTGGGTGGTACTGCCGGTACCGTAATCGATGTCAAAATAATTTTGAAACATGGCATTGAAAAGCTGGCATCGGGCCTGATATTAATTCATAATCACCCTTCGGGCAATGTGAGTCCCAGTGAGAATGACAAAGCGATTACCCGGAAAATTAAAGAAGCCGGAATTTTAATGGATATTGCAACGCTTGACCATGTTATTATTGGCGATACTCAGTATTTAAGTTTTGCTGATGAAGGTATATTTAATTAAAATAATAACTAAAAAATTTATTTTACTACAATCAAGCGGGTAATTATATAATTATCAAATATAATCCGTACAACATGCAGTCCTTTTGTAGTAAGGTAAAATGAATTTATAAGTCCATTTACATGCATTACTGTAAGTTTTTGTCCTGAGGCATTATAAATTTCAATATACTTCGCATTTTCAAAATTGCTTATTTCAACATTAATTATCCCATTTGTTGGATTTGGGTATAATTTCACAGAATTAAATTCCTTTCGGATATCAGTTATAGGTTTTACCTGAATTTTTAGCGGGGCAGAATAATTCCCTATTCCGCACCGATTCTGATAGGCTACTGAAATAGTAACTTCTCCGGAATAAGCACTATTCCAAACTGTTAGCATGGAGTCGTCAACAGGATAAACAGATGCTGCTTCGGGTGGGGTTATTTTCCAATTATATTGCAAAGTAGAACTTACAGTTGTGAAAACGCTTTGTGTTATTGCTGTTGATATTAAAGTATCGCCAACGGGTGTCGTAGGTACAGGCAAACGCACCTCGTTCATTAAATAAAAAGGTAAATCAAGGTCGTTGGCATATTGTAAAATACTATCGAGTTTTGCATATGATATTTCATAAGGGCCATTAATCTCATCTACGGGTTTATGGCTATAGAAAATTATTATTAAGCTATCATTTTTACATCGGGTTAATTCATTTTTAATGGCTTGTAAACTATTTTCATAGTCGTCGTCAATTCCTACGCCATAAACCAAACCCGGATGCGAAAGTTTACCGATTTTATTTTGCGAACTGTTTAGCGCGTAATTGGTTCCCCGGATGCATTTGAAATACTTTAGCAGGTATTTATCAATTGCATCATCCCTTGCGCCGTAGGGATAAGCAAATGAATTTATTTTAATTCTCATTGCCGAATCGAAAAACTCAATTGACGGGGTGATTTCCTGTTTTATGTAATTATCGATACTGGATGAATCAATAAAATTTACTGCATTATAATGGTTGTAGCTATGGCATCCAATTTCATTACCAGCCTCATGTAATTCATTAATCTGTTGTAATTGTGTTTCATTAAAAATGTAAGGCTGCGTAACAAAAAAGGTAGCATGGGCATTATGTGTTTCAAATATCGGGATTAACCTGTGCCAGTTTGACACAGCGTTATCATCGAAGGTTAATACTATTCCCGGATTTATTTTTTGCGCCATGCATATGATGTTTATACCCAGAAAGCCAATTAGTGATGTAGTGAATTGTATTTTAGTCATTTACGGGTTGATTAATAGGAATAAAATATTGTTTTTAAAATTAACAACATTTAGATAATATTTGTGATGAATTTAATTTTTTTGCACATTTGCAGCAACTTTTAATGGCAAGCGACAATGGTGATTAATCTTGGAGAGAAAAATTCGCTTTTTAACCAGTATATCTCAGAAATACGTGACCAGGTGATGCAGCTTGATAGCATGCGTTTCAGGAGAAATCTGGAACGTGCAGGCGAAATATTTGCTTATGAAATAAGCAAAACCATGGATTACAATAAAGTTGAAGTGCAAACGCCATTAGGTATTGCAACTGTTCCGGTTTTGGCAAAACAACCTGTTATAGCCAGTATTATGCGTGCAGGTCTGCCTTTTCACCAGGGAATGTTGAATTATTTTGACAAATCTGAAAATGCCTTTATTTCAGCTTATCGCAAATATAGTAAGGATGGTTCTTTTGAGATAAAATTTGAACACATCTCAGCTCCGCCTGTTGAGGATAAGGTAATAATTTTAGCCGACCCAATGCTGGCTACCGGTGCATCCATGGTTTTGGCATATAAAGCCATGCTTGAAAAGGGGACTCCTAAACATACGCATATTGTTTCTATCATTTCCAGTAAAGAAGGTATTGAATACCTTGAGAAAAACCTGGGAGGTAAAAATATTACCCTGTGGACAGGTGCCATTGATGATGAGTTAACTGTAAAATCGTATATAGTTCCCGGGTTAGGTGATGCAGGTGACCTGGCTTTTGGTGGAAAAGAATAATAAGCTCGTCGTAGGTTAATAATCAACTTTGGCACATTCCGATGGATCATTACACTGTTCCAGAAGTTCGGCAATAGTCAGGTTAAAAACCGGATGTACCCATTGCGGTGCAATTTCATATAGTGGTATCAATACAAATTTTCGTAAATGCAATCGGGCATGTGGTAATTCAAGGTTTCCCTTATTTATTATCAGGTCATTAAAAAAAAGGATATCAATATCCATAGTTCTTGATTCGTATGCTTCACCATGGCGGGTACGGCCCAGCTTGTTCTCAATTATCTGTAATATTTCAAAAAGTTGATTTGGACTTTCATTGGTGCTGACCTGTAATACCTGGTTATAAAAATTTTGCTCTGAGGCAAAGCCCCATGGAGGCGTTTCATAAATTGCCGATTGTGAAAGTATTGTTATTCCCTGAGAGTCAATAAGTTCTTTACACCGGACTAAAAGCTCAAGCCGGTTACCTTTATTACCTCCGATACCCAAAAAAGCAGTATTATTCGACATTTTTACGGTTGCATTTGTGCACAAAAATAGGCTTATAACTTCTTTTTAAAAATTGATTTCCATAATTGACATTAATTTTTTTTAATTTTAGTGTTCGAAAATTCCAAATTAGTTAAATTGAACCAGCATGTTTATGGTTGCACTCGTCCTTGTATTTTCAATCTTTGGTGCTTCCAACAGCATTCGATATAAAAGCAAATTGTATGAATGAATCCATATTAAAAGCCTTAATGCAGCTTTTTGCAATTATTGCAAATGTAAATAAGGATGGTATTTCCGATAAGTCCCGATCTATTGTTGAATCCTATCTAAAATTACAACTCAGTCTCGATCAGGTTACAACTTACCTTGAGTTATTCGATGAATTTATTGCAACTCATCATGGTGATGTTACCCAGTCAGATGGCACTAAGGTTAGAAAACGTACTTCGTCGAATTCGGTTAAGGTTTTACGGATATGCCAGCAAATAAATGAGGAATTGCATCAGGATCAAAAAATATTGGTTTTATTGCAGTTACTTGAATTTATCAGTTATGGAGAGGAAATTACTGAGAAGGATCTCGATTTTGTAAAAACCACTTCCGACATTTTCAATATTCCCGAAGAAGAATACTTTAACAGTCATGCATTCATACTGGAAGCATCACTTGAAAAAATTCCATATAAGGAAAATGTTCTGGTGCTTGATTCGTATACCGATGCCCCGCTTCCCGGATTCAAGCATATTAATTACGCGCAACTCGATGGAAGGATACTGGTACTCTTTCTCCCGTCAATTAATATGTACGCATTCAGGTATGTGGGCGAAACCGACTTGTACCTGAATGGACATAGTATTTTACTAAACCGCACCTATATGTTGCCAAAGGGTTCGGCAATACGCAGCCCTAAAATTGGTAATATTTATTATAGCGATATTGTATCGAAATTTATTGATTCGTTAAGCGATCATCAGGTAATTTTTACGGCCAAAGATGTTGAATTCCGCTTTAAGAACAGTAATAATGGTATTCATAAGTTCAATTTTAGTGAAAAAGGCGGTGAGCTTATTGGAATAATGGGAGGGAGCGGTGTTGGTAAATCCACACTGTTGAATGTACTTAACGGTAACCTGAAACCCCAAAGCGGACAAATTTTGATTAATGGTTTTGAGCTGCATGGTGATAAGGAAGAGCTTGAAGGGGTAATAGGTTTTGTTCCACAAGATGATTTGCTAATAGAAGAACTTACGGTATATCAAAACCTTTATTATAGCGCTAAGCTTTGTTTCAATAATCTTGATGATGATGAAATTAAAGAGCTCGTTAATAAAGTGCTTGATGATCTGGATTTAAGGGCAACCAGCGATTTAATTGTTGGTAATCCGTTAAAGAAAACCATTAGCGGAGGTCAGCGTAAGCGTTTGAATATTGCCCTGGAGCTAATCAGACAACCTCTTGTAATGTTTGTTGATGAACCTACCTCTGGACTTTCATCGATGGACTCGGAGATGGTGATGGACCTGCTCAAAGAACAAACCCTTAAGGGAAAGTTGGTGATTGTGAATATTCACCAACCTTCATCGGACATCTTTAAAATGTTCGATAAGCTGCTTATAATGGATAAGGGCGGATACCTGGTTTATTATGGAAATCCGGTTGATTCGGTGGTTTATTTCAAAACCATGAGCAATCATGTGAATGCTATGGAGGCTGAATGTTACCATTGTGGTAATATTAATCCCGAACAGGTACTTCAGATTCTTGAAGCCAAAATTGTAGATGAATATGGCCGTATTACCCGCACCCGGAAAACCAAACCGGAGGAGTGGTCTGAATTATATCAAAAAAATGTAGAGATTCACATATCGGAAATTACCGAGAAGAAAGAGTTACCTAAGAATAATTTTGGAATACCTAATGTAATAAAACAATTCAGGATTTTCTCAGTTAGGAATGTGCTTTCGAAACTTGCTAACCAGCAATACATGCTTATAAACTTTCTTGAAGCGCCATTGCTTGCTTTAATTCTGGCCTATTTCACAAAATACATCCAGGGAACCAGCGAAGACCCGACAGCCTATATTTTTAGTGCTAACGAAAATGTTCCCATCTACTTGTTTATGGCTGTAGTCGTGGCTATTTTTATTGGGTTAACCGTAAGCGCAGAGGAAATAATTAAAGATCGTCAATTATTGAAACGTGAAAAATTCCTGAATTTAAGTCGCTTTAGTTATCTCAACAGTAAGATTCTGATATTGTTTCTCATATCTGCCATCCAAACCATAACATTTATCGTAATTGGTAATATGGTAATGGAAATAAGGGGATTGACAATGGCTCATTGGCTGGCTTTGTTTTCAGCATCATGCGCAGCCAATATGATTGGGCTTAACATTTCTGCAGCACTCGATTCTGTAATTACTATATATATCCTGATACCATTCCTTGTTGTACCTCAATTATTATTTAGCGGTACCATGGTCAAATTCGAAAAACTAAACCGGAGCATTTCTTCCTATGAACATGTTCCTATTCTTGGCGATTTGATGGTTTCACGTTGGGCTTATGAAGCAATGGTAGTTAAGCAGTTCAGAGACAATGAATATGAAAAGCATTTTTTCTATCTGGAAAAGAAAAAGAGTGAAGCCAGTTATATTGCTTCCTATTTGATACCAGCATTAACCAATAAAATATCAAAAATTCAGTATGGCTCTTCCGAAGAGCAAAAAATAAAAAATATCCGTATACTGAGGAATGAGATGGAAAAGTTAAATGAAAAAACTCCGAATTATCCATTTAAGAAAGTAAAACAAATAACCGGAAAAACACTGGATGCGGGTTTTATTAAAGTAATTCAGGAATATTTGCAATTGGTTACCCGGTATTATCAAAAGAAACAAAATAAAGCCATTAGTTTGCTTGACGAAAAAGTGGCTGAACTTACCACAGAACTCGGTGGAAAAGATGCCTTGATTGAGCTGAAAAAGAATTATTATAATGACTTTTTAGCCGATATGGTAATGAACCGCACTGAAATTCACAAGATTCATGATACGGGTGAAGGTTTTGTCCAGCTTGCCGACCCCATTTTTAAAGACCCGGTTTCGAATTGTGGCAGGGCGCATTTTTATGCCCCGGTTAAAAAAATTGGCTCGCTTGAAATTGATACTTATTGGTTCGATATTATGGTATTGTGGATTTACAGTTTGGTTTTTTATTTGATTTTACTTTTTGACGGATTAAAAAAATTCATGGAATTATTCAAATTAGGCAGTAGGGAATAATCTCGATTATATTTAGCTGATTTTAAGCCCCAAATTTCGATCATTTGGGGCTTTTTTCATCAAAATTTCTATAAACATACGACAACGGTTGTGATCGAATACAAAAGAATTATAAAAAAACTGCCAAATTTCTCTGGCAGCCCTTTTCAATATTCTATGTATGTATTATTGTACTACAATTTTCTTTGTCATCCGGTTATCATTAGCTGTAATTACTACAATATACTGTCCTTTGGGTAATTCGCTTACATCAACTGTGGCATACGATTGGCTTAATTCTAAATTTTTTACCCGGGCACCAATAAGATTATAAATAGCTACCACATAGGAACCTGTATTTGCACCCATATTTAAATTCAAGTAGTCTGCCACGGGGTTTGGTCCCACTTTAAGGTTACCTTCTTTTAATAAGGAAACAGAAACCGGGGCAAAAACTTCAAATCTGCCATCATAGTCGGTTTGTGTCAAGCGATAGTATGAAACCCAGTTTAAAGGATTGTTATCGATATAAGAATAGTTGAGGGTAACGCATGAATTACCAGCCCCTTTAACCGTTCCAATAATTTCGTAGGTAACACCGTCGGCTGAACGTTCGATGGTAAAATAATCGTTATTTTCTTCGGAGGCAGTTTGCCAGGTAATAGTTACGTTGTTATTTGAATAAAAAGCATTAACTGACAAAAGCTTAATGGGTGTTATAACATCATTTGTATCATTAATATTTGGATCAACGGTTCCTCCTACAGTCATAGTTCCATCACCTGAAATAATAGCATCACCTAACAAATCTCCACCCACACCAACGTTTCCGCCACTATATATAGTAATATCACTATTGCTTCCGGTATCTAAATCCCCATCAACGTTAATGTCGCCACTTACAACAACAGTTGCTCTATCTCCAATATCTAAATTCCCGGCAACGTCAAGACTGCTACCTGAATAAACATCAATTTTTGCCTGGCCATCAAAAGTCAGGTCTCCATCAACATTAATGTCCCCGCTAAGTTTAACATCGGCCTGGTCACCCAAATTAATGTTGCCTTGAATATTTAATCCTGCTCCACTATAAACATCAACTGATGTAGTTCCATCGAAATCAACAGCTCCAATTATATCTAAATCTCCACTTATTTTTAAATCTGAACCATTCTTGGCATCAAGACCTTCATAAATTGTAAATGATCCTCCGGAATATACATTGATATTTACATTGTTATTTGTAATTAGTTTGCCATATAAGATAAAATCGCCGCTAATATTTAAATCAAATTGACCGTTAGGAGCTGTAAGGTCAAGGTCACCGTATATATAGAACGTTCGACCGGAATATACACTTATTGATTTTCCATTACTGGCTGAAATATAGTCCCAAACTTCAAGTCCGTCAGCCGGAGCATAATATTGAGCAACGGTTGCATCTGCCATTGTTGTATTAGTAACTAAAACACCATCCGAAAGTTTGGTGTCTCCTGACTGGCCACTTTCATCTTTTGGTGTTACCTCACAAAATAAGTATTGATCACCTGATTGAACATCATATGATTTTGTGGTGATACCTGTTGAAGTTTTATCTGAGCCATTTGCTTGTGAACCTTCATACCATATATAGGTACTCCCTTCCTCAATATCCCCATCGCTATCAGAATAATTATAAATTATAGTAACTGTTGTACCAACACTTTGCGCAGTATTGTAACAGGCGGCTCCGGCAATTGATAAATTATCAATGCCAGGTGCATTTTGAGCAATAACCCCTAAACCCATAAATATAAGGTTGATAATGAGTATAAATTTATTCATATATATTTTTTAAATGTGCTGTTTTCCTGGTTGCACTGTAATTTTATTTTTCGGTTGATTTTGTTGCGAATTTAAAAAAAAATTGGAAATATATACTTAAAAGAGTTATTTTTTATCTGCCTGATCTACAGTAAAAAATGGTTAAGATATAGCAAAGTAAATTTATTTATTACCTACAGTTAAAAAAGCATTTCAGTTTCAAAGTTTTAGCCGCTTATAAATAGCGAAACGCCGGGCTAATGGTTGGTATTATAGGGAATCGTAAGTTTTAAAGTCACTATGAGAGACTTTTTTAGAGCAACTGCTCGATAATTTTAAAGCCGCTATTAATGTAAAACTCACTACCAGACTGGCTTGAGGCAAGAATAATGGCCCAAAAAAAAGCTGCCAAAATTCCGGCAGCCCTTTTCTTTATATTAAGTGTGTATTTACTGTACTACAATTTTCTTTGTCAACCGGTTATCATTAGCTGTGATTACCACAATATACTGTCCTTTGGGCAATTCGCTGACATCCACAGTGGCAAATGATTGGCTTAGTTCCATATTTTTTACCCGGGCACCAATAATATTATAAATATCAAGTGAATACGAACCGGTATTGGCTCCCAAACTTACATTCAGATAATCCACCACTGGGTTGGGCCCTACTTTAAGGTCGCCTTCATTTAGTAATGAAACGGAAACCGGAGCAAAAACTTCAAATTTACCGTCATAATCAGTTTGTGATAGGCGGTAGTATGAAACCCCGTTTAAAGGATAATTATCGGTATAGGAATAATTAAGGTTTACACAGGAATTACCAGCGCCTTTAACGGTTCCTATAATCTCGTAATTTACACCGTCAGCTGAACGTTCGAGGGTAAAATAATCGTTATTTTCTTCGGAGGCGGTTTGCCAGGTAATTTTAACAGTATTTTCGGTTGATGAAGCAATGAAATTAGTAAGTCTTATTGGGAGATTACTTCCTCCTCCTGATGGGGTAGTAACAGTACCATTAACTGTAATACTATTCGCAGGAATATTTATTGTTCCATTGTTAGTAAATGTGCCTCCACCTGTAAAAGTTGCTGATGTTGCTTCTAAATATCCTCCAGAAGGTACAGAAATTGTACCACCTTGGGCAAATGAAATTGCGCCAGCTGTAACAGATCCATCTACTTGCAAAGTGCCGTTATTATTAAATGTCACATTACCAAGGTCAGCAGTACCTGTATTATTAACTGTAATGTCTGCACCATTGTTAGAAGTTGTACTACCATTCACTACCAGAGATCCTGACACATTAAGTGTAAGATTATTAACCGTAGTTAAATTACCAGTAATAGTTAAACTGCCTCCATGATATATATTAATTATAAGGTTATTTCCAGCAGAAAAATTTCCATTTACTGTAAAATTTCCATAAACATTTAATGTACCTCCTTGACTAAAATCAAAATCGGCATTATAAGTAGAAACAATGTGTCTAGCAGTGTCGACAGGTGGACCTACAACAGGATAACCAATATTTATAACATCCCCATTACCTGGTGTATTAGGTATTCCAACGTCTGTTGTATATCCATTACCTGATGAGGTATGAGTGGCTGCATTGACAATTAGCCCAATAAACACAACAAAAACGGATGTAAATATTAACTTTTTCATTTTTTTACTCTTTAAACATTCTATACTCAATTTAGCCAGTTTTGTTAAATTCCTTTGACCAATGATTCATAAAATTTGATGAAATATTTAAAATATGCATGAATATTAAATGAGACCACAAATATGCTAAATTATTTTCTAAATACCTTATTAATCAGCACATATAAAAAAATGATATGGGATAGTAAAGTTAAATTTTTAAAAATTATCTCAAACAGATTCGTAATAAATAATATTACAGACAGATTACATGTTGGCGTTCTGTGGTTGTAACGGCTTTGAGTAATGGAACGCCATGCTGTCCGGTATTTTATTTACAAAGTGTACGTTTGATCGACAACGAAAATATTTCTTGATAGCAACGACTAAAAAAGATGATTCTGCTATTAATAAATACTCACGCCTTGACTTGCGCAAGGGTTTATGTGCAACAAAAAAAGCTGCCAGGAATAAATTTAGCAGCTTTTTCCAAATATCTTAAATCTTTTATTCTACTATTATTTTCTTGGTTATATTGGTTTCATTAGTACCAATTACCACGAAGTACTGCCCTTTTGGTAATTCACTTACATCCACTGTGGTAAAGGAACTGGTTAATGTTAAATTTAATACACTAACACCCAATATATTATAGATGTTTAGTGTACACGAATCAGAACTAGCTCCAATACTAATATCCAGATAATCAACTACGGGGTTTGGCCCAATTTTAATGTCAGCTTCTCGAACGGATGAAACGGAAATAGGGGAAAAAGTTTCAGATTTACCGTCATAATCTGTTTGTGAGAGGCGATAATATGAAATACCGTTTGAAGGATATTGATCAATATATGAATATTTGAGGTTTATATTGGAATTTCCTGCGCCTTTAACAGTTCCAATAGCCTCATAGTATTTACCGTCAGTAGATCGCTCAATTGTAAAATAATCATTGTTTTCTTCGGAAGCAGTAGTCCAGTATAAGTTAATATCTTCCTGATCTTTTACGGCATTAAATGATACCAGATGTATGGGTAATGTTACCGTAGATGATTGAGTAATACCCGAGCCGATGCTTCCTTGAACGGATACAGAACCCGTTCCGTCAACATAGGCATTTCCGGTTAAATTGCCACCAATACTTAGATTACCATCTACGATTAATTGGGAACCTGAAGTTCCGGTAGTAACTGAGCCTGTAATGTCGACAGAGCCAGTGTTGTTAACAGTCAAACTGGTATTATTAGCTAAAGAAGCCCCACCTAAAATATATACCTGGCCAGTTACATCCAAAGTGGCATTATTATTAATGTGCAGGCTATCCATTACTAAAATTCCATCAATTTTAATTGTACAATTATTGCCCAACCATAAATCTGAGATTTTAAATGAATCAGCAACATTAATGGTGATAACACAATTTTGCCCAATACTAACATCATTGATTGCTGTGGGTACACTACCTCCTGTCCAGGTAGAACCTAAACCCCAATCGCCAGTATAGCCATTACTAATTGTTGTAATGGTTTGACCAGAAACAAAGTTCAGTAATCCTGCGACCATTAGTATTAGAAAGATAAACTTTTTCATGATTTCCGGTTTTTTATTACTTATACATTTTTTTGCTATATATGTTTAATACATTTGATTAACAGACATTTAAATTTGACAAATTGGAAAATAATGATTCAGCGTTAAAATTTTGTTATACTCGCAGAGGCTGTGGTATCAATGACTTAAAGAATTGATTATAAGTTGGTTTAACAATAAGTATGTGAGTGATGTAGGAAAAAATTATTTTAAATGAATTAGAAAGAGTGACAATAAATTCAAAGGGTTAATCGCGTGATTAATCTGATTTTCCTGTTGGAACTGTAAAATAAAAATGGCTGCCTTTGTTTACTTCACTTTCTACATTAATAAGGCCTCCGTTTTTTTCAATAAATTCCCTGCAAAGTATTAAACCTAAACCTGTTCCCTGTTCGTTATTGGTGCCTGCGGTATGAAAGTTGCTTTCCAGTTTAAACAAATTCCTATAATCTTTTTTTTCAATACCCACTCCTGTATCGATGATAGAAACCGTAACCTCTTTTTCGTCAGTTTCTGATTTTAAAGTAACGGAGCCACCTTTTTTTGTGAACTTAATAGCATTTGATATCAGGTTCCGTAAAACGGTTTTAATCATGTTTTTATCCCCATAAATAAATGTATCCGGGTTTATAGAGTTGATAAGATTGATATTTTTTTGCGATGCATTGTTTTGTAAAAGGGCTGTAACCTCAGAACTAATATCAGATAATCTGAAATTTACGGGCATAAAACTTAATTTTCCTCTTTGAGATTTTGACCAATCCAATAAATTTGTCAGCAATTTTTCGCCATGTAAAGCGGTTTCATTAATTAAACCTGCCATTTCAGCAACTTTACCATATTCACCCTTTTTGAGCCGGGTTAAAATCAGTTCACTTAAACCGGTTATGGTGCCAAATGGATTTCTGATATCATGTGATATAATCGAGAAAAATTTGTCTTTAGTAGCATTGGCTGATTTGAGTTCCTCTTCAGCAAGTTTGCGTTTGGTAATATCTCTGATGATATCCATTGATCCGGTTTTTCCATTGCCTAAATCAATTTGCGTGGAATTTACCTGTATCCATTTCATTTTACCCGAACGGGTTAATATACGGCCTTCGTATAGTTTATATGATCCGTCTTTTTCAAGTTTATCAAAATATCCGTTTGAATGTATGGCATCTGCCGGATGAATGGTATGCCGCAAGTTCATCCTGATAATCTCTTCCCTTGGGTATTCAAACATTCTGCATGCTTCATCATTCACAACAAGAATGTTTTTTTTATCATCAATAATACAAATGGCATCGCTAATACTTTCATAAAGACTCCGATACTTTTTTTCACTTTCTTCAAGCGCTTTGTTTGTCCTTTCCAGATCGCTTATGTCTCTATAATTCAATAAAATACCATTTATATTTTCATCGTGAACCATATTTTTGGCCGACAGGTACACTCTGGTATATATTCCCTGTTTGGTTCGGTATCTGAATTTCAGATCAACGGTTTTGCCGTCTTCTTCAAACAGGGAATAAAATGCTTCTTGAACCATGGGTATATCATCAGGATGAACGGTCTCCCAGGCTTCTTTTCCAATGAGTTCATATTGGTTCCATCCAAATAATCTTTCAATACCCGGACTTTTATACGTAATAATACCATCCTTGTTTATGATACCGATTACATCCGATATGTTTGAAACCATGGCATTAAGTTTATTTTGGTAAGCCATTAAAAAACGGGCATCAGCATGTTTTTTGTTAAGCGATAATTTTACGATATGTGAACCAATTATCAGCAAAAGTATTATACTAGCATGGACCAGGAAAGGAGGATCGTGAATTTCATTTACATTATGGTATAAAAACCTGAATATATAGTAGCAGTAGCCAAGTAAAACAACCTGTCCCAATACGGCAATGACCATGTTAAAAAACCATAAAATCAGTACTAATGGAATCAGGGATAATAATAACAGGGAATTACCCATCACCGGGTATAGAAAACTAAAAAATACCAGATAAATTAAAAACAAAACTATTCCTGAAAACCGATACCAGCGTATTTTCATGGTGCAGTGTAATTGGTACACAATGAAGGTAGCAAAAATATTTTTTTCGATACATATAAGGGGTGATATTTTATTGGTATAAGTTAAATCATTAGGTTGAATCAGAGTTCATTCAGAAATTATGTAAATTTTGGAATATCGATTTTCGGGTGTTGAATTTTTCAATCCCTCCCAGCAGGCAGCTGCGAATAATTTGCTTTTTATTAAAATATTGTGGTTTGAAGCATTATTTAATTACGCCCAATTCCTTTCCAACTTTTTTAAAGGCGTTAACGGCTTTGTCAAGATGTTCTTTTTCATGTGCGGCTGATAGCTGAACGCGAATTCGGGCCTGGCCTTTAGGAACTACCGGAAAATAGAAACCAATTACATAAATTCCTTCTTTAAGCAATCGGGCTGCAAAATCCTGCGACAGTTTAGCATCGTACAACATTACGGCGCATATAGCGCTTTGGGTAGGTTTTATGTCGAAGCCTGCCTTTTGCATCTCAGCATTAAAATATTCGGTGTTGGCATGGAGTTTATCCTGCAAATGGTTAGTCTCACTCATCATTTTTAACATTTGTAAGCCGGCTGCTACTACCAGGGGTGGCAATGAATTTGAAAACAGATAAGGACGTGAACGCTGACGCAACATATCAATAATTTCGCGTTTTCCTGTGGTAAAACCTCCAATAGCCCCACCAAATGCTTTTCCTAAGGTTCCGGTTATAATTTCAACTTTACCTCTTACATTATGCAATTCCGTAACTCCTCGTCCGGTTTTGCCCACAACTCCGGCAGAATGGCTTTCGTCAATCATCACCATGGCGTTGTATGTTGAAGCCAGCTCAATAATCCTATCAATAGGGGCTACGTTTCCATCCATTGAGAAAACCCCATCGGTAACGATTAAACGGAAACGTTGGGCCTGGGCCAGCTTTAGCTGCTCTTCTAGATCGTCCATGTCGGCATTTTGATAGCGATAACGCTGGGCTTTACAAAGCCGTACTCCATCAATTATTGAGGCATGGTTCAGAGAATCAGATATTATTGCGTCTTCTTTATCAAGTAATGGCTCAAAAACACCCCCATTTGCATCGAAACAGGCAGCATAAAGAATAGTATCTTCTGTACCAAAAAATTCAGCAATTTTCTTTTCAAGATCCTTATGCACATCTGTGGTACCGCAAATAAAACGTACCGATGACATTCCATATCCATGTGTATCCAAAGCATTTTTTGCAGCCTCAATTAGTTGCGAGTTATTGGATAAACCCAGGTAATTATTGGCGCAAAAATTCAAAACTTTCTGCCCCGTGTTTACTTCAATTTCGGCTCCCTGGGGAGAGATTATGATACGTTCGTTTTTATATAATCCGGCATCGGCAATATCAGCCAACTCTTTACGCAAATGATCCTGAAAATTTTTATACATAATTGTTCATTTTTATAAGTAACCCCACAAATTTAGCGGAAAATAAAGGTTGTTCTATATGATTTGAAGCATGTTTTGAACATGTTGTTTATCACTTATCATTTCAGGGTTTAATTCTAATTTTGCATAAATGAAACCTGTCGGTCAGGTTAATGTATCTTTGATTTCTGCTAAAAATATTGTAAATGAAAACGATGAAAGCTCTTGTAAAAGCCAAACCCGAAAAAGGAATTTGGATGCAGGAAGTACCTGTTCCCGAAGTGGGACCCAATGATGTGTTGATAAAAGTTTCCAAATCGGCCATTTGCGGGACCGATTTACATATTTACAAATGGGATGAATGGTCGCAAAATACGATACCGGTGGGATTAACCATAGGTCATGAATATGTAGGCTATGTAGCCAAAACTGGTAGTGAAGTAAAGGAATTCAAGGAAGGTGACCGGGTTACCGGCGAAGGGCATATCGCATGTGGCCATTGTCGCAACTGCCGCAGAGGGCGTCAGCATATTTGTGAAACAACGGTTGGTATAGGGGTAAATATTAATGGGTCGTTTGCTGAATATGTGAAAGTTCCTTCCAGCAATGTCATGAAAATCAACAAATCCATTCCTGATGAAATACTCGCCATTATGGACCCTTTCGGGAACGCAACACATACCGCGCTGTCATTCCCTTTAATTGGTGAAGATGTGTTGGTTACCGGTGCCGGTCTGATTGGCAGCATGGCCATTGCTGTGGCAAAATTTGCCGGAGCCCGTTATGTTTTTGCTACTGAAACCAGTGAGTACCGGGCGAAATTGGCTGAAAAAATGGGAGCAACACGGGTTATTAATCCGCTAAAGGGAAACCTGAGGGAAGCTATGGATAATATTGGAATGATAGGATTTGATATCGGTCTGGAATGTTCGGGATCGCCGGTTGCTTTTAACCAGATGGTAGAGCATATGTACAATTCAGGAAAAATCTCCCTTCTTGGTATATTACCTTCAAATACGCAGGTGAACTGGAACAGGATTATTTTTAAGGGCTTGACCCTAAAAGGAATTTATGGTCGTGAAATGTTTGAAACCTGGTATCATATGGAGCAGATGTTGATGTCGGGGCTTGATATTTCACCTATTATTACCCACCGGTTTGCAATTGATGATTTTCAGAAAGGATTTGATGTGATGGAAGAAGGCAATTGCGGGAAAGTGATATTGAATTGGGATTGATTTTATAATAATTATTCCACATGTCTTATTTGAAATGCACTTTTTGGGCTAAAGCCCAATTATAATTTGTATTCAATAGCCCCTGGCTTAAGCCAGGGGTAATATATAGCCAAAAACAAAAAGGGCTTTAGCCCAAAGCAATTTACTGGAATAGAGCAATATAAATTTCAATATAATTTTTAATCTTAATTCATTTTAATCGGACAAACGAGAAAAATTATATAACAAAAAAACCGGACATGAGTTCCGGTTTTTTTATGATAAAAATAAGTTTGTCTTTAGATATGTTATTTCCAGTAGTTAACTTCTTTTTCGGTTTCTTCAGAGGAAGTTTGCAACCAATAAGCGGGGGTAACTTTTTTACCCGTTAAACTGATTAAACGGCGTTTATAAACATCCAGCACCGGGTTAAAAAGCAAATCGGTTACACCAAGAGAAATTCCCACTTCAGGAGTTTCTTTGGTTTTAACAGTGTACTTGTTATGTTCGAGCAATTTCGTTAAAAAATCAGCTCTCGCCTTATCAATACCTGATTCAACTACAACACAACGTACTTCGTCAAATTCGTCAATCTCTGGTTTTATTTTATTCAGTGTCATAATTTACTTATTTAAAACAGGTTACCAACTGATAAGAAATATTCATAAATAGCACCTATAAATCCGGTAGCTAAAATACCAATCATACTAATAGCCAATCCAATTCGCATATAGCTGTTTCCTTTAAATGTTGGGATTGGATCTTCATTCTTTTCAATAAACATTGCACGAACCGGACGCAAATAATAATACAACGATATTGTTGCGTTTAATACTGCAATCAGCAATACAATGTAATATCCTTTACTTGCCGCAGCTCCAAATAAGAACAGTTTGCCAAAGAATCCTGCAACAGGAGGAATACCTGCCAGAGAGAATAATGCCAACATTAAAGCAAGGCTTAATTTTGGATTAGTCTGGTATAAACCGTTATAATCTTTCATTGATTCCTTACCGGTTTTATCAGAAATGGCAGCAACCACACTAAAGGCAGCCAGGTTTGTAAATACATAAACCAACAGGAAGAAAACTACACTTCCCATACCCTGTGCGCTTTGTCCCAATACACCCAGCAAAATAAAACCTGCCTGGGCAATACTTGAGAAAGCAAGGAAACGTTTCATATTCTCCTGGCGTAAAGCAAATAAGTTACCAATAGTCATAGTTGAAACTGACAGTACTACCAAAACCTCTGACCATATTTCAGATATCGGTGCAAAAACATGATACAATACATAAGTAAATATGAAAATTGCAGCACCTTTTGAAACTACTGATAAATAAGAAGTCACAGCTATAGGTGAACCTTCATAAACATCGGCTGTCCATAAGTGGAAAGGTACCAGCGAAATTTTGAAGCCCATACCGGTTATAAAAAAGATGAGTCCCAATAACGGCAATGCTTCAAACTGAAATGTGTTTTTTACTTCTTCAAAATAAATAGAACCGGAAGTTCCGTAAATGATCGATAAACCGTAAAGCAGAATGGCGCTTGACAAGGCTGATGACAGAATCAATTTAATACCTGCTTCGGCCGATTGCATTTTATACCGGTCAAATGCAGCCAGTGCTGCAATAGGAATAGTAGCTAATTCCAGTCCAAGGTAAAGCATCAGAAAATCACCAGCCGAAACCATAAAATTCATCCCGATAAGGGTTGAGAATATTAAGATAAAGAATTCGGTGATTTTGTTACGATTCTGTTCTTTAAGAATCCAACCGGCTGATTGGAAGAATACCAGCAGGGTTGCAATATCAAGTACTATTTTAACGGAGTTCCGCAATCCATCGGTATGATACATTCCCCCAAAAGCGGTTCCGTTGGCCGGAAAAAATATAGCAATTCCACCGGCTATTACCATAAGAACAAGCGATAATGGAAGTATATTCTTCTTGTTCTTTTCTGCCATAAAAATCTCGGCACCAATAACTATTAACGCTGCAAGTGTTAAGAATAATTCGTGTCGTATAAGCAATAAATCCTGAAACTTCATAATCAGATATCTTATAATTTTAATGTACTGTTATAAAAATGCTGCTAGCTTGGCAGTAATTGGCCCAAGACTGTGGAAAATAATATCGTATAACCATTTTGGATAGAAACCTATACCGGCAATAGCTACCAACAGTGTCAATGTACTAAGCTTTTCGTACCATTTAGCATCACTCAACTTCAAGTATTCTTTATTTTTAATCGGACCTAATAATAAAATACCAACCACACGCAAAATGTAAACAGCGGTTACTACAATGGCCGATATTGCCATAATAGTTGCCACGCGGTGGAACATATCTCCGTGTTGGAAAGCTCCCACAAAAATGGTCATCTCAGCCACAAATCCGCTTAAGCCAGGTAAACCTAATGAAGCAAAACCGGCTATCATATAAACAACTCCCAAAAATGGAATAACTTTCATCAAACCACCCATATCATGTATCATACGAGTATGTGTACGAGAGTATATCATACCGATTAAGGCAAAGAAAAGGGCTGTCATTAAACCATGTGAAATCATTTGCAGAATAGCACCGTCCATGGCAACCTGGTTCATCATTAACAAACCAAAAATTACCAGGCCGCAGTGACTAACTGATGAATAAGCGTTGATATATTTCAAGTCTTTTTGCCAGATAGCTCCAAAAGCTCCGTAAATTACACTGGTACTTGTTAGCACAATAAAAATCCAGGCTTGTTCGTGTGCTGCTTCAGGCATTAAGTACATGGCAACACGGAAAATACCGTAGCCTCCCAGTTTCATCAACACTCCTGCGTGAAGCATTGATACAGCTGTTGGCGCCGAAGCGTGACCATCGGGTGACCATGTGTGGAATGGGAAAAGAGCTCCCAACACTCCAAAACCAAGAAAAGCAAACGGAAAGAAAAAGCGTTGCATCTTAGCGCTCATATGCATCTTGGCCAGTTCAAGTAAATTGAAAGTATGCTGTCCATCTACAGGTCCGGTAGTATAATAAATTCCGAAAAGTGCAACGATTAATAAAGCCGAACCTCCCATTAGCATCAAGGTCAGTTTCATAGCTGAGTACTCTTTTGGCCCGGTTCCCCAGATACCGATCAACAAGTACATCGGGATTACAGCAACCTCGTAATACAAGAACATGGTAAACAGATCGATTGAAATAAAGAACCCGAATACCCCTGTTGCCAGTAATATCAGCGATGTGAAAAATTCTTTGCCCAGATATTCAACCTCCCACGAGGCGAATATACCAGCAAAAACAACGATCGCTGTCAACAGGATCATCGCTACCGAGATACCATCAACACCAATTGTATAATGTATGTTTAATGTTTTAAACCACAGATGATCGGATACAAGTACCATTTCATCGGTTACACCGCTTTTACGCAGTCCCAGATATAAAAACATAAGTACAATGGCGGTAACCAGTTGCAAAAACATACCGGTAGCAGCCACCCTTCTAACAGCTTTCATATCTTTTACCAATATAAGACCGGTTACTGTAAGGACCGGAATTATTACCAGAAGATTTAGTATATTCATTTTATAAAGATGCGTTTAACAGTTTAACCTAATAAATAAAGTGCTAACAATACCAGTCCTAAAGCACCGGCAACAAAAACCGAAGCGTACTGTTGTAATTGACCAGATTGTAATCCTTTAATTTTATTTGATGAAGTGGTAACTACCCAGGCAATTCCATTCATAGTTCCGTCAACAATGTGGCGGTCGAACCAGGCCACTGGCCGTGAAACCAGGTTGAAAAGAATTTTCTTGGTTACAAACAAGTACAACTCATCAACATAAAGTTTATTATAAATAGTGGTGTAAACCCCACCTAACGATTTAGCAATTTTATCGGGTACATCCGATTTCTTTTTATATAATGCCCAGGCCAAAGCAATACCCAACAGGCCAATAATTATGGATGGAATCATCACAGCCATATTAGCGTGAGTCTCAAATGGCGTTTTATCAGGCGAAATCAAATCGTGGAATGGTATATATCCTGCGAAAATTGACCCAAAAGCCAGAATCATCAATGGAATAGTCATTACCAAAGGTGATTCGTGCGGAGTATGATGATATTCCCTTTCTTCGCCCCAGAAAACACTGAAGTACAAACGGAACATATAAAATGCGGTAAGACCAGCTGTTAAAAATTCAATTGCAAATAGAATTTTATTGCTTTCGAATGCCGCTGCCAAAATTTCATCCTTGCTAAAGAAACCAGCCAGTAATGGAAATCCGGAAATAGTTAGCGTAGCAATTAAAAACGTGATGTGCGTAATCGGCATATATTTGCGTAATCCACCCATATCCTGCATATAATTACTGTGTACAGCGTGGATAATGGAACCTGCACCTAAGAATAATAATGACTTAAATAAAGCATGAGTAAATAGGTGGAACATGGAACCCATATAACCTACACCATGCTCTCCGCCAAAACCTGAAACCCCAAGGGATAATATCATATATCCAATTTGAGATAAGGTTGAAAAGGCCAGTATCCGTTTAATATCGAACTGCGTTATGGCAATAACCGCCGCTATCAACGAGGTTATACCACCTACCCAGGCAATAACATGCTGAATATTGATGGCGTAAAAATGATAAGCTACAAACATCCTTGCAACCAGGTAAACACCAGCAACCACCATGGTGGCAGCGTGAATTAATGCTGAAACCGGAGTTGGGCCTTCCATAGCATCAGGCAACCAAATATGTAACGGGAACATAGCCGATTTACCGGCTCCTCCCATAAAAATCAACATCATAGCCCAGGAAACTACTGACATACCCAGGAATGTTGTTCCTACATGTGATGCCAACGGCGAAGTTCCGGGATTGGTTAAGGCTCCGAAATCGAAAGTGCCGGTATAGAATGATACTATCAGAATACCGATTAAAAAGCCGAAGTCAGCAAAACGAGTAACAATAAATGCTTTTTTGGATGCGGCTACAGCTGAAGGTTTTTCGTAGTAATAACCAATAAGAAGGAATGATGAAGCTCCCACAAGCTCCCAGAAAATATACATCTGGAAAAGGTTGGTTGCAATTACCAATCCTAACATCGAAAAGGTAAACAGCGATAAAAATGCATAAAAGCGTGTAAAACCTTCTTCACCTTTCATGTATCCAATACTGTAGAGGTGCACCATAAATGAAACTGTGGTTACAACTACAAGCATCATTACTGAAATTGGGTCGAGCAATACACCCATGCTGATTTTCATCGTTTGGGTAAAACTCAGCCAGTCGAAATTATAAGGGATAATCGTTTGAAAAACGTCATCAACTTTGCCTACACCCAAAAAATAGGTGATAGCTGTGTAGAATGACAATACAAATATAACCCCCAGATTAATTGTGGCCAGAATCCCTGCTGTTAATGGCTTTAATTTATGTCCGGCAATTCCCAGGAATAAGAACATTAACAGGGGCAAAAGCGGAATTAATATCGTATAATTAAAAGTACTCATATCTATTAGGTGTTACTTTTATTGTTAATACTTCATTTCATCAACATGATCTACGTCGATTGAACTAAAGCGACGGTAGATGTTTATGATTAACGCAATAGCCACGGCAGCCTCGGCAGCAGCAATAGCCACTATAAAAAGGGCAAAAAAGTGACCCTGCATCTGATCGGGAAATAAATACTTGTTAAATGCCACAAAGTTGATGTTCACAGAGTTCAGCATCAGCTCAACCGACATTAAAATAGTAATTAAATTCCTGCGGATAATGAATCCGGCAACGCCTGTAAAAAACATCAGGGTGCTAATAACCAGAAAATACTGTAACGGAATGTTGTTCATAATCCTCTATTTTGATTCAGTTTCTTTAATTTCTTTTTCTTTTTTAGCCACTACAATGGCCCCGATCAGAGCTGCAAGCAGCAGAACACTTATCACCTCAAAAGGAAGTGCATAGCCATTATGGCCGGTACTTACCAGCTGAGTCCCGATATTCTGAACATCAACAGGTGCAGCTTCAGCAGTAGTGCCTTTAAAGTTATAACTTAACAGAGTGCTAATTGCGATACCAGCCCCAATTACGGCAACCCCAACTCCTGAAATTACATTTAACAAGGCTGCTTTTTCAAATTTATGATCGATGTGATGTGTAAGCAGAATTGAAAAAATGATAATAACTACAATACCCCCGGCATAAAGAGCTACCTGAACAGCAGCCAAAAACTCATAATTGAGCCAGTAATAAAGTCCGGCGGTTGATATCAAAACAAAGAGCAGAAATGTTGCAGCCCTCAAAATTCGCCGGCTGGTAACAGTCAGTACTGAAAATACCATGATTACAGCCGCGAACAACACAAACATGATTTGTTGTAAACTCATTATTTTACATCTTTTTTGAGTGAGGAACCCGGTTTATTTAAAACTTTTGTCAATTTTGACCGATCGTACACAGCATGTTCAAATCCCTGGCCAAATGCAAGGGCGTTTGAAGGACAGTTCTTAACGCACAATCCGCAAAAAGTACACATCGATAAATGATAAATGTGCTTATCAATTACCCTTACTGGTTTACCCTCAGCATTAGGTTCTCTTTTGGATATAACCTGTATTGAACCATTAGGGCAGTTGTTTTCGCAGATCCCACAACCATTACAGCCGTGCTGATTGTTTTCGTCGTGTGTCATCGTCACTTCACCCTTAAAACGGTCAAACATCTTTAAGGTGTCCCTGTTTTCAGGATACCGTTGCGTAATAATCTCACGCGGGGTGAAAAAATAGTGGTTGGTTACGCTCATGCCTTGAAGGAGTGTGCGAACACCTTTTACTATATTAGATAAATATGTTACAAATGGATTCATAACTATTTTAAAAATACCATCCCATTAATACCAGGAAAGCAATGATTATTATATTAACTAGATTTATTGGTAACAGATATTTCCATTCCAGAACCAATAACTGGTCTATTCTAAGTCTTGGAAATGTCCACTTGAAAAGCATTATAATGTAGATAACCACAAAAGTCTTTCCGAAAAACCATACAATGGGAGGAATAAAATCCAT
Source organism: Bacteroidales bacterium (assembly GCA_046704385.1). GTDB lineage: Bacteria > Bacteroidota > Bacteroidia > Bacteroidales > SZUA-534 > GH45. The sequence continues at coordinate 3,895 of JBJKSB010000046.1, read as the reverse complement.
AACATGGTTAAAAGCATTCAGGCTTCCAAAATGTAAAGGCATCCATCCGCCCAGGAATACTGTGGTTGCCAGGGCTGCTGCCAGGAACATATTCATGTACTCAGCCAAAAAGAAAAATGCAAACCGGATACCAGTGTATTCTGTATGGAAACCTGCGGTAAGCTCTGATTCAGCCTCAGCAAGGTCGAACGGACCACGATTGGTTTCAGCGGTAGCAGCAATCAGGAATATTACAAATGAGATAAATGCCGGAATATGACCTTTAAAAATCCACCATCCGTTTGCCTGGCTGGCAACAATGGTTGATAATTGCATTGAACCTGAAAAGATGATTACAGCAAGTAAGGATAAACCTACCGATAATTCATAACTGATTATCTGTGCACCACTTCGCATAGCACCCAAAAGTGAGTATTTACTGTTGCTCGACCATCCGGCAAGTAAAATTCCTACCACACCCAGCGAGGTTACTGCAATAATATAAAACAACCCGATATTCAGATCTATGGCGTGCAATCCTTTTGCATAAGGTAAAGCACCAATAGCCATTAACGATGCAATTATTACGATAAAAGGAGCCAGATTGAATAAAAACTTATCAGCGTTTTTAACAACAAAAAGCTCTTTAAATAATAATTTAATAAGGTCGGCTATAGTTTGAAAAATACCCTGTGGTCCAACACGGTTAGGTCCCAAACGGTTTTGAATAAAAGCACAAACCCTACGTTCAAGATAAACCAGGAACAGACCCAGCACGGCATAAAACATTAAAAACACCAGCCCAACGATAACCATTTCGGTTACCACCACCCACGGAGTCGACATCACACTGGATAGTCCTTCGTGTATTGACTGTGTTAATGAAGTAAAATCGTATAAAAATTTCATATCAAAATATATTAACGGTCAATATCGGGGATTACTAAATCGAGTGACCCGCTAATTGCAACCAAATCGGCAATTTTATTACCTTTTGCCAGTTTATCGATTATAAATAAATTGTTAAAGTTTGGAGTCCTGAGCCTGAACCTTGCGGGAAACTTGTCACCGGTACTGATGGCATAAACGCCAAGTTCGCCACGTGCTGTTTCAACCCTTTGATAATATTCACCTTCAGGTAATTTAAGAACAGGCTTCATTTTTGCTGTAAAATCACCTTCCGGAATCTGGTCAACTAGTTGTTCCAGTATTTTTAGCGATTCCCACATTTCGGCAACTCTTACCCTGTAACGGGCGTAAGTATCACCTTCATCAAAAAGAATTTCTTTAAAATCAACACGGTCATAAGCACTGTACGGATCATGCTTACGGACATCGCAGGCAAAACCCGAACCACGACCTGAAGGACCGGTTATAGCATAGCCAATGGCATCTTCCTTGCTCATTAAACCAATACCTTTTGCCCGTTCCATGAAAATGATATTGCCTGTCAACAGTCTGTCGTATTCCGGTAATTTTTTACGGAAATAGGTAATGAATTCTTTTATCCGTGTGGTGAAATTTGGGTGAACATCGTTCATCAAACCACCAGGACATATATAACTATGTAACAGACGTGATCCAAAACTCTCTTCAAAAATATCCAGAATTTTTTCACGGTCGCGTAAACCATAAAAGAAGGTAGTTAATGCACCCAAATCCATTCCGAATGCACACCACCATAACTGATGCGATGCCAAACGGCTAAGTTCTGATAAAATGGTACGGATAACTTTTACGCGTTCAGGAACTTCAATTCCAAGAGCTTTTTCAACCAGCAAGCTAACGGCCTCGTTATTCTGATGTGCCGATAAATAATCCATCCTGTCAGTAAGGTGAATTATTTGCTGATACGTACTGGCTTCGCTCATTTTTTCAATACCCCGGTGAATGTATCCACAGTGAGGGATCACTTTTTCAACAATTTCACCTTTTAAGGTAAGCTCAAACCTCAACACACCATGCGTGGATGGGTGCTGTGGCCCCATATTTATTTTGTACTGTTCATTCTCACCGAGAATAATATCCTTTTTTTCTACCATGGGAATGCGTTATTTTTCAATCATATTGATGTTGTCTACAAAATCTTTGCGCAGCGGATATCCCTGAAAATCATCCTCAAGAAATAATCTTCGCAAATCAGGGTGATTCGTAAATTTAATACCCAATAAATCATAAATTTCCCTTTCGTGAAATTCAGCAGCCGGCCAAATGTCGAATACAGAGTCGAAAGCCGGGTTTTCGCGGTCGGTTGTAACAACCTTCACCACGCAAGCATGATTATGCTGGGTCGAACGTAAATGATACACCACTTTAAGTTCTTCGTTTAAATCAACCCCGGTTTGGTTTATTAAAAAGTCGAACCGCGTTTGTTCATTGTTTTTTAGCACCAGAGCCGATGCGTGTAAACTATCGGCTTGTATTATCAGCTCAACAAATTCGTTTCCCTGGGTTATCACCGCATCAGGCAATAATTCAGAAAGTAATTGTATTAATTTATCTTGATCCATAATTAATTAACCTTAAATAAATTGGTTGCGGGTTTCTTTCCGGTTATCCCGATTTTCAGCTTTTATCTTACGTTGCAATTGCATAACGCCATAGAGCAAAGCTTCTGGTCTTGGCGGACATCCGGGAACATAAACGTCAACCGGTATTACATGGTCAACACCACGTACTACAGAGTAACTGCTGGTGTAAAATGGTCCTCCAGAAACAGCACAGGCACCCATAGCAATAACATATTTAGGATCGGCCATTTGATCGTAAAGACGTTTCAATACCGGTGCCATTTTATGTACAATGGTTCCGGCAACAACAATTACATCGGCCTGCCTTGGTGTAGCACGGTAAACTTCAATACCAAAACGGGCAAAATCGTGCCTTGGTGCTCCTGTGGCCATCATTTCAATACCACAACAACTGGTGGCAAAAGTTAACGGCCAAATTGAATTTGAACGACCCCAGTTTATTATGTTATCCACGGTGGTAAGCAAGATATTACCACCAGACTTTTTAAAGATCTCTAACGAATCATTGTCGTTGAAATCCTCATAATCCATCGATTTAATTTTTATACCCATTCTAATGCTTTTTTCTTCCAGGCATATGCCAGCCCTAAACCAAGAATTACAAAAAAGATTACTATTTCAATAAAGGCCGACATCCCTATATGTTTCATAACTGTACCCCAGGGGTAGATGAAAACAATTTCGACATCAAACACCAGGTAGATAATTGAAAAAAGATAATAACCTACATTGAATTGTGTCCAGGCCCCACTTTTTACGGGTATGCCGCATTCGTAAGGCTCTAATTTACTCGGGTTCATTGACTTTGGTGCAATGAATGAAGAAAACACAACTGCACCTCCAACAAGCACAAGACCCAAAATAAAGAATAAGATTAACGATTCACTGCTCATCGTGTAAAGTTTAATTTGTTGCTTAAAACTGGCCGCAAAATTAATCGCTTTATTGATATTTAAAATGCTAATTACCAAAGCTTTTTATATTATTAATTGAGCAAAATTGGTATTTAATTAACTATCAGACAATTCGAGGGCAATAAAGTGTTAAAAAGCATTAAAAAAATTACAAATATCATTCGACAAGGTGATATTTATCAACTATTGGTTTTAAGTATGTTTTGTTGATAAAGCATTTTTGAATATAAAATCCACATAAAAATGAGTATTTTCACTATCAAAATTAAAATAAATCAGATAAAATAATGATAGTTTATAAAAATTGCCGAAAAGTTGAAGATCCTTTACTTCATTTCATTTCGTTCAGGATGACAGTAGTTTGTGAATTATAGGAGGGGTGGGGGGGGGGGGGCCGCGGCCCCCGCCCCCCCCCCCCCCCCCCACAAAAAAAAACACAAACAAAAGTGGTAGGTGTCGCGCCCGTGGTTG
>JBJKSB010000045.1:0-43785 GCA_046704385.1 Bacteroidales bacterium | reverse complement strand
CAACTCCCTTAACCTGATTAAAATGGGCAGTATCCTCTCTTGAAATAATTAATCCTCCCTTGTAAATTTTGAACTTCCTTAGTTTATTATCAACCACAAAACCTTCAAGGTAGTTTGCTGTAATTTGGTGTTGTTCCGCCCACATCACAGGAGTTCCATAAAATTGGATGATTGAATCCATGGTTGAGAAATAAAGACTATCGCACTGAGCCTGAAAATTAGATTTAAACATTCGTACATGATGGAAACCCATAAAATTTCGATAAGTTCCGGAAGTATCGAACTGAGTCATTAAAGTATCTGCGTGTATGTATAATGAATCGCTGTCAATAATATTTATTAACAGTGCCCTTTGTGTAGCAATAATTTTCTCAGGCTTTTGAAAAACTTCGAGATAACCACCTTTTATAACAACTTGTTCAGTAGTATCGGTAGCTACCACATTTGAACGAGCTATGCCATGCTCATTGGCACGATCGTAAAAAATACTATCAGCAGTAATACTTTGTTTAGGATTGGTATAAATGGCATGTTGCCTGAAAAGTGCCTGATCGTTGGTGGTGTTGTACCATCCGAATTCAGCATACATATAATTGGTATCATTATAAAACTCAGTTGGACCTAAAAAGTAAGCAATTTTACTACGGGTATTATATTTTAAAGTATCAGTATACATAAAATACTCACCGTCATTATGATTAACCACAACTTTATGCTTAAAATAAACTTCATTGGGTTTATGATAATAATATCCCCGCGAACTGGTCAGCGTGGTTGCACTATCCACAATTTTTGCCCAGTTGGTATAGTACCCAATATCTTTACGCAAATCATAGTCGAGCGAGTCGGTGTACATAACCACCTGGGAATCGCGAAGCACCACATTACCGCGAAATTGTGCCATTTTTGTATTTCCGTTGTGTCGTAAAAAATTGCTACGTACATCAACGGTATTGCCACCTAAATTGTATAAATGAACGTGATTATAGGCTTCAAACATATTATTCTGAGAGAAAAACCAAGCACTATCACAGGTCATGATAGTACTGTCCTGCTTGAATCTTACATTTCCAATCAACCTTCTGGCTCCGTCACCAATTTTCTTATCAAACCTGACTGCATCGGCACCAAGAATTTCAATCTGAGTTTTTTTTTGAGCCCTAAGGCCCATCGAAATAAAAAGGGTTACACCAGTAACAATCAAATATTTTAAAATCTTAAACTTCATAATCCGGTGAACCGATAATTGCTTAAATAAAATACGCTGCTATTTTTGGCTTTCGATAATACTCTTAATGATGTCATCCACGGTAATTCTTTCTGCTTCAGCCTTGTAATTACGTACAATACGGTGACGTAATATGGGGTAAGCAACAGCTTCAACATCCTCAATATCGGGAGAATATTTTCCATGAACAGCTGCATGGGTTTTGGCACCCAAAACTAAAAACTGTGAAGCTCTGGGTCCGGCACCCCAGTTGACATACTGGTTTGTAATTGGTATCGCATGTGGTGTATTGGGTCTTGTTTTAGCTGCCAGGTTTACAGCATATTTTAAAACCGATTCATTAATAGGAATCTTACGTACCAAATCCTGATAAAACAGTATTTCTTCAGCACTGATTATATTTGAAACTTCCTTTTTAAAATCCGAAGTTGTTTCGGTAACAATGGTAACCTCATTCTCAATTGAAGGATAATCGAGCCAGATATTAAACATAAACCGGTCGAGTTGGGCCTCGGGCAGTGGATAAGTACCTTCCTGCTCAATTGGGTTTTGTGTAGCCAAAACAAAAAACGGCTCCTGCAATTTATAGGTTTTATTGGCTGCTGTAACCGATTTTTCCTGCATAGCCTCCAGCAATGCCGATTGAGTTTTGGGAGGTGTCCGGTTAATTTCATCAGCCAGGATAATATTTGCAAACAAAGGTCCCTTTACAAACTTAAATTCACGATTTTCATCCAAAATCTCAGCTCCTATTATATCACTGGGCATTAAATCGGGTGTAAACTGAATTCGTTTATAAGTTAAACCCAAAGCATTTGCAATGGTATTTACCAGCAATGTTTTGGCCAAACCCGGAACTCCAACCAGTAAGCAGTGTCCACCGCTAAATATTGAGATAAGGGTATCTTTAACAATCTCATCCTGTCCGATAATTACCTTTTTAATTTCATCCGATAGATTATCAAACGACTTTTTTAAAGCATCAACAGCCTCAACATTATTTGAAAAATTAACCATAATTGTCGCTATTTATTCCAAACCGGATTTTTAAATTCGCACTTTTTAAAATCTTTGTCAATAGAAATGTAGGTAGTTTTAACTGTTTTCTTAACCCAGTCGTCCATAAATTCGGTTCGCTTTTTTTCAAGAGCCATATCCTGAATCTTTTGATAATCGTCTTTCAGATTTGCTTTATGTGGCTCTGATTTAGATTTTAGCAATACCATTTTAAATACCGTATTACCGTTTTCATCTTCTGCTTCAAAAGGTTGCGAAATTTCACCTACTTTAAGGTTACTAATGGCATAAGCAACTTTTGGTTCAAGTTGTGATGCTTCCCAACGCGAATTTCCAGTCATAGGATTTACCATTACACCGCCATTCAGCCTTGTGTTTTCGTCTTGCGAATATTTCCAGCAGGCTTGTTTAAAGGTAATATCTTTATCCATAATTGAAGTCCGAATACTATCCAGCTTTTGTTTTGCTTTGATTTTCTCATCAGGACTAACACGTGGTTTTAAAAGAATATGACGACAATTGATTCTTTCCCCTTTTCTTTCAATGAGTTGAATAATGTGATATCCATAATCGGTCTTTACAATTTTAGATACTTCACCGGGTTTTAAGTTAAAAGCCACTGCTGAAAATTCAGGCACCAAATCGCCACGGCCCACAAATCCCAATTCACCTCCTTTTTGAGCTGAAGCCGGGTCTTCTGAATATAAAACAGCCAGAGTTGCAAAATTCTCTCCGTTATTTATCCGCTCTTTAAATTCACGTAGCTTGTCTTTAATTCTTAAAATCTCGGCCTCTTTAATTACAGGATCAAGAGTAATCTGTTCCATCTCAAATTCAGTGTTTACCATTGGGATACTATCATCCGGCATACTCTTAAAATAAGCCCGTACCTCCTGCGGAGTTACTTTTAAATCTTTGGTTGCCTCCTGTTGTTCTCTTTGTACAAGCAACTGATCCTTAATTACTTCACGAAACTCCTCCTTAATCTCAGGAATTGACTTATTGTAATATTCTTCTAACTTTTCCTCGCTACCAATCTGGTCAATAAAATAATTTAGCCGGCGCTCCATTTCCGAGTTAATTTCGTCATCGGTAACTTCAACACTGTCAATTAAAGCCTGGTTTACCAATAGCTTACTGTAAAGCATTTGCTCCAGCACTTCACATTTTATGTCACCTGATGTATAATATCCCTGCGCCCTGAGTTGAAGACTCTGATTTTCAATATCGCTTTGCAGAATTACCTGTTTGCCAATTATGGCAACAACCTGGTCGATAATAACTTTATCCTGGGCATTAACTTTGATGAAAAACAGACTGGTAAGTAAAAGTAAAGGAATGATTTTCTTTAACATTATTCTTTGTTTAGTTGGTGTATATAATGAATTTTTTTTGATCAACGGCATCATTGTAAATATTATTCTCCAAATCTTCAATCAATTTAACTTTTCGATGATTAATAATGATGTCTTTAACCTGATTTTTAACAAAAACCAGCGGTGTGGTATCGTTCGTAAGTTTATAATCGGTAATGGCAATGTAATAGGCATACAACGAATCGGTAGCTTCAATATATTTATTGTGTTTTAAAAAGTACTCCTGATCATTTATTTTTGTCGGTATATTACCCAAAATTGTGCCAAAGTATTCCCACTCTTCACCCATGCTAAAATTACGGGCATGTTGATAACAGTAATCCTCCAGGGTAATCATATCATCTTCGCGTCCTGACCGAATCCAGGTATGAACGTTATAGCGATCGTAAATTGATTTGGGAAGCTGAACAAAGATAGATTTTACCACACTGCTATCGAGCCGGAAATTGCCGGCGTGTTTGTCATAGTAATCTTCCAGTTGTTCATCGGTTACTATAGTATCAAGCTTTTGCTGAATAATCATTTGCTGGTATTTAAACAACAGAAGCGATGTCCGGTAATTTTCCATCATTATCTCAATACCTTTTTGAGTATTCTTATCAAGATTCAGTTCGGCTTTTTCCAGCATTAATTGATTTCTCACCCATCTTTCAATATAGTTTTGAGCAAACGAAATAGAATCAATCTCACTCAATTTGGGCGGGATAGCCATTACCAGCTGCGACATATAGAGTTTTTCACCAGCAGCTTCGGCAATTACCCTATCGTTTGATTCATGTCTTAAAAACTTGTCACAGGATGAGAATAAACCAGTAAGAAGTATAATTATGATAATAAAATATCTTGTCATTGAACCTGCATATTAAATAATTACATCTATTTTCAACAAATATATTGATTCACACATTAAATTGCAGTTACAACTGACATAATTTTCACTTATCGCATTCACAGTTACTACCAAAACAACCCCACTAACCTTGGAAAATTAAAATCAATTATTTCACCATGGAATTAAATACATCATCATTTGTTTTGATAACATATTTTTTCCTTAACTGATCGAGCCAAAGTTTTTCAAGATAATTCTGATAATCAGCAGTAATAAGTCCCCGGGCTTCACTTAACAATTTGGGTTCGGGTGCTACTGTGCGATTCACATATACTAAAATGTATGAACTATCACGTACCTGCAAATCCTTAAGACCGGGTTCCCAGGTAACAGCATCAATAATGTCACTGTCTCCTTTACTGAACTTATTCTTAACCACAGTAAGTGTAAATAAAGTATCCTTAGGCTGAATTTTAGCCATAAACTGGGTACGGGCTTCTACTGTGTTCAGGTCTTTCTTTCCCACTTTTGCAGCAAGTTTCGCTACCTGTTTTTCGTAGTTTTTATCATTAAAAGTGTATAAGGTTGCTTCAACACGATCGCCCCACATGTAATTATTTTTGTTCTCATTATAAAATTTTTCCAACCCGGCAGTATCTTGTACCGCTTTAGTCCAAACCATTTTATCGGTCAGGTTAAACAATAAAATTCCGTCGTGGTATTCTTTAACCAAATTTCTAAATTCAGGATATTTAACTTCGAGCCTCGATTTTTCAAAATCGGTAAGCTTCTTTTCAACAAAACGATTGAATTCCTCATTGGCCAGCATATCGAATGGTTTTTTCAGTCTGCGCATAGCATCATTTGAAATACTATTAGCAAAATCCTGTTGGGTATATTTATTGGTATCTGCAATAGTCAGAATAACGTCGTTTAAACCCTTAGCCTTACTTGCATCCCATTTTCCCTGGTATATAGTTGAATCCAAAAGGGTATAAAAGGGAACCAATGCTTTCTTGTTCTCCAACACATTGTACTCCTTTTTTAATCGTCTAATAACCATTTCTCTACCTTTTTGAGCTCTTACATCCTTTGAAATCTTGTTTTTAATTCCTGATGCAAGATCCTCATAGCTCCCAATAGGCCTAACATCAAGAAGTTTAATAATATGATAGCCATAATTGGTTTTAATCGGTTTTGAAACTTCGCCTTTCTGTTTCAACGCAAAAGCTGCCTGTTCAAATTCTGGTATCATCCTTCCCGTTCCAAAAAAAGGTAATTCACCTCCTTTTTGACTCGAACCGCGATCGTCGCTGTATTTTTTGGCCATTTCCTCGAAACTTGCCCCAGCCTGAATTGAATCGTAAATGGCATTTATTTTAGTCAGTTCTTCCTGATCTTTTTCGGCTGAGCTTCCCTGAGGAACGGCACACATTATATGCGCCACTTTTATTTCTCCTCTATCGGGACGTTTATCGGCCACATATATGATATGATATCCAAATCTACTGCGGAAAACATTCGAAATTTTTCCAACTGGAGTACTATATGCTGCTGCTTCAAATGGATAAACCATTGAAAAAGCAGTAAAATATCCTAAATCGCCTCCGTTTCGTGCTGCAGAAGGATCTTGTGAATACTTCTTTGCCAATGCACTAAAATCTTCACCTTTCAGCGCACGTTTTCTTATATCAGTAATTTCTTTGAAGGCTTTCAATGTATCGGCTGCAGATGCAGTTTCAGGACACCTGATTAAAATATGACTTGCCCTGATATCCCATTTCATCCGTTCATAGGCTTCCCTGATAAGAGCTTCGTCAACACTATCGTCAGTAAAATAGGGCTTTTCAAGCTGTCTGCGATATCCATTTAACTCAGTAACAAAACTTGATACCGTATCCATTCCCAACGATTCCGCCTCCATTACCTTCAATTTGAAGTTAATGAACAATTTCATGTATTCATCAAGCGAGGCCTTGTCAAATGCCGGATCCTGATTATTCTTTGTATAAATTCGTTCAAACTCACCACGAGTGATTTTTTCACCATTGATGGTCATCAAAATTTGATCATCGTTATCCTGTGCTATTGTGTAATTTGCTGCACAAAAGGCAATTAGTAGGGAGAAAATAATTTTCCGCATCTTAAATTGAGTATTTTATTAAACTATTATAATTGTTCTCTTGAATAATTTGGTGCCTCACGAGTAATTGCAACATCGTGGGGATGACCTTCGGCCATACCGGCACCAGTAATTCTAACGAATTTTGCCTGTTTTAATTGTTCAAGGTTTGCGGCACCACAATAGCCCATCCCGGCACGTAAACCACCCACCATCTGGTAAATTACTTCCGACAAAGTTCCTTTATAGGGTACACGTGCTGCTATACCTTCTGGCACCAGTTTTTTAATATCATCTTCGGCATCCTGGAAATAGCGATCCTTTGATCCCTGTTGCATGGCTTCTACCGAACCCATTCCCCGGTACGATTTGAATTTGCGCCCCTGGTAAATGATGGTTTCACCCGGACTTTCATCGGTACCGGCAAATAATGATCCGATCATAATTGAATCGGCCCCGGCTGCCAGACCTTTGACAATATCTCCTGAATAGCGGATACCTCCATCGCCTATAATCGGAACGCCTGAATCTTTTAATGCTTCAGCTATCCAGTTTATGGCAGAAAGTTGTGGAACTCCGACCCCTGCAACAATCCGGGTGGTACAAATTGAACCCGGGCCAATTCCCACTTTAACAGCATCGGCACCTGCTTCAACCAGAGCCAGTGCAGCCTCGGGAGTTGCTATATTTCCAACTACATAATCCACCTCAGGGAATTTGCTTTTAGCCAGTTTCAATGTTTCAATTACACCAGCAGAATGCCCGTGTGCTGTATCAATAACTATAGCATCAACACCTGCTTCAACCAGGGCTTTTACACGATCAAGTGTATCGGCTGTAACCCCTACCCCGGCAGCTACACGTAACCGTCCTTTGCTGTCTTTACAGGCATTAGGACGGTCTTTGGCTTTAGTAATATCCTTATAGGTAATTAATCCCACCAGTTTGTTAGCATCATCAACCACAGGCAGTTTTTCAATTTTATGCATCATTAAAATTTCAGCAGCCTTTTCAAGATTGATGGTTTGTTTGGTAGTAATTATATTTTCAGAGGTCATAACCTCCTCAATTGTTTTATTCATGGCCTCAAACCGTAGGTCGCGGTTAGTTACAATGCCAATAAGTGTATTTTTTGGATCAACAACCGGTATGCCTCCAATTTTATATTGCATCATCAAATCCAGTGCATCCTTTACTTTCTTGTCTTTCGAAATGGTCACCGGATCAATAATCATCCCATTTTCGGCGCGTTTTACCATCTTTACTTTGAGAGCCTGTTCCTCAATAGTCATATTTTTATGGATCACTCCAATCCCTCCCTCACGTGCAATAGCAATTGCCAATGCTGATTCTGTAACCGTATCCATTGCTGCTGAAACTATGGGTGTATTAAGTCTGATATTTCTTGAAAACTGAGCAGAAATGTCAACATTGCGGGGTAATACACTGGAATAGGCAGGAACCAGGTATACATCGTCAAAAGTCAATCCTTCACCAATAATTTTATCATCAATAAGTGCCATAATATGGTACGTCCTTTTAATTTTAAAAATTGTGCCAAAATACAAAAAAATAAGCTTCTAGGAGGTTATAAAATTCATTTTTTTATTTTTCTGATATTTAACTACTTACCGGCAATATTTGAATATATTTTCCGGCTTGTTATAAAAATATAAAAGGGTGAAGTCAAAAATCACGAAAGTATTGAGTGAAATGTAGAATAAAATAAAACGAACAGCCTATATCAAAAGTATTAAAATAAATTATAAGCCTCTAAACTACCAAGGCAAAAAAGAAACACAAAAACAACTAATTATCAGTATACTATTACCGAATCTCGCGAAACTGTTGCAGTACCCAAAATTCCAAAACCATTTTCGATATTGTTATAAACCTCAACCGTTTGAAAAAATAACTCAAGACCATTTGTTTGGTGTTGAAAATTGAGAGAAATAATATAATGATAAAAATCTGGCGAAATATGTTCAACATTTATATAAAGCTTATGACCCTTGTAATCATCTGGCACCATCACACCAAATTCAAAGCCATAAGTTTCGCCATTAAATAATTTATCTGATAAATAATAATATGCATCCCTGTCAGGACTTATATCAATGGCAGGATCGTTGGTTTCCACATAAGGCTGTGGTGGATAAACCGTATAGGTGTAGTACTGATTTAAATAGGGATCATATGCAGTTGTATCATAGGGTTCTGTTGCCTCCGATTCAATTTTAATCCTGTAAAAATCTTCTGTATCGGGATTATCCTTAAAATTTACGCGATAAAGCGTATAATATTGCTTAACTGTGTCAACCTCATAATATTGTCCATTGTCGAAAGTAGTTAATCCAAGTGAATCAACAGAAAGTACAGGAACTTTTTCCATCATTTTAGTCGTACTTTCAACAGTTTTTAAGTTTGGAACTACCGCTTCTATAGTGTATTCATGACCCTGTTCAGCTGTTACCGCACTCCCTCTGTAGTATCCGGCAGTGTCAAGTGGAAGGACATCGATTAAATTGCCCGCCTCATAAACATTAACTGTGGCATTATTCAGGTAAAGCAATTGCATTAAGTTATCCTGAACGTGATTGCTCCTGAAAACATTGGCTGTAAAAACACTATCGGGAAAAATCATTGCATTTAACACAATTTTACGTTCCGAATCAGGAACCTTGATATCAATCTCCTTACGACAGGCAAACATCAAAGTTATTAAAACAGACACTATTATAATTTTTTTCATGCTTTTAATAGTTAAAATTCAAATTTGTATGAAACTGAAGGCATAAACGGGAAAATACTGTACTGATACAGCTTTAGTTTATTTGTCTGAGCGTCTTGCTCCCATTGAAGCATAAAAGGATTTTTTCGATTGTAAGCATTGTAAACAGAAAAATTCCAGGTGCGTTCACCCCATTTTTTTTGCTTATGGAGACTAATTCCAATATCTAACCTGTGATAAGCCGGCATACGATAATTATTACGCGATTCATAATACACCACATCGGGTTGTTGATTATCGGAATAATATATCGCTTCAATGGGCCGTATAGCCGGATTCTGATAATAAGCCGGATATTTTTCATAGCCCAGCGTAGTAGCATTGCCGGTGCCGAATACCCATGTTGCCCCTAAATCAATATGGTCGTTTAGTTTATGCGCAACCACAACACTTATATCGTGTCGCCTGTCGTATTTGTAGGGAAAAACTTTACCAAAGCTGACTTCCTCACCGGGTTTATTGAACTGCCTATCGGATTTTGACCAGGTGTAGCCAATCCAGCCTGTGGTATTTCCATATTTTTTCATCAATAAAAATTCCAGTCCGTACGACCATCCTTTACCCTGGGTCACCTGATCCTCCCAACTGTTATCTAAATTAAAAAACGAAGCTCCCTCCTTATATTCCACCAGATTATTCATGGTTTTGTAGAATCCTTCAACGCTGACTTCATAATCCTGGGTAATTGAATAAATTGATCCCAAAGCCACCTGGTGTGCGGTTTGTGGTTTTATTTTATCGGTGGAGGGTACCCACAGATCGAAGGGCAGCCCTATATTAGAATTGGCTAACAGGTTAATATTTTGATTCATTTTTGCATAGGCAGCCTTGATACTTATTTTCTCGGTTACCAGGAACCGAGCCGATAATCGGGGCTCAACCGAATTGTAAAACTGATTGCGCACACTGAATCCCGACCAGTGCAAACCTACATTCATTTTTAACAGGGCTCCCACCCTAAAATCATCTTCAACATAGGCTGATAACTCGTTGGCATAAACATCGGAATTTCCCAATTTAATTTCCTGAGTGATAGAATCGTTACCCCTGAATGCCGCAAGAACAACACCCGGACTAAAGGTATGATAAGTATTGGCCACACCGAACCGGACAAAATGGTTAGGTGTTGGATAGTAATCGAAATCAATTTTACCGGCCCAATCATAAATACCGGAAGAATAATTTAGTTTACTGGAACTTTCAGTATATTCACTTAATAAGCCCGTAAATATTTTGTACCTACTGTAAGTTGCTGTGGTATTGGCAAAAAGCTTTTTGTTAATCATATAATTCCACCGCAAAGCTGAGGTAATATTGCCCCACCAGAATTGCATATCATCCTTTGAATGAGTAGTTTCAGTTATTACCTCCCCGGTATCAGGATTCCAATTATCTGTAGTATAAGTATTTTCCTGATTTGCATAAAACTTGTCTTTACCCATATAAACGCTGAAATATAGGCGGCTCCGTTCCGAAAACCGGTGATTAACCTTGGCATTTACATCATCAAAAAAATACCCGACCCTTAGTTTATCAATGCCTTCAGATTTTTGTGCCAGCTTTATTATAGGATAAGCCAGTATATCAATGTAGGTTCGGCGACCTGAGACAATAAATGAGGTGTTTTTACCAATGGGACCTTCCAGAGTAAGTTTCGAAGAAATAATACCAATTGATCCCGATCCCTTAAACTTCTTGCTGTTACCCTCCTTCATGGATATATCGAGCACCGATGAAAGCCTCCCTCCGTACCTGGCCGGAAACCCGCCCTTGATCAGGGTAACATTGTTAATGGCATCGGAATTAAAAACTGAGAAAAAACCAAATAAATGGTTTACGTTATATACCGGAACGCCGTCGAGCAATATCAGGTTTTGATCGGGGCCACCGCCACGAACGTACATCCCGCTCATACCTTCAGTGCCCGATTGAACTCCGGGCAATAGCTGCACCGATTTAATAATATCGGTTTCACCTAATAAAACCGGTAAATTGGCAATGGTTTTCATTGGTATATTTATGAGGCTCATCTGCGAGCTTTCCACTCCACCTTCGGCTGCCTTATCGGTAACTACAACCTCCTCGATTTCAATATTTGGCTTCATCTCAACATTCATGACTTCATCACCGCCCAATTTGATTTCCTTTTGATAAGTGGAATAGCCCACATAGGACACTGTTAATTTTATTGGCCCGCCATCCAGCGTTAAGGAGAAAAAGCCGAAATTATTGGTTATGGTCCCTTTATAAGTATTGGCATCGTACACGTTGGCCCCAATTAGTTTTTCGCCATTTGAAGCGTCGGTAATATAACCGCTAATCGTGAATTTTTGTGCCTTTAGTGATAGAACCAGAACCAGGAAACAAGCAAGAGAAATGATTTTTTTTATCATAATAATAATTGGCTAAGTAAATTATTACAAATATTAAAAAATATTATGCAATTATGTTAAAAGAGGGGAAAATTCTGATAGGGTTGCCTGATAAGGTTGGTTTTATTTAAATGTATAGAAGAATAATAGTTGGCTAAATATGTAAAATCAATATTTAATGATGTTCGAATTTGGTTGAAGAGATATCCCTCCCAGCCTCCCTTGGCAAGGGAGGAGTTGGTTCGTACAAATGATTTGCTTTAAACATCTACCTTTAAAGAGTGGTTGCAACTACTATGTTTGGTAGTATCCAGTCCCCTCCTGTTAAAAAGGAGGGTTAGGGTGGATAAAAAGATTGAAAAATATCCCACTTGTCTTAGAATAAAAAGCAACCTTCCATTGATTCAACTTACAACGGAATATTACCGTGCTTTTTGGGCGGTGTCGCCTCACTTTTGTTCTGGCACATTTCCAAAGCCTGAATAAGTTTAAAGCGTGTTTCTTTTGGCTGAATAACTTCATCAATATAACCCAACTCAGCTGCTTTATAAGGATTAGCGAATTTATCGCGGTATTCCTCAATGGCTTTTGCCCGGTCTTCTTCCGATAAATTTCGCTGCATGATATTTACCGCACCTTCGGCCCCCATCACGGCAATTTCACCCGTTGGATAAGCGAGGTTTACGTCAGCACCAATATGCTTGCTCGACATTACATCGTAGGCACCACCATAAGCTTTGCGGGTAATTAAGGTAATTTTTGGCACAGTGGCTTCGGCAAAAGCATACAATAATTTTGCACCATGTTTGATTATGCCTCCGAATTCCTGGGCTGTTCCTGGTAGAAAACCTGGTACATCAACAAGGGTGATCAGCGGTATGTTAAAAGCATCGCAAAAGCGTACAAAGCGCGCGCCTTTTAAGGAGCTGTTAATGTCTAAAACACCTGCCATGTATTCGGGATTATTGGCCACTATGCCAACCGGCTTTCCTGCAAGACGAGCAAAACCGATAGTGATATTTTGAGCATATAAGGGCATTACTTCAAAAAAGTTGTGGCCATCCACAACCGTTTCTATTATTTCCTTAATATCATAGGGTTTGTTGGGATCGGCCGGAACAAAAGTCTGAAGTTTTTCATCCTCACGCTGAATATTATCATTGCAAGGCAATATAGGGGGATCTTCCAAATTGTTGCTGGGCAAAAAACTCATCAACTCACGCAGCATCATCATGGCCTGTTCGTCATTTTCAGCTGTGAAATGTGCCACCCCACTTTTGGCATTATGGGTTAAGGCCCCACCCAGCTGTTCTTTGGTAACCTCTTCATGTGTCACTGTTTTAATTACGTCGGGACCGGTCACAAACATATAACTGGTGTCTTTTACCATCATTATAAAATCGGTAAGTGCGGGTGAATAAACCGCACCTCCTGCACACGGACCCATAATTACCGAAATCTGTGGAATTACTCCGGAACCACGGACATTCTGATAAAATATATCGGCATAACCCCCAAGGCTCTCCACGCCTTCCTGGATACGGGCTCCTCCCGAATCGTTTAATCCAATTATTGGTGCGCCCATTTTCATGGCCAGTTTGGTGATTTTTAAAATTTTATCAGCATTGGCGCGGCTTAGCGAACCACCAAAAACGGTAAAATCCTGGGCAAAAACATAAACTAACCGGCCATCGATTTTTCCATAACCTGAAACCACTCCATCTCCCAGAATTTTATTTTTTTCCATTCCAAAATCGGTTGACCGGTGCGTCATCATTTTATCCAGTTCCACAAAGGTTTCTGGGTCGAGGAGATCATGAACCCGTTCGCGGGCCGTTTTTTTACCTCCCTGATGTTGTTTTTCGATCCGGTCCTCACCTCCGCCTAATTCGGCAGCCTGGTTTTTGTTGTTAAAAATTTTGTATTTATCGTTGAGTGTTTGCATGGTGTTTATTTTGTTTGGTTGAATTGTTTTACTCCTTTGCATCAATGCTGACCAATGGCTGGTTGCCATCGATGGTATCGTCTTCTTTCACAAAAATTTCAGCTATTACACCGTCTTTCATGGCTTTGTATTCGCTTTCCATTTTCATGGCTGCAATTATTATTACAGTTTCGCCCTTTTTCACCACGTCTCCAACTTTTACAGGTATTTTTACCACTTTACCCGGCATAGGTGAATAAATTGTACTATCAGCTTCAAAGCTCTCTCCAGCATTCCGTGCATTTCTATACTTAGTTTCTGCATCAATAATTTCAGCCTGGTATGAATGGTAAAGTGTATTCACTGCGTACTTTTTAGGGCTTTCTGCCTCGATTAGTTCCACATTATACGACAACCCTTTGTATAACACTGAATATATGCCTTTTTCAACCTGGATAATATCCAGATCATAAACATTATCATCCACTTTAATGGTTATCAGGTTTTCGTTTTCGGCAAGTAATTCGACTTTAGCCAGCCTGTCGCCTAATTTTATTTCGAGTGCCATAATTCATTTTTTATTTAATTGAAATCGATTCAAGTATTGGAGTATTATATTTACTGATCCCGATACGCTTCGCTTTCGGGATTCGTTCGACTTACATATTTCAGTTCACTCCGCTCCTGAAATTTGAGTCTCACGAATAGTTCGACCGCAACAAACCTCTTCTCCTGCCAAATTCTTTCCACTTGCCGGATGTTCCCTGTGTATTGTACCCGTTACGGCATTGTTTTATTTTTTGATGATAATCCATAAAAGCAGCTACAATAACCAAATCCTCAAATTGCTTTTTGGTATCATCTTCAGCCAGTAAAAATCCCTCATTATTGGGGATAAAATGAGTATCGTAATGTCCTTCCTTAAAATCGGGACAATCCATAATGCGTTCCAAAAATTTAATATTGGTTTTTACTCCGGTAATTTTATATTCGTATAAAGCCCTCCGCATTCTCTGCACAGCTTCGCTGCGGGTAGGAGCCGAAACAATAAGTTTCGAAATCATCGGATCGTAATAAATGGGTATTGGATATCCTTCAAAAACATAACCGTCAGTGCGGATACCCAGGCCGAGCGGTTCGGTAATATGCGTAATTAATCCCGGACTGGGCATAAAGTTGTTATCGGTATCTTCGGCATAAATCCGAGCCTCGATGGCATGCCCAAACTGAACCACATTTTCCTGCTTAATTTCCAGCGGATGACCTTCAGCAATCAATATTTGTTGTTTTACCAGATCATAACCCGTTACCCTTTCGGTAATAGGATGTTCCACCTGCAAACGGGTGTTCATCTCCAAAAAGTAATAATTCAAATTATTATCCACGAGGAATTCAATGGTGCCTGCTCCGCAATAATCTACAGCTTTGGCTGCAGCAATGGCATGTTGCCCCATTTGTTCGCGCAATTCAGGTGTCATTAACGGCGACGGGGTTTCTTCCACCACCTTTTGATGCCTGCGCTGAACCGAACATTCCCGCTCACAAAGATGGATCACATTTCCGTGCTGATCACCCAGAATCTGAAATTCAATATGGTGAGGCGATGAAATATATTTCTCCACATAAACGGAATCGTCGCCAAAAGCGGTTTTGGCCTCAGACCGTGCACCCCGCAGGGCACTTATTATTTCTTTTTCATCACTTACCATGCGCATCCCTTTACCACCCCCGCCGGCTGAAGCCTTTATCATTACAGGTAAACCAATCTCTTTAATAACTTCAAGCGCTTTTTTCTCATCCGTTAAGGGCTCCTTTGTTCCAGGCACTACGGGCACGCCACTTGATAACATTGCCGTTCGGGCAGTAATTTTATCGCCCATGGTAGCAATTACTTCAGGGGTGGGGCCGATAAAAATAATATCTTCCTGTTGGCACCGCTTGCTGAACGCGGCATTCTCACTTAAAAAACCATAACCGGGATGAATGGCATCGGCCCTGGACTTTTTTGCAGCTTCAATTATCTTATCCATATTCAGATAACTTTCCGATGAAGGTGCCGGGCCTATCAAATAGGCCCTATCGGCATACCTGACGTGCATTGCGGTACGGTCGGCTTCGGAATAAACGGCCACGGTTTTAATTCCCATCTCGCGACACGACCGGATGATCCGTACAGCAATTTCACCCCGATTGGCTACCAGTACTTTATTAATTTTTTTTACCATACTTTATTTTTTGGAAACATAGTTGGGTATTGATATTACAATATAATCATAACATGAAAAGATTGAGTTATCCTGCTTATACTATACAACATAATTAGATCGGTGTTGTTCTTAATGTTTTAAAATTTCTAATTTTAACCCGGCGGTAAACAATTTTATAAATGAACCTTTTAAAATGAGAATGGTACCTTTAATAATTTTTTCGCTGTTTCTGGCTTTTATTGCCTTGTACACATTTTTCGGACTACGCTCGGCATTGTTCAGTGTACATCCTAAATTATTCGGCCTGATATACCTGGGGCTTGAATTAATTGTGATTACAGGAATTATAACCATGGTCCATGCTTTTTCAAATTTTCCGATAAACCAGTCGAAAGGGCTGAATTTTATGGTGGGTTTATCGTTTTCCATTATCATTGCCCAGCTTTTTACCACCTCGTTTTTTCTGGTTGAAGATTTGTTGCGGGCTTTCCTTTGGTTGTTTCAGTCGGCTGTAAAATTCCGTTTGTCGGAGTTCATTTCGCGATCGTACATTTGGGGAATGCTGGCATTTGTAGTGGGTGGCTTTTTCCTGGTTATGTTGAATTACGGAGTATGGTTCGGAAAATACCAGTATAAAGTCCATAAAAAAACCTTGTACTTTGAAAATCTGCCGGAAGCATTCAATGGCTTTAAAATTGCGCAACTTTCGGATGCCCACCTGGGAACTTTTGACAACTATAAAAAGGTAGTCAGGGGTTTGAAACTTCTACAGAAGCAAAACCCCGACCTGATTGTTTTTACCGGCGACATGGTAAACAACAAAGCCGATGAGGCCCGGATTTATGTGGAGGCATTTAAAAATTTGCATGCCCCTTTCGGCAAATATACCATTTTAGGGAATCACGATTATGGCGATTATTCCCGATGGAAATCAGCCAAAGAAAAATCGGGAAACCTTACCCATTTGCATGAAGTTGAAAAACAAATGGGCTTTGAATGGCTCGATAACCGACATGTGGCCTTAACCAAAGACCATGATACCCTTTTCCTTGCCGGGGTTGAAAACTGGGGGCTCCCGCCTTTTCCGCAGCATGGCGATTTAAAACGAGCCTTATCCGGTCTTTCTGATGATGATTTTATTGTGCTGCTCTCTCATGATCCATCGCATTGGCGGGCACAGGTTGTACAAGCCTTACCCAAAGTTGCGCTTACGCTCAGCGGACATACCCATGGCATGCAGTTTGGATTTGAACTGGGCAAATGGCGCTGGAGCCCTGTAAAATATAAATATCATGACTGGGCCGATTTATATGAAAACAATCATCAATATCTTTATGTGAACCGTGGCTTCGGAAATATTGGTTACCCCGGAAGGCTGGGAATAAGGCCTGAGATTACTGTAATTGAATTGCGGAGGAAATAGAAATTGAGTAGGCTTCAAATGGAACGCCGAAGTATTAAAAATTTTTATATTAAATTAAAGGTACTGATTCTCAGATTTAAAAATAATCTGAGAATCTGTGGCTAAAATATTCTACTCCCCAAAAGCAAACCGGTATGAAATGTAAGGAATTATCGGGAAAAGTATGACCTTGGTAATTGTGGTTTTTGGCTCAACATATACCTCATTCCAATTTTCATCCATATATGAATGCCCTTGGTCCATGGTAATTCTGTAGTAACTGGTATTCATGTGGTTGTAAACATTGTATGCACCTAATCGCCAGGTTCGTTTACCATGTTTTTTTTGTTTATTTAGATTTACGCCCACATCAAGCCGATGATACATGGGGTAACGCATGTTATTTTTCCTAAAATAATAGGTCGGCCAGTTACCGATCTTTTCTTTTCCAAATGTATAATGATAGCCACTGGTAAAAAGCCAATTAACCCCAAAATCAATACGTTTATTCGGTGCAAACATAGCAACAAAGGTAAAATTATGAGGCCGGTCATATTTAAAGGGAAAAACGTCTCCCTGGTTTAAATTAGCAAATTTGCGCCACGACCTGCTCCAGGTATAACTTAACCAGCCAGTAAATTTTCCCTGTTCTTTTCGAATAACTGATTCAATGCCATAAGCCCAGCCTTTACCATAAGTCATAAAATCTTCCCAATTCTCATCGTCCATTGTAAATACCTTGTCATCTTTAAATTCAATTAACTTGTCCATATCTTTGTAGTACCCCTCAAAATCAAAACTATACTTGTTTTTCAGGTTGTAAATCACTCCTACCGCAATTTGTTTCGTAACTTCAGGTGGCAAAGCTTTTGATGCCGGTACCCAATAATCAGTTGAAAATCCCACGCTTGATGATGACACCAGGTGAACATATTGACCGGCCTTCATATACGATGCTTTTAATGTTAATTTATTAGTAGCATTATAAGCAATTGTAAAGCGGGGTTCTATAAAATTATAGGTCGTCTTTTCCAAATTAAATATAGAGGCCCTTAGTCCAAAATTACATTCAAACTGTTTCCATGTAATTTCATCTTCAGCATATAAACCAGCTTCAAGTCCCTCGCGAACCATTCGATTATTAAAATCGACAACAGTTTGTAATGTGTCAATAGTAGCTGTAGGCCTGAATCGATGGTAAATACCCTGTGCCCCAAATTTAATAGTATGAACCGGTGAAACATACCAATCAAAATCGGTCAGGCCCGACCAATCTTCAATATCGCTTGTGCTTTGAAATATGCTTCCCTGAGTCCTTGATGAACCAGTTCGTATATTATATAATCGGTTAACAAATTTGTTCTGGTGCCTGTTATAATAATTTGTATAGGTAAAACTTGTATTTGAAAAAAGTTTTTGGTTAAAGATATGATTCCACCGAACGGCACTTAATATATTTCCCCATTTATGTTTTTCATTTTTATTATGAGTCACTTCAACAGTATCAATTAAAAAATCACCATTCAGTAATCTTTTTTTGTCTTCAATGATTGATACTGTTTCATCGTTTGTAGTTCTTGCATTATCATAGCCTGTAAAAAAGCTTAGAAACAGACGGTTTTTATCATCAAAAGTATGATTGACTTTCGTATTAATATCCCAGCATGAATAAAGTAAATCCCAGGTAACCTGGGTATTATTAAATCTACTGTATAGGGGGTCAAGAACAGTCCGCCGTCCGGCCAGCATAAAACTGCTTTTTTCTCCAATTGGTCCCTCAATTAATCCACCAGTCATAATGGTGCTAACATTAATTGCCCCTGATAATTTATTGGCATTACCTTCTTTCATACGTACATCAACCACACTTGATGCCCTTCCCCCATAGTGTGCAGGAATGCCTCCTTTAATTAACTCGGCATTGCGTATGGCCTCAGGATTAAACACTGAAATATAGCCCATCAAGTGCGATACATTATAAACCGGCATGCCATCAATAAGAATTAAATTCTGGCCATTATCCCCACCTCTCACATACAAACCACTACTACCCTCTAATCCACCTTCAACCCTTGGTGCCATTTGCATAATTTTAAAAACATCAGGTTCGCCCATTAAGGTAGGCGTTTTATGGGTTTGGCTAATATTTATTCCAATAACACTCATTCTCCCAATTTGCTGATTATTTCTGTCTGCTTTTACATTTACTTCTTCAATAAGGGAATTGTTAATAAGCTTTATATTTTGTTGTATATTCTTATTGCATACAACAGATATACTTTTTTGATCAAAACCCACATATGAATAATTAATAGTATAATTACCCATGGGCAATTGCAAACTATAAAAACCGTAAGCATTGGTTACACAGCCTTTATTATATCCTTCTACCCACACAGTAGCTGCAATTAATGCTTCCCCGTTCGAGGAATCGATTACGGTACCACTCAAAGTAAAGTTCTGGGCTATTGAAAACCCAGGAAACAATAACAACCCCCAAATTAAAAATTTGCTAATATTAATAGGATAATATTTCATTTTAAGACCGGGAAAAGTTTTTTTAGATCAATAGAATCAACATAACTCGGGCCATCGGCTGTTAAGGAACCGAAGCCGTTTTTTACATTAGAATAAACATTAACAGGTTCAAAGCCAAAAAAACCATCCCCCATCATCATTTTGTCCTGTGCATTAAATGTTAAACCTGAAAAATAACCGGCACTATCCATCTGATATAAACTAAAATAAGCATAGGGTACACGTATAAGTGCGTTTTGAATATTTTCAATAACTTCGATGGTAAAACAATTATTATTCAGACTTTTATCGCTGAACGTATATGAATTTGTATAATCATATTCTAATCCCTGATACCAAAATGCCAGATTATTTGTCTGGTACTCGATTTGCCCGCTTAAACCAAAATGATAGTAATTATTTTCACCAGGTGGATCATCCACTTTAAAAGTCATAGAATAGCGGTATTCTGTAATTGAATTATAAGCATACTTATAATCAACCAAATGAATGGGTACTTTATGCGGTATATATGTAAATGCATACAAAGTATCGTAACCAGGTACTTTTGCCTGAATTGTATAGTTGCTACCTGCTGTTATTAAATCAGAATGAAGCCAGTAATAATAACCTGTTAATTTTCTTACATACATACGATTCCCTAAGGAATCGACAATTTCATAATACGCTGAATCATTATATAAATCAGGTTTAATTTGTTTATTGAGGATATCATCTTTGAAAACAAAAATTTCAGCTGTATTTAACGACTCCAAATCATTGGTATTGCTAATTGATTGTGATATTTTCACTACACACATCAGGTACCCCGGACTTATTCCTCCATCCAAAATCAATTGTGGTTTTATGGATAATTCAAGCTCCGAAAGAGGAACATCATGTTCACAAGCAAACAACAGGCTGAAACATAAGGGGATCAATAGTTTTCTCATTGATTTAATTATATTGGCTACAGTATATTACTGCAATATAAGAAATTTCTAGAAAGCGTTAGGTGAAATAAATTGTGTTAGGGATAAATTAGATGATTTTAATATAAATTAGAATGGAAAAAACAGCCACAGATTCACAGATTTTAAAATTATCTGTGAATCTGTGGCTAAAATATACTACAGTCAAATTTGATTTAGCTGTTAATTCTATCGTTCTGGGTTAAATTCTTCTCTAAGTTGTCCTAATTTAATCTGTAAATTACTTATTGTATCAATCGTTGCTCCTTTGTCAAACCTGATTTCATGAGATAAGCTATCCTTTTGAATAAATATCCATTCATCACAACCATCTACACAAACATTGCATGTCTGGTAATTTAATTTAACAAAGTCATCCATATTTACATCATTGATTATTTCAGCCCATTCAGAAATCGAAACGGTTCTGTTTTTTCTAATTTGAGGTTGCTGAGATATACTCGGAACATAATAAACATATTTAATTTCAGTTTGGGTTATTTCAATGGAGTCTTCTCCTGCCCCCCAGCCACAAACAAATCCAGCCTTTATAACCAATCCTGAATTATCTGTTTTGTCTGGATTCGACTTTTGACAACTTGTAATGCAAATAATTAAAGTCATGATGGATAAAACAACAAATGGTTTCATAATTGTCTGTTTTAAGTTATATTTAATACAGCCTTGATGCATTATCAATGTTTTTAGGTTGCGTGTTACCGTCTGGCATTTCTTTTAATTCATAATTTGTACTGCGACCACCACTTGCTTCTTTCTGTAAAATATTTTTCTTTATTAAATCTTGAATATCTCTAAGAGCTGTATCTTGAGAGCATTTATTTATTTTTCCCCACTTTGAGGTAGTTAATTTTTCATCAAAACCATCAAGTAGTCGATTAATTATTTTTTGCTGTCTATCATTAAGAATCGTAGTGGAATGTATTTTCCAAAATTCGGCTTTATGAAGTATTTTCGACAATGTGTCTTTTGTAGAATCAATCGCATTTATCAAACATTGCAAAAACCACAATATCCATTCTGTGATATCAGAGTTTCCTTTTTGAGCTTTTTCAAGTTTTACATAATAATCTTTTCTTTCAATTCTGATTTGAGCAGACATACTATAGAATCGCCTTACACTTTTATCAGAACGAGCTAATGTCATGTCGGTAATAGCTCTTGATATTCTTCCATTTCCATCTTCAAAAGGATGAATTGACACGAACCATAAATGAGCAATAGCTGCCTTAAGAACCAAATCTATTTCATGTTCGTTTTCGAACCAGTTTAAAAACTTTCCCATTTCAAATTCAATTCTATCAGAACCAGGAGCTTGATAGTGAACTTTTTCTTTTCCCATTGGTCCAGATACAACCTGCATTAGACCAGTTGTATCTTTTCTCCAATCGGCAACTGTAATTTTATAAAGGCTACTCCAACCTGTAGGGAACAAAGCAGCATGCCAACCAAATAACCTATCTTTCGTCAAAGGCAAATCGTATCGTTGCGTAGCATCAAGCATCATTTCAACTATTCCTTCAATATGACGTTCTGACTCTATCGCTCCAGCAATATCAATTCCAAGTCGTCGAGCAATTGATGAACGAACTTGTTCTATTTCCAGAAACTCACCCTCAATTTCAGATGATTTTGTAATATCTAATGTCAGGGTATTTAAAACAGCTTCATTTTGTAAATCAAAACCAAGAGATTCCATTCTGCCTAAAAGTCTGCCTTGTTGGTTTCTGGCTTCTCCAAGCTTAATCATCACTTTCTTGTTATCCCAAGTAAAGTCTGTCCAATTTTCTTTCTCATGAAAATAAACTTTCATTCTCCGCAGTTTATGCGACAAATATAAGGCTTATTCATCGCAAACAAAATTTTCTCCGCAAAATATACCCAGATTACAACTATTAATCTCCGCATCAGCATGCGCTTCTTTGATTGCCAGTAACGTTTATATTAGTTGAATTGTGAATTTACCTCTTTTTGATATAATAGAAATTATTGAAAACAAAAAAGCCACCCAAATCACTTCGGGCGGCCTCTTAATTTAAACCTAAACCAAAAAATTAACCTAAAACTATGATGATCTGATGGATTGCTCCATCATTGAACACCGGTATTGTATTTCCGTTTATTTTGTTTCCGTCCACTATAAGTACGTTAACTCCGGTACTTACATGCGACGGGTTTTGAATATCAATTTCATATTGCGCATTACGGAATTTGCGGCTTACTTTGAAACCGTTCCATGCTTTTGGGATGCATGGGTCAACCACTAAACCGTTGTAATCGGGCCTAATACCCAGAATATGCTGTGTGATTGCAGCGTAGTTCCATGCTGCGGTTCCGGTTAACCAACTATTCTTGGCCTCGCCGGGTTTAAAGGCATCTTTACCCGCCACCATTTGAGCATAAACATAAGGCTCAAGCTTATGCAGCTCCTGGATATCCTCTAAATACGACGGGGCAATTTTCTTGTAATATTCAAAGGCCTGGTCACCTCTTCCTATTTTAGTCTCGCCGATCATAATCCATGGATTATTGTGGCAGAAAATTCCGGCATTTTCCTTATACCCTGCCGGATACGATGATATTTCACCGTATTCAATCACATATTTGGTAAAGGCCGGATTATTCAGCACGATACCATATTTGCTATCAAGCCTTTCTTTTACCGAATCAAGGGCCTTTACACATAAACCGTCTTCTTTACCAATTTCAGCCATGGTACACCATCCGTTACTTTCAATGAAGATTTTTCCTTCTTCGTTTTCGTTGCTTCCTACTTTTTTTCCATAGTAATCATAGGCACGGATAAACCATTCGCCATCCCACCCTTTGGCTTTAACAGCTTCTGCCATGGCATCCACGTGTTTTTGAGCCCGGGCAGCTTCCTCATTTTTGCCCAGTACTTTGCATAATTCTACATAGTCGCGGCCATAAAGCACAAATAAACCGGCTATCATAACCGATTCAGCCTTTGACCCTTGGGTTTTATTTTCGGTAGTCTGGAACGATTCATTCGGATCGTTTGAAAAACAATTCAGGTTCAGACAATCGTTCCAGTCGGCACGGCCAATTAAGGGTAATTTATTGGGTCCTAAATTATTCACTACGTGGTCGAACGACACGGTCAGGTGATCAAATAACGTGCGGGCTATACTTGTATCATTGTCAAAGGGTACCATTTCGTCGAGGATACCAAAATCGCCGGTTTCTTTAATATAACTTACTGTTCCTAAAATCAACCACATGGGATCGTCGTTAAAACCACCACCGATGTCGTTATTACCTTGTTTGGTTAACGGCTGATACTGGTGGTAACAGCCTCCGTCGGGGAATTGTGTAGAGGCAATATCAATAATCCGTTCGCGGGCACGCTCCGGTATCTGGTGAACAAACCCGATAAGGTCCTGGTTCGAATCGCGGAAACCCATTCCGCGGCCAATACCACTCTCGAAGAACGAAGCCGAACGTGAGAAGCAGAAAGTGATCATACACTGGTACTGGTTCCAGATATTTACCATACGGTCGAGTTTTTCATCGCCTGAATCAATGGTAAAAATACTTAAAAGGTTGTCCCAGTATTTGCGTAATTCAGCCAGTGCAGCATCCACTTTTTCGACGGTATTGAATCTTTCGATGGTTGCCCGGGCTTTCTTTTTATTGATAACTCCTTTCGATTCCCATTTTTCGTCCTGTGCATTTTCCACATAGCCCATTACAAAAACATAATCTTTTGCTTCACCGGGCTTTAATTCCACCTCAATATAATGCGACGCAATGGGCGACCAACCATGAGCTACTGAATTCCCCGGCTTACCTTCAGTTACGGCCTGGGGTTCTGAAAAACCATTATACATACCCATAAAGGTTTCACGATCGGTATCAAAACCATCAATTTCGGAATTTACGGAGTAATACGCATAATGATCGCGGCGTTCCTTGTATTCTGTTTTGTGGTAAAGCGTTGAACCATCAATTTCCACTTCACCTGTTGACAGGTTCCGTTGGAAATTTTCCATATCGGTTGCTGCATTCCACAAGGCCCATTCAACAAATGAAAACAACTTGATCTTCTTTACCTCGTTGGAATTATTCGTAATGGTCAGCTTTTGAACCTCAGCCAATGTTTTTAACGGTACAAAGAACAAAGCCTCAGCCGTAATGCCGTTTTTCTCACCTTTAATTTTGGTGTAATTCATCCCGTGACGACATTCGTAATTATCCAGCGGGGTTTTTACCGGTTTCCAACCCGGCGACCATATAGTTCCTCCATCGTTAATGTAAAAATAACGTCCCCCGTCGTCCATAGGCACATTATTGTACCGGTAACGGTTAATACGTCTGAACTTGGCATCGAGGTAAAAAGAATACCCCCCGGCCGTATTCGAAATTAATGAAAAGAAATCCTCAGTTCCCAGATAGTTTATCCATGGGAATGGAGTTACGGGATTGGTAATAACATATTCCCTGTTCTTATCATCAAAATGTCCGTATTTCATATCTTATATCTTTTATCAAATTTGTGTTATTGTTTTTAAATTCTTATGCTCTCAATATTACTCAAGTGCAGCCTCTTTGAGCCTTCTGTCGTTTAATTCGGTTGTTATTTCATCCAGTTTTTGCTGAGTAAGCGGATAGAAAACCATCACCAAAGCACCCAGCAAAGATACCAGACCCGGGATCCAACTCATTAGCATTTTAATTCCGGGAATGGCAGCAGGTATGGTACTTGCATCCATTCCATTATAATGGAATGCTGCTAAAATTAAGCCTATTATGGCCGCAGCAATACCACCTCCAAATTTTGTAACAAATGAACCTGCTGAATAAATTAAACCCGTAGCCCTTCGGCCATTTTTGTATTCTGAATAATCGGCTGCATCACCTAACATGGCAAAGAACAAGGTTGGGAAAATTGCTGCTCCAAATTCCGAAAAAATTCCGATGATAAAAATTGCCGTAATATCGTGCGAACCACAGAAAATGAAAAGGGAGTTTACAACACCTGAGAAAATAAAGGCGTACATAAACAGTTTACGTTTGCCCAGACGTTTGCCCAGTGGTGCGGTGATCATGGCACCGCCAATAGAAGCTATCATCAAACTAACCAGGAATGAAGCTGCCAACAATTGATTATTCAGATATAGTGTGAAATAATATAATACCATTCCTTGTTTTATCGAATTGTAAATGGTAAATATCAAACCTATGATTAAAAGAATAATCCAGGGTCTGTTTCGGACAAGATCTTTTAAATCCTGCCATAAATCTGATTTTTGTTCCTTGGGGGGTTGTACCCTTTCACGTGTGGAAGAGAAAGT
The DNA here is from genome assembly GCA_046704385.1 of Bacteroidales bacterium. Lineage (GTDB taxonomy): Bacteria > Bacteroidota > Bacteroidia > Bacteroidales > SZUA-534 > GH45. Next base: position 17,693 of record JBJKSB010000045.1, on the reverse strand, counting down.
GATGAACATAAATAAGGCAAGAAATACTGAAAGCAGGTAAATAGAATAGCTGTACCCCTTTTTTTGGTTAATCAGCACAATTTTATCCGCATTTACATTTTCTTCACCCGCAACAATAAAGGAATATTCTTTACCAGCCTCCATGGTGAAACTTTTGTAAGGTGTGGCCGTACTGTCGTTCTCTGCTATAATGTTTTCAGCCCAGCTAAAGCTGGCAATACCTGCTTTTGTTTTAATATTTGCATTTGCAACATACTGTGGTGCCGAAACACTTACTTCAAATTTCTTGCTGTCAATAGGTTTTATGTCAATAGTAGGATTTACATTACCAAAATGAGCTACCAGGAAAAGTAATGCTCCCTGCACGATCATGCCGCCGGCAAATGCTCCCACCATACGAAACGACCCCAGGCTGGTGCGTTCCTTATTGTCGATAGTCATAACAGCCATCAGAGCACCATAAGGAATATTGTTGGCGGTATAAATCAGGGTAAATAAAATATAGGTAGAATAAGCGTAAATTATTTTACCGGTTGGGCTTAAATTCGGACTGGTAAATAGTAATGATAAAATTACTCCTAATGGAATAGCGGTCCATAAAATCCAGGGGCGGAATTTTCCATATTTTGAATTTGTTCTGTCGCCAATTACTCCCATGGCCACATCACTGACTCCGTCACTAAATCGGGCTATTAAAAGCAAGATACCTGCTGCCGCAGCAGAAATACCAAAAACATCGGTGTAAAAAAACAATAAAAAGGTGGAAACACCGCGCCAGGCAATATTAGCTGCTCCGTCGCCCAATGCATAGCCTATTTTTTCACCCAGGCTAAGCTTTCCATTTAGTAATTTATTCATCTAATAGGGTTTAGTATGTTATACAAAAAAATTGTACCTCTGTTTTCGCGTTTTTTCATATACCTCACGACTGAACACATATAACTGCGCCGGTTTATGGGCAACTCCCTGTTGCTTTTCCTTTAAAGGAACCACATAAGGCATCTGTGAAACCTTTTTCCTGAAATTCCTTTTATCAAAATTGGTTCCCAATACGGCCTCGTATAATTTTTGCATTTGCGACAACGTGAATTTATCGGGCAACAATTTGAATCCAATGGGTTCAGTTTGTAGCTTGTAGCGTAAATGTTCCAGTGCTTTCTGCAAAATTATATCATGGTCGTAGGCCAGGTTTTTTACTGTAGTAACAGGGAACCATTGTACTACCCTTTCTTTCAGTTTAATTTCAACATCAATTGTTGGTAGCAGCGAATAATAGCCTACAGTTACTACCCGTTTACTATAAACATCACCAAATCTTTCAAGCCAGGCCTGGTCGTTCGGATGATCCAAACGGGTCAGGGAACCGAAAGCATAAAATTGCTCCAGTCCAAGATTTTCCCATCCTGTAAGGTCCTTAACAATCCTTGATGCTGCAGAATCAAGATCTTCATCTGAATAAATATGATACCCGGTTAAGGTATAATCAGAAAAAATAAGTGTTTTGTTGTCAGGCGACATTAAGGTTCTTTCAACTAATAGGACATTTAATTGTTCCATGTCAAAACCAAAAATAACACAGTCGACCGATAAATTCTTTTCAAATACTCTGGTCACGATTAATAAATTTCAATTTTACAATACATGGCAAAAGTTATAATAATTTATTAAAGACAAAAAAACTACTTAAAATCATTTAAACCTTATCTCAAATTTTACATTGTGTATGTTTTACACTTGAATTCTATGCAAATATAAACATTAAAATAATTGCACCAAATATTATAATATATTTGAAAGATTTTGAATCACTTTTTTAACATTTCTATCCTGTTTAATCTGTATTACAAGCTAATATACCAATATATTTACAGTTTAATTATAGACTTTTATAGTTTAGTTTTCAATAAAATAATGATAATATTTTAACAAAAATTATATGGTTTTAATTATTAATGTGTTATTTTTACACTTATTTTTAATTATCATAAATAACAGCTATTACAGGGAACCTGTCAATAGATAAAAAACGCTAATTCACACATTATCACCATCTTGATTTTTGAATCAGCTAAAACTTGTACAGACGATGAGTTTAAAAATTCTTTTGAATTTTTTTCTTTGAATCCAATAAACAGGGTAAAATGTGATAGGGAAAGGAAATTTTAAGTACAAATAATAGTTAAGTATGTTGTTTAGTTTTCGGGAGTTGGGTATCCAACTCCCTTATTTTTTGTTCAAAAAAAAAGCAGCCAACCCGAAAATTGACTGCTTTTTTCTTATAAATTAATGCTACTGTTTTATAAATGTCGATTTTAACAAACCTTGATCGGTATCCGCGATTATAATATATAAACCTTCATTAAAACCGGTTGTATTAATTGACACCGATGAACCATTTACAGCCCTGCTTATTAATAACCTACCACTCGAATCATAAAGCTTTAAATCGTTAATAAAGCCATTGGCACATGATATATTTATAACATTGGAAACAGGATTCGGGAAAACCTGCAAAACGTTATTTATCTTCTCTTTTATTGAAACATAATCAACAAAGGCGCTTACCGGATATGATGGTACAGATGTATTATTGTATTCTTCAACCACTCTATAATAATAGGTTGTGCCCTGTACAACATTCGTATCAGTATATTCGGTAACATCAGTAGTTGATGATACCGAACCCACTTCAGCAATTTCAGCGAATTGTGTTTTAAGTGTCCTTCGCTCTACATAAATTCTTCTTTTGGAATCGGAACGACTTTTCCAGGTTAAATCAACCCGGCTGTTCTCAATCACATTGGCCTTTACGGTAGTAGGTGAAGAATCCGAAGTATAAATCAAAATATCTTTTATGTCATTCCAAAGCGAATCTTTTCTCAACATAACCTGAAAATCTCCGCCATCGTCCCACACACAAAATGCCTGATTATGATCTATTGCCTGTTCAACATAGTTCGCATAATAAAACATTCTTGAATTATATTCGCATTTTTTCTGAGCACCAAATTCTCCGATTAATACCGGAATACTATTTTGCTCCGACCAATCCTGAACACTCTTCATACGACTGATCATTTGATTTATATCACTTGAACTCCCCCATGTTCCATTCCCATTACCGGCAAACTCCCATGGATCATAAGAATGGTAATAGCCCATCAAATAGCGGTCGGAAGTATCGGGTATGGCAGCATTTTGTAAATCGTTGGCACTTGCCCACCCATTACCTGAATATATAATAATTCGTGTGGGATTATTTTTACGGATGATACCATGAACCGTAAGATTAAAATCGTTTATATCATCCTGGGTTAACCCGTTGGGTTCGTTAACTATTTCAAAGAACAATTTCTCCGATTTATCTTTAAATCTCCTTGATATCTGGCTCCAAATACTGTCGTATCTAACATACTGATTTGCATAATCTGCCTTAAACGGCTCTTCGTGATGCAAATTAATAATAACGTACAAATCCCTTTTAAGTCCCCAGTCTACCACTTGTTCTACACGATCAAGCCAAGCGGCATTAATTGTGTAGGGTGGAATAGTGTCAGTATGTTTATCCCAACGTATGGGTATTCTGACACATGTAAATCCGGCTTTTTTGTACAAATCAAAATAATATTCCTGGGCCGGTCCGTTATTCCATCCTCCCTCCTGCTCCGGTTCCAGGGTATTCCCCAGGTTTATCCCCCGCTGAATAAGTTTAACAGCTTCCTGCGAAGTAATCTGTGCTATAATTACAGATCCATAAAGCAACATCAAAGTCAGAAATAAAGCTCTCATTAGGTGACTCTTTTTCATACGATACAAATTTTAAATTTTAAAAATGAATCTTATCAAAACTGACAACTAAAAATTGTTGCCTGATAATAAAACCTCAAAATGGTAGTAAAGGTTGCTTTTGCGATACTAAGTAACTATAAAATATCTAATTTTCAAATTCCCTGATGATGTCATCGGTCGGTTATACAGCATATAAATTAAGTGATAGTTAAAAAAACCGGTAAACAAAAAAATATCAGGAATTAAGACTCTGAATTTATCGAACAACCTGTGTCCGTAGCCTTAATTCCTGATACATATTAAGCAAAAGGTTCAAAACCTTTATAAATTTACCGGATTTCCGGTTTATCCCTTTCTATCATTAATTCAATTGAATCAACATAACCGATTTTGAAGGAACATTAACAGACAATTTACCTTTTTTAGGTGAGTTAACTTTAAAGGGTTTCTCTGTCACCTTTTCCGGAGTTCCAAAATCGTTGTAATCATTCATCTTTTCGCCGGTTATTATATGTGCTGTGGCATTTTTTAATGCGTCGCTGCCTAAATCAATTTCAAGCGATTCATCCTTGTTTGGATTTAAATTACAAACCGTTATACTAACAACGCCATCCTTGGTTGATGCTGATACATTTAATGCGGGAATTTCCTTGTCATTCAGTTTATAAGTATCGCATTTTACGTTAACAGGTATCATGGTTGCATCCTGATGAACCGCATACATTTTGAATACATAATAGGTAGGAGTCAACACCATCTGGTTGTCCTTAGTAAGGATGACTGACTGCAACACGTTAATTGCCTGTGCAATATTACCCATACGAACCCTTTCGGCATGATTATTAAAAATATTCAGATTAATACCAGCTACAAGAGCATCACGTAAAGTATTTTGCTGATATAAAAATCCGGGGTTCGTGCCTGGTTCAACATCAAACCAATCGCCCCATTCGTCAACCATCAGACCAACTCTTTTTTTAGGATCATATTTATCCATAATAGCCGAGTGTTTGGTGATCAACTCATCCATTAACAGTGTTTTGCTGAGTGACGAGAACCATTCATCTTCATTAAACTGAGTAGCCGATCCTTTGTGTCTCCAATCATGACAAATAGTATAATAATGCAATGATAAACCCTGGATCAAAAATTGCTTTTGCTGGGTACGTTCCATCATCACCTCGGTCCAGTTGTAATTAAAATCGCTGGCTCCGCAGGCTATTTTAACTTTTGCACCCCGCGCAAAACTGGCGAATCGCTTATATACATCAGAATAATATTCCGGTGTCATATTTCCACCGCAACCCCATGTTTCGTTTCCAATTCCCCAATATTTAACATCCCAGGGATCTTCACGTCCGTTTTTCTTTCTTAAATCGGTCATCGGGCTAACATTACTGGATGTACAGTATTCTATCCAGTCCTGGGCTTCCTGTACTGTACCGGAACCCACGTTCAGACTAATGTATGGCTCAGCCCCGATAAGTTCACAAAAATTCAGGAATTCATGAGTACCGAAACTATTATCCTCTGTTACTCCTCCCCAGTTTACATTAACAATTGATGCTCTTTGGCTTTGCGGTCCTATACCATCTTTCCAGTGATAAGTATCGGCAAAACATCCGCCGGGCCAACGCAACAATGGAATTTTCATGTCTTTAAGTGCTTTTACCACATCGTTACGATAACCTTCAGTATTAGGTATTTTCGAATCTTTTCCTACATAAATTCCACCATAGATACAGTGACCCAAATGTTCGGCGAAATGGCCGTATATTTCTTTGTTGATTTTATACTTAGCCGAATCCGGAAACATTTGTATGGTATTCTGGGCCTTCACAGTAATCATACCGCTTAACACAAAAATCCCCAAGGCAATTAATAGTGTTTTCATTGTTATAAATTTTTATGGTTGTTTCTAATACAAAATTAAATGTATTTTTTACAATTATTGCAATTTTATCACAATTATTTTACAATATTTACTTTGAAGGCCATCAAACAGACACTTCCAATTTTCCAAATTCCATTAAACCAACGCTCCAACAATCAAACATTCAAACATTTTAATATTCAAGCATCAAACCATGCATCATTCAAACATTTTAACAACGGCCATTGCATCATGATTGTTTTTTTAGCATTTTTGACATAATAACTATGACTGCCATACTCGACGAAAATATTATTTATTTAAAAGGAATGGGACCTCAACGCGCCGCAATCCTGGCCAGTGAAATGGGGTTTACCACTTACGCTGGTTTACTGTATCACTTCCCTTATAAATACATCGACCGTACCCGATTTTATACTATTCGTGAATTAACCAGCGATGCAAGTTTTGTTCAGTTAAAAGGCAAAATAGTGCAAATTGAAATACTAGGAGAACTTCGAAAACAAAGGTTATCAGCCACATTTTATGACGGTACAGGAACCATTAAACTTGTTTGGTTTAAAGGACTTAAATGGATTAAGGAGCAATTAAAAGAAAACGAGGAATATATCATTTTCGGAAAGCCTACCTATTTTAACAACTCCCTTAATTTCACACATCCCGAAATTGAGATCCGCTCAAAACATGACGAAAAACTTGAATTTAACCTCCAGGCCTTTTACAATACCACTGAAAAAATGAAGGCCAAATTTCTGAATTCAAAAGCAATTCATAACCTTCAGATTCAGATTTTATCAAAAATTAAAGGGAAAATTCACGAAACACTGCCAGCCTATCTTATTGACAGACTGAAACTTTTAAATCTTTATGATGCTCTTTATAATATTCACCTGCCCATCAGCAATGAATTACTACAAAAGGCACAATTCCGACTTAAATTTGAAGAACTTTTTTATATCCAACTAAAGATACTCAGGCTTAAATATTTCCAACAAACCGCTGTTAAAGGTTTCAAATTCGACACGGTTGGTCATTATTTTAATACTTTTTTTCACGAAATTTTGCCATACAAACTTACCAACGCCCAAAAAAAAGTTATTCGCGAAATAAGGCACGATACCAACACCGGAAAGCAAATGAACCGGTTGTTGCAAGGCGATGTTGGGAGTGGCAAAACACTGGTGGCATTAATGACTATGCTATTGGCCATAGATAACGGATACCAGACCTGTCTGATGGCCCCAACCGAGATTCTTGCCAATCAACATTTTGCTACATTAGCTGAAATGGTTGAACCTTTGGGGCTTAAAGTTGAATTGCTTACCGGATCCACCAAACAATCATCGCGCAACATCACCCATTCGGGCTTACTGGATGGAAGTGTTAAAATAATTGTGGGAACTCATGCTCTGATTGAGGATAAAGTCCGCTTTAACAATCTGGGACTGGTTATTATTGATGAGCAACACCGATTTGGGGTTGCACAGCGAGCGCGTTTATGGAATAAGAATATCCAACCTCCGCATATTTTGGTTATGACAGCAACTCCTATTCCGCGAACTCTGGCAATGACACTTTATGGCGACCTGGATATTTCCGTGATTGATGAATTACCTCCCGGACGAAAACCTGTTCAAACCCTGCATTATTCCGATTCAAAAAGGCTTAGGGTTTTTGGTTTCATTAAAGAACAGATCAAACAGGGCCGGCAGATATACATTGTTTATCCATTGATAAAAGAATCGGAAGCTTTGGATTATAAGGATCTTGAAGATGGTCTGGAAAGTATTTCACGGGCATTTCCACCTCCGGAATATGCAATCAGCGTTGTCCATGGTAAAATGAAACCGCAGGAAAAAGACAAGGCGATGGAGCTGTTCCTCCGAAAACAAACGCAAATTATGGTGGCTACTACCGTTATTGAAGTAGGAGTTAACATTCCTAATGCCACCGTTATGATTATTGAAAGTGCCGAACGATTTGGCCTGTCACAACTCCACCAGTTACGTGGACGCGTAGGAAGAGGGGCTGACCAGTCATATTGCATTTTAATGACTGGCCACAAACTTACCACCGAAGGACGAACACGTATTGACACGATGGTAAAAACCACTGATGGATTTGAAATTGCAGAGGTTGATCTAAAATTACGCGGCCCGGGTGATATTGAAGGAACCCAGCAAAGTGGCATTCCACTTGACCTTAAAATTGCGAACCTCGGTCACGATTCACAAATATTACAACATGCCCGGAATGTTGCCATTGATATATTGGAATATGACCCATTACTTGAAAAACCAGAAAATTTTATGATGAAGAAATTCATAGAAAACAAATGGAAGTACGAATTTAACTGGAGCCAAATCAGTTAATGTATATAAACCGGATATCAAATCCTTAGTAAAAACAAATATGTTATAAAATATATTTCCGATTTACAGGTATAATTTCTGTATAAATTGCTCAATAAAACAATCAATTATAATCAATATTTTTGTTATGTAGATTCATCCTAAATAACAAAAACAGACTAAAATCACCTAAATAGGCTTCCAATTATTCAGCAAACATTTTACTTTTGCGACAAAATTCAGAAATTAAATGAAAGAAGCTTCAATATCACATGCGGGTATCGTTGAATCAATTTCATCAGATTTAATAAGGGTAAATATTACGAGTGTATCAGCCTGTTCAGCTTGCCATGCCAAAGGAGCATGCAATGCATCTGATATGGAATCAAAAATTATAGATGCCATACCAGGAAATAAAAAATTAAAAATCGGAGACCACGTAACCGTTGTCGGAAAAGAATCTATGGGTTTCAAAGCTCTGTTTTTAGGCTATTTACTTCCCTTTTTGCTGGTATTAACCGTTTTAATTATAGCCACTTCGCTAAAAACTTCTGAAACACTGGCCGGACTTTTATCTCTGGCAAGCTTAATACCTTATTACCTGGTATTATATCTCACCAAAGACAGATTAAAAAAGTCATTTATATTTGAAATTCAATAATAAATTATTGATTATATGAGCATTATAGTTGTTTATACCATTATTACATTAAGTGCTTTGGGTGCCCTTTCGGCTATTATTTTATACTTTGTAGCCCAAAAATTTAATGTTGAAGAGGATCCCCGGATTGATGAGGGTGACCCCATGCTACCCGGTGCTAATTGTGGAGGTTGTGGATTCCCTGGGTGCCGCGGATTAGCAGAAGCTCTTGTTAAGGCTGATGATATTGAAGAATTAAATTGCCCGGTTTCAGACACCGAGGCAATGAGAGCCATTGGTACTTACCTTGGTCAAACTGTTTCAGCAACAGCACCAAAAATTGCTGCGGTACGATGCAATGGCGATTGCGATAACCGTGCAAAAACCAATCATTACGACGGTGCCCCCTCATGTGCCATTGCATCATCGTTATATTCAGGCGATACGGGATGTTCATATGGTTGTTTAGGCCATGGTGATTGTGTTGATGTGTGCAAATTTGATGCGATATACATTGACCCTCAAACCGGCCTACCGGTTATTGATGAGGAAAAATGTACTGCCTGCGGCGCATGTGTAAAAGCATGCCCTAAAAAGATAATAGAACTCAGAAACAAAGGCCCAAAAAACAGACGCATTTATGTTTCCTGCATGAATAAAGATAAAGGAGGCGTTGCACGTAAAGCTTGTTCTGTTGCTTGTATCGGGTGCAGTAAATGTGTTAAGGTTTGTACTTTTGATGCAATAACTATAGAAAACAACCTTGCATATATCGATTATAATAAATGCAAATTATGCAGGAAATGTTTACCTGAATGTCCTACAAATTCAATAATTGAAATAAATTTTCCACTTCGCAAACCGGCTGAACCAAAAGTAGAGGTGGCTGAAGGAAATACTTCAACAGAAAATAACGCTTAATAAAACAGGAGGATAAAGTGTTAAAAACATTTAAAAAAGGTGGTGTGCATCCAGCTGAAAATAAGTTTTCGGCAAATGCTCCCATTGTAACCGCCGAATTGCCCAAAATTGCCCAAATACCACTGGGCCAGCATATTGGTGCACCTGCCAGCCCCACAGTTCAAAAGGGTGACCAGGTAAAGGTAGGCCAGGTAATTGCACAAAGCAGTGGTTTTGTTTCTGCTAATATACACTCATCCGTTTCCGGAACTGTATTAAAAATTGATGAATTTATTGACAATTCCGGTTTTAAACGCACGGGTATTACAATTACTGTAGAAGGAGACGAATGGCTTGAGACTATTGAGAGAAGCTCTGCTATTAACCGTGATATAACTGATTCACCCGATATCATTCTATCGAAGATTAAAGAAGCAGGAATTGTGGGATTAGGTGGTGCTACGTTTCCATCGCATATTAAACTGGCCCCGCCTCCGGGTAAAAAAGCCGAGGTACTTTTAATAAATGGCGTAGAGTGCGAACCTTATCTTACTGCCGACCATAGACTTATGCTGGAAAAGGGTGAGGAAATTTTAATAGGTACCACACTGATAATGAAAGTTCTCGGAGTTTCAAGAGCCGCTGTCGGAATTGAAAACAATAAACCCGATGCCATTAAGCAACTTACTGAAATAGCAAATTATTATGAAGGAATTGAAATTGTTCCTTTAAAAGTTAAATATCCACAAGGTGGTGAAAAACAATTGATTAAAGCTATAATTAACCGCGAAATACCTTCGGGTGCATTACCAATCGAAGTAGGAGCCGTGGTTCATAATGTTGGTACTGCTTATGCGGTTTACGAAGCCGTACAAAAAAACAAACCGCTTTTCGAAAGGATTGTTACCGTGACAGGGAAATCGGTTAAAAATCCGTCGAATTTTTTGGTACGTATTGGTACTCCAACCTCACAGTTAATTGAAGCTGCCGGAGGCCTTCCTGACGATACCGGTAAAATAGTCAGCGGCGGTCCCATGATGGGTAAATCAATAAGTACGATAAACGCGCCTATTTCCAAAGGATCGTCCGGCGTTTTAATATTCAACCGGGAAGAATCGGAACGCAAACCCGGTCAACCTTGTATTCGCTGCGGTAAATGTGTTTCGGTTTGCCCCATGGGTATGGAACCTTATTTATTGATGACTTTGGCAGAGAACCAGATATGGGACCGTGCAGAAGAAGAACGAACCATGGATTGTATTGAATGTGGCTCGTGTATGTATACCTGTCCGGCCGACAGGCCTTTATTAGATTATATCAGGTTGGGTAAAGCCACAGTTGGCAAAATTATCAGAACCCGAAACATGCCTGTTTAAATAATATTAAATTATTAATATGAATCAAATATTAAGCGTTTCCCCTTCGCCTCACGTTTCAGGGGAATATTCCATAAAAAAGATAATGTACGGAGTGGTTCTGGCCCTTGTACCGGCACTTGCTTCATCCATTTTTTTCTTTGGATCAGGTGCTCTTATTGTAACGCTTGTTTCAATAGCAAGCTGTTTATTGTTTGAGTTTTTAATTCAAAAACTGATTTTAAGGGTGAAACCCACCATTTGGGATGGTTCAGCCATAGTAACAGGGCTATTGCTTGCCTTTAATGTGCCAAGTAATCTTCCCATCGGCATCTTGGTTATTGGAGCATTAGTTGCAATTGGCATAGGTAAACTTTCTTTTGGCGGCTTAGGTCAAAATCCATTTAATCCGGCATTAGTAGGAAGGGTTTTTCTGTTAATATCATTTCCGGTTCAGATGACAAGCTGGCCCATCCCAAAAGGATTATTTACAGGCTACACCGATGCAATAACTGGCGCAACCCCTCTTGGTGTTATAAAAGAAGGATTAAAAAATGGCGAAATACTCTCAAACCTGATGGACCAGGTTCCTTCACGCATGCAATTATTTATGGGCCAAATGGGTGGAAGTATGGGTGAAATAAGTGCCCTGGCGCTAATTCTGGGTTTTGCTTTTATGCTTTATCGTAAAATTATAACCTGGCACATCCCTGTTTTCATGATCGGAACAATCTTTATCTTTTCAGGCATTTTGCATTATGCCAACCCTGAACATTACGCCGATCCTTTATTCCATGTTTTAACCGGAGGAGCTTTATTGGGGGCAATTTTCATGGCTACCGATATGGTCACCTCACCCATGACTCCCAAAGGCATGATCATTTTTGCCATTGGTATTGGAATATTGACCGTATTAATAAGAACTTTCGGTGCCTATCCTGAGGGTGTTTCATTTGCAATTCTGATCATGAATGCCTTTGTTCCCATAATTAACCGATACATAAAACCTAAACGATTTGGAGAGGAGGTGAAAAATGGCCGCTAAATTAGAATCTACATTTAAAAATATGTTACTGGCTTTATTCGTAGTAACACTAATTTCGTCTACTATTTTAGGTTTTGTATATGAGTTTACCAAAGAACCCATTAAAGATGCACAGCTTAAAAATAAGCTGGAGGCCATAAACAAAGTAGTGCCGCCTTACAACAACAACCCTAACGACGAAATGTATCTTATTGATGTTGAAGGAGGTGAACCAGTGGAAGCCTATCCTGCCAAAATGGACAATAAGTTAGTAGGAACTGCTGTAAAAACATATACCAACAAAGGTTTTGGAGGATTAATCCGGATTATGGTGGGTTTTAATCCCAATGGTACAATTTATAATTACCAGGTACTGGAACATAAAGAAACTCCAGGCTTAGGTTCGAAAATGAACGATTGGTTCAGGCCGGCTGAAATAACTACTGAAAACACAGAAGCTAAACTCAATGTATTTGACTGGCTGTTTGGTATAAAACCCGGGAAAGGTGGCGATACCAAAAGCATTATCAATAAAAAACCAGGTGATAATGGTTTTTCCGTATCAAAAGATGGTGGCGAAATTGATGCGATTACTGCAGCTACTATTAGTTCCCGCGCTTTTCTTGATGCTATAAACCGGGCAAGTGCTGCGCTGAATTCAAGCATGCAGGCTACTACAAAAACAGATACCAATGGCATAACTTCAGATTTACAAGGAGGTGATAATGAATAATTTTAAAAACTTTACCAAAGGATTAATAAAGGAAAACCCTGTTTTCGCTTTATTACTGGGTATGTGCCCTACGCTGGGGGTATCAACATCCGCGCAGAATGGGCTGGGTATGGGTTTGGCTACCACCTTTGTACTGGTTATGGCAAATATTGCCGTATCAGCTGTTAAAAACGGGATTCCAGACAAGGTTCGTATACCATCGTATATAATTATTATAGCCTCGTTTGTTACAGTGGTTGAATTAACTATGCAAGCCTTTTTACCGGCATTGTTTGCAAGTTTAGGCTTGTATATACCTTTAATTGTAGTAAACTGTATTGTATTGGGACGTGCCGAAGCTTTTGCTTCAAAAAACAATGTATTTTCATCGGCTATTGATGGGCTGGGCATGGGTGTCGGTTTTACACTGGCATTAACCCTGTTGGGCTCTGTAAGAGAATTTTTAGGAAGCGGAAGAGTTTTTGGCCATCAAATTTTTAACAGCAATTATGGTATGCTGATATTTGTTTTAGCTCCTGGAGCATTCCTTGTTCTGGGTTACCTGATTTTGATTATTAACCGTTTTAAAAAGGCTTAGGAGGATAAATTATGACATATATTTTTATAATAATAACAGCCATATTTGTTAATAATATTGTATTAAGCCAGTTTTTAGGAATTTGTCCTTTCCTGGGTGTTTCAAAGAAAATATCAACTGCAGCTGGTATGGCCGGGGCGGTTACCTTCGTAATGGCTATCGCGACAATAGTTACTTATTTAATTCAAAAATCGATACTCGATCGCCTTGGGATTGGTTTTATGCAAACCATTACCTTTATTTTGGTAATTGCAGCTTTAGTTCAGTTGGTTGAGATCATCCTTAAAAAAGTAAGTCCTGCTCTTTACCAGGCACTTGGAGTTTTTCTGCCGCTTATTACTACTAACTGTGCCATCCTGGGGGTTGCCATACTGACTATCCAAAAAAACTACAACCTGATGGAGGGAGTGGTTTTTGCCATTTCAACTGCCATAGGTTTTGGTTTAGCACTGGTTCTGTTCGCAGGATTACGTGAACAATTAGATTTGATGAAAATTCCCAAAGGTATGAAGGGAGTTCCCATTGCACTAGTTACAGCAGGTATACTTGCTATGGCATTTATGGGTTTTAGCGGGTTGGTAAAATAATTTATCTTTAAAAAATAACATTCAGAAACCGGTTCACTTCGAACCGGTTTTTTATTTCATTCATTTTAGTTGTATATTTATATAGAACTAAATTATTACCCATATGAAAAAGTTATTATCAGTTGCAGTTGTAGCTATTATAATGCTTTCTTCCTGCACTAAAGACCAAAAGGATAAAACTACCTTGTTATGTGAGAAAGACTGGAAACTTAACGCCTGGACCATGACTTACACTATTGGGTCGGGAACCCATACTATTGATGTTTTTAACGATCCGGCCAGTGTTGAATTACCGGAATGCATTTTGGACGATTTAATAAATTTTACAACTGATGGCACCTTTGTTACCAAACCTCAGGGGGCACAGTGCAACTATGTGCTGGTTGGCAGTGGTGATTGGAAATTCAGAGCAAACGAAGCCGTATTATGGATGCAGACTTATGGTGACACGGTTAGTCATGAATATACTATTGATCTGCTGGATGAAAATGCCTGTGATCTCACCACCGTAGAAACTATTGGCTTAACTATCACGCAAAAAACCGCTCAGTTGGCTCCCGGAGATTATATTGATGTGACTTCAAAAATGTCGTTTACACATTAAAAAAGCCGCAGATTGCGGCTTTGCAAAATTATAAATCCATCAATTTCAATTAGCTTTTTCCGGATATTCAATTCTTGAGTGGTAAATATTCATGAGCTTTTGTTTGAAAACCTCCTTAACTTTAAATATATCGCGGAAAGTAATATCGGCCTCCTCAAACTGATTATCTTCAAGCTGACTATTGATAATTTTCTCAACCAAAGCATCAATCGAATTTTCGTTATACTCTTTAATTGTTCTACTTGAGGCTTCCACGGCATCAGCCATCATTAGAACCGCAGTTTCCTTGGTAAAAGGTGACGGCCCGGGATATGAAAATTTTGAAATATCGGGTACTACTCCCGAATTTTCGTTGGCATATTTTGTATAAAAGTACTTCACCAGCCCGGTTCCATGATGTGTATAAATAAAATCAATAATAGGCTTTGGTAGTTTATATTTTCTGGCCAGTTCTGCACCGTAATTAACATGCTGAATAATAACCTCGGCACTTTTCTCATACGTTAAATTCTCATGTGGGTTTTGAAGGCCCTGATTTTCCACAAAGAAACCCGGGGCACCAATTTTACCAATGTCATGATATAAAGCACCAACCCGGATTAACAAGGTGTTCCCTCCTATTCTGCGAATGGCTTCCTCGGCCAGATTTGCCACCTGGATAACATGATGAAAGGTTCCGGGAGCTTTTTCAGCCAGCGCCCTAAGAGCAGGATGGTTTGTATCCGACAGTTCCAAAAGGGTTGCATCAGACAAAAAACCAAATATTTTCTCAAATAAAAATATTAAAGGATAGGAAGCCAACAACAGCAATGCATTTCCTGCAAACCAGAAATAGGTATAATAGTTAATTTTGGTGATGGTTCCTTCCTGTAGCAACCCAAGTGCTGAATATGCTATCAGATAGGTAAGAAAAATAGAACCCACTGCCACAAAAAGCTGTCCACGGCGATATAATTTTGCCATACTAAAAATTGAAATGGCACCGGCTACAAATTGAAGGAAAATAAACTCAAAGGCATTTGGCACCCAAAAACCCACAATCATAATGGTTACCATGTGTATATAAAATGCCAGACGCGAATCATAAAATGTAAATATTATTATGGGCAGTGCAACGTATGGAACCACATAAATATTTACAGCATTAAACCGTACCACCAAACTCGAAACCGCCACCATTATCAACACCATCATTAATATAAAAAGTGACTTTGAAAAGGTAACGAGTATCTCCTTTCTGAAATTAAACAGGAATAAATAAAGTAAAAGGAACGACAATAATATAATAACAACGTGCCCCACAATTAACCATCTGTTTTGAACACTTGATCCTAAAATACTTTCATATTCTTTCCGTAACGATTCGAGTACTCTGAAATTTTCATCACCAACAATGTCCCCGGTCATAATTATACGTTCACCCGCCTGCACCATTCCACGCTTGGTTGAAATACCATTGACCATTTCGTCCCTGATTTTCTTTGTTGTGGCTTCATCATAAAAAAGATTCTGAGCAACAAAATCATACATCTTAAGATTTTCTACCAGGGTAATAAATTCAGGAAATTGCACGTAATCACGCTTCAATACTTTTGAAATGTAACTGTACGCTATTTTTTGAGTAAAAACCTCCTCAACATCACGATTCTCAGCAATATTATTTTTCAGAATTACCAATGTGCTTCCATTTTTTGTATTGTCAAGAATCTCTGAAAATTCAACCACTCCCTTATCATATATAAATTTCAAAATTTCAAAAGCCTTGTCTTTAGTGTAGTTATAGAGCGAATCTGAAGGTTTAAAATTAGGATAAATCTTTTGGGTTACCTCCATGGCATCCTTATATCGCTCCGGGAAAGCTTCAATAAATTTATTTAACTGATCGGACCCAACTTCCTCATTTAATTTAAAATAAGGTTTTACATTTTTCAGCACACTATCCTTTTCCTCCTTAATTTCCTGATCGGTTTTAAGAATAGCAAAATCGAAAGGTGCTATCAGGTTTTCGTGCGACCAGGGAACCCCCTTTTGATACTCATAACGGAATTTTCCCTGAATTGGCATCAAATAAACTGCAATGGAGGCAGCTATTACAAAAAGCAAAATAATATAAAAGCGCTTATTATTATTAGCCCAGTTCTCAATATTTCCATCCATAATTCATTAATTAAGCCACTAATTTAGTCTGATTAATTCACAAATCAATAGTTTGCAGAACTATTTTACATGGGTTTTATTACCTTTGAGACTGACTCGGTTGTCCACAAAGTCTTAATATTTTATGAGAAAATTCGGTATTTGCATTCATACTTTAATTCCTGTTCGGATACACCCTTCAGAACGAGCCGAGATGGTTACCCAGATTATTTTTGGTGAATTATTTAATATTCTGGAAATTACAGGTAATTGGGCAAAAATTATTACCGAATTTGATTCGTATGAAGGATGGATTGATAAAAAAACAATTTTTAATATCGCCCAGGAAACCTACGATACTATTGCTGCTGAAAATTTATCAGTAAGTCAGAAAATCATTTCTCCTATCAGCAATTTATCCGAAAACAAGGTACTCCCTTTAGTTGCAGGAAGTAGTCTGCCATTAATTAATGATGAAGGAAATATTCAAATTGAAGATTTGAAATTCAGGTATAAGTATAAAACCGGAAAATTGCCCCTGACCGTGGAAAACATTGGCCCGATTGCACAACAATTTGAAAATGCTCCTTACTTATGGGGAGGCAGGACCATTTTGGGCATCGATTGTTCCGGATTTACACAAATAGTGTATAAAATGGCAGGTTTGAGATTAAAGAGGGATGCCTCAGAGCAAGTATCACAGGGAATAACTGTTAATTTTCTGGAAGAATCGCAAACAGGTGATTTAGTTTTTTTTGACGACGAAGAAAGAAGGATTGTTCATGTAGGTTTATTATTGAACAATTCACAAATAATCCATGCTTCAGGTTGGGTAAAAATTGAAAAAATAGATCACCAGGGAATTTTTAATGCTCAAACTAACAGTTATTCGCATAAGTTGAGAGTAATAAAGCGGTATATTTTGGATTAGAATGGGAAAAACCAGCCACAGATTCACAGATTATTATTAAATCTATGAATCTGTGGCTAAAATATACTACTCCCCAAAAGCAAAGCGGTAGGAAATGTAAGGAATTATGGGGAAAAGTGTGACTTTAGTGACAGTTGGGTCAGTTTGAATCGTTGTCCAGTTTCCGTTCTCA
>JBJKSB010000044.1:0-15696 GCA_046704385.1 Bacteroidales bacterium | reverse complement strand
TTCGCCACGGAGTGGCAGCTCAATTCAACCCAAGGCAGCGCCTTGGGGAAATTGTATTATCGATAATAACGCCCTGAAAGGGCAATTCAATTCAACCCAGGGCAGAAAAAACGAAAATAAGTGAGCGGATAGTCGAACTTATTGAAGTTTTTGTCGCCCTGGGCTCTGGGTGACCTGGCCAGGAAAAATCGTCGCAAGTAGTAAAATTTAATTGAAATGGTACATTTTATTGCGACGAAATTCACTGACTCATCATTATAGTATGTGCAGATATTGCATATTTTAAACAACTTAAATCTTAGCTTGACAGCCTGCCCCGAACTTGATTTTCGAGGGCTATCCCCCGCGGGGTATGGATAATAAATTACTTAAACTGCAAATCCACTTTTACTCCTCCACGAATCCACCTTCCTGGCTGAGGAACGCCACCAATATCATTATAATCCGTATTAAATAGGTTCGATACCTCAAAATAAGGTTTAAATATTCGGTGCTCGTAATAAACTTTTGCATCTACCAAAGTGAAAGGCTTGTAGCTCTTTGTTTCATTCGCAGCCAAATCAGAGTTATAAACCAGGTAATCGCCATTACGGTCCTGGAATTCAACCTGCCAGTTCGTATATAAATTTTTAAAAATCCTTATATCGACACCAAGAGTAGCCTTGTGTTTCAAATAATCAAGGGCATATTGCGAAATAGCGTTATTGCTGGTTTTATTGGTATTCAAAAATAAGACTCCGGCCTGAACCGACCGTATTCCGTAAAAAGGATTCAAGGCCCATTCTGATGTATTTATAATCCCCTGAACTTCGATTCCCAAAGTATTCAATTTGGTAATATTTGTGGGTGTCCAAACCAGGTCAGCACTATTTTGTTTGGTCCAGTCAATAATATTTTTTCCTTTGCGGTAAAACACTGAAGCATTTCCTTTTATCCATCTGCTGGCTGATTTAAACCCTGCTTCAAAGGTAACTGCTTCCTCCGGTTTTAAATTGGGGTTCCCGACATTCTCAGGCCCAACATAAAACAAATCCGTAAAGGTCGGCATCCTTACAGAGCTGTTGATGGATGTATAAATTTTGATTCCTTTATAAATTAAATAACTCATATCGATACCAGGATAAAATTTACCCTGCATTCCTTGGTCGGTGTTAAAATTAAAAACACCTCCGGCCGACAAGTCAAAATTATTGGCATGATAGCTATGCTCTACAAAGACACCGGCATTGCTGCGGCTATGAAATTTGGTATAGTAAATTGAATCGTGTCCGGGTACAGGAATACTATCGCCGGTGTCGAACCCAAGTGAATTACTATGGATACTTTCGCTTCGCAATTCAACACCAAATGTGGTTTTACCCAGTATAGACTGAAATGAAACATTTTGGTTTGTACCCAATACATCAGTAGCATGAAAATTCTGATATGCCTCAGGCATGCTTCGGATCAATACAAAATGATCGTACAAACGGTTCCAGTAAGCCGATCCGGATACTTTTAAATTTGTACCTGTGCTGAAATTCACACTGGCCAAGGAACCATCATTTTCTTCAAACTGATCTTTATATTTAGTGCTGTAAAAATTATTACTGCCATAGGCTTTGCTGGTTAATCCCATCTGGATACCCACTTTTGCATTTTTAACTTTTATATCACCATTATAATACAAATTGTAATTTTTGAAATCGGTATTGTGAGTAAAGCCGTCGGATCCAAAAACCGAAAAAGCCACAAAATTCTTAACATAAGGGTTACTCAACGAAGCTGTTACATTTGTTTTATAAAGACCATAATTGCCTACCATACCATGAAATTTAACATCATTGATGCTATCGGTACGGGTAACAAAATTCACAGCCCCGCTAAAAGCGTTGGCTCCTGTAATCCTGCTCGACGGGCCTTCAAGAATTTCTATTTGTTGAATGGATTCAATGTCAACCGGAAGGGTAAGACTTAAATGTCCGGTTTGTGGGCTGGTTATGTTTATACCATTTAAAAGAACTACATTTTGATCAAACGATCCTCCCCTGATGTTTAGGTCGGCCTGTACACCTTGTTTGCCTCGCACTCTCAAATCAACTCCGGGAGAATATTCCAACACATCGAGCAGACTTTGAGCAGGTGTGGCCAGCGCAATTTCTTTTGGAACCAGGGTTACCACTCGTGAGATTTTTGAATATACTTCAGGCGCTCGCTCCCCTGTAACCACTACCTCGTCAATATCGAGATGTTTATTTACTTTTATTGTATCAGTTTGCGAGTAAGCACAATTTGGATTGGCCAAAATCGATAAAGTCCCTGAAAGGAATCCGATTTTAACTACTGATTTTAAGCTGGTAAACACAGCAAACGACTTTCTGCTCCAATGTTTAAACACTTGGAACTTAGCTGATTTTTGATTTAAATACATTTTGTTCATGTTTTTAATTTTTAAGATTAAGCCGCAAATGTAGCACTAAAACATAGAACAAAGTGTTAAATTTCATGAAATGGGCATGAAACTATTCTTGTAAAAAATAATATATTGACATGAAAAATGGTATTTGACTCAAGTTATATCAAATACCCTTGCAAGTAAGTATTTTATTCAACGAATTTATATCCCACGCCTTTAATGGTTCTGATATGGTCGTTTCCTAATTTTTCTCTTAATTTACGTATATGTACATCAATGGTACGGTCGCCAACAATTATATCCTCGCCCCATACCTTGGAATAAATTTCATCGCGGGTAAAAACCTTATCGGGTTTTGAAGTCAGTAAAAGCAATAACTCAAATTCTTTACGTGGCAATATAAGTTCCTCATCAAGATTTTTAACAATATAACGTTCTTTATCAATAAGAATCGAGCCTATTTCAAGCATAGAATCGGCACTTACGGCGCTCTCCCCGTCGGCTCCTGTTCTCCTTTTTAATAAAGCTTTCACCCTGCTTACCAAAACTTTTGGCTTAACCGGTTTTGCAATATAATCATCGCCTCCGGCTTCAAAACCTGCAATCTGGCTGTAATCTTCATTACGTGCAGTCAAAAATGCAATTAATGGATAATTTAATCCGGGTAAGGCCCGGATTTTTTCACAGGTCTCCATTCCATCCATACCCGGCATCATGACATCAAGGATTATCAAATCGGGTTTAAATGTCCGGGCTATCTCTATGGCTTCTTCGCCTGTCTTCGCTTTTTCAACTAAATATCCTTCTTTTTCGAGGTTAAAACCAATAAACTCAGTAATATCGGTTTCGTCATCAACAAGTAAAATTTTGGCCTCGTTTACCATATTTTTAAATTTAAATTCCGATTGTAAAACTAAGGTTAACACCAATAAGTAAAGTTAAGCAAACCTTAAGATTACATCAATAAAAAAGTAAATATACCCGTTTATTCTGAGTGGCGACTAAAAGAAAACTCATAAAAGGTAAAATTAAGAATAACAAAAATCAAAAAACAAGTAAATCACAAACTCTTAAATCCCAAATTATCAAACGGTTTGAGATTTTGAATTTTGAAAAACGCTATTTACCTGCCTGAACGAACGGTCAGGTTTATTATTTGTTTTTTGAAAATTTGGAGATTCTAAGAAAGACTAATTATTAAGATAAGCCATGTATTTCTTATCCTCCTTTAAAATATGATTCGTTAACCATTTCTGAAGGAAAGTCATGGTTTTCATAGTTAAAATTGAAGGTGAATTTACATAAGAATTGTTAAGCTCATTTAACTCATCAATAAAATTATCATGAAGTTTTGTATGCTCATTGGCTTCGGGATAGTTTTTTCCCCTGAATAATTTTTCCTCTGCACTAAAATGATAATGCGTATAATCCTTAATCTCACTAATAACCTCCTTAATTCCGTCAAGGTTTTTATCCAAATAAAGGTTATACAATTTGTTTATTAAATCGATAAGTTTTTGATGCTGAGCATCAATTTCTGAATTTCCTACTGAGTAGCTATTACTCCAAATAATTAGATTTTTTGACATAATTATACTTTTTAGCTTTTAACAAAGATGTTCAAAATAAGTTTTAAATAATATTCCTATCCGAAATAATATTTTTTTATTAAAAAATCACTAATTTGCATATGGCTATATTTCAATATGTTATATATATATGTGTAATTTTTTTGAAAATTAGATGCTCTTATTTATGTTTATTACTCCTGTAAAATATAAATTTGTCCCCTTAAGAATTTCAGTACAACAATAAAAAAAATACTTGTGGAAAATATAGAACTATTAAAGCACCTAAACCGGATTCAAAGCGACTTATTAAAGAAGGGAATAGTGGTTGATAAACTGATATCCGACTTAACAAAATTAAGAGAATATTTTATTGAAGAAAAATTACCCAGGGTTGTTAAGATTATTAGGCTGACTTACGAACATATTGAAAAATATAAAACCTTTAATATCTCGATGCCCGAAGATGAAGGAAGCATCTCGGATGAAAAACTATCTGTTGAAGAATTGCGCATCGAAAGTTTAAATTATCTGCTTTCATTATTACAAAAACCAACTCAAAAACTAAATGCTGAGGATTTGGATTATTATATGAATGCCTTTGTAACCTATGCTGAAATGCATTAAAACCGATTTTATTCGTTTAATAGTTTAAAAACACCGTAACATTTTTTACTGTTTTGTAACCAGTTTACTTAAAGGGTAAAAAACGTGGAGAATTATCTGAAAAATCTTATTGCGGAAGGCGAACATCAGTCCCTCGATTTTAAATTCGAAGTTAGCGATGCCAAAAAAATTGCGCGGTCGCTGGTTGCATTTGCCAATACTGATGGCGGAAAGCTTTTAATTGGGGTAAAAGATAATGGTGTTATTGCCGGTGTGCGCTCCGAAGAAGAGATTTACATGGTTGAAACAGCCGCCAAATTATATTGCAAACCCGAAGTATCATTTGATACGGTATATCATAATGTTTCAGGCAAAAATGTGGTTGAAATAAAAGTTGAAACCAGCGACCAAAAGCCTCACTATGCCCCCGGCAAAGAGGATAAATGGACCGCCTACATCAGGATTCATGACGAAAACCAGATAGCAAACCGGGTAATTATCAAAGTATGGAAACTCAAAACCCGATCAACAGGAGTATATCTGAAATATACTGAAAACGAACAACGCTTACTTGAATATATTGAACAATACGGTGAAATATCATTTTCAAAAGCCTGTCGTGTGGCAAGAACCAATCAAAATAAAGTGGAGAATATTTTAGCCAACTTTATCTCAATTGGAGTTCTTGAGCCTGTTTTTAATAATCACAAAGTTACCTACCAGATTACTACAAAAGGCAATTTTAATTTTTAGAAACCGTTTACCCAATAATAATTTCCAGTAAAATCCTAAATAAGTATTAAGTTAAATATTTAATTTCGCTACAAATTAGTTTTGCATGAAGTTATCGGTAATTATTGTCAATTATAATGTAAAGTATTTCCTTGAACAATGTCTGCATTCGGTATATAAAGCCATACAGCTTTTAGATGCCGAGGTTTTTGTAGTCGATAATAATTCGCTGGATGGTTCGTGCATTATGGTTCAGCAAAAATTCCCCGAAGCAAAATTAATTGCCAATAAAGTAAACCTCGGATTTTCAAAGGCAAATAACCAGGCTATTCGAATAGCAACAGGTGAATATATCCTGCTTTTAAATCCGGATACTGTTGTTGAAGAAGATACTTTTATTAAAGTCACCGAATTTATGGACCAGCATACTGATGCTGGTGGTCTGGGCGTAAAAATGATTGACGGAAAAGGAACCTTTTTACCGGAAAGTAAGCGCGGTTTGCCAACACCAATGGTTGCATTTTATAAAATATTCGGACTCTCAACTATTTTTCCAAAATCAAAAATATTTTCAAAATACCATCTTGGATATCTGAATAATAATGAAGTTCACGAAATAGAAATTCTTGCCGGAGCTTTTATGCTGATGCGGAAAAAAACCCTGGATAAAGTGGGACTGCTCGATGAAGACTACTTTATGTATGGTGAGGATATCGATCTTTCTTACAGAATTTTAAAAGGCGGATACAAGAATTATTATTTCCCACAAACCACAATTATTCATTACAAAGGTGAAAGCACAAAAAAAGGAAGTGTTAATTATGTGCGTGTATTTTATAATGCCATGATTATATTTGCCCGTAAACATTTCTCATCGGGCAATGCCAGATTGTTTTCACTTTTCATTAATCTGGCCATTTATTTCAGGGCTTTTCTGGCAATTATCAACCGCTTTTTCAAACAAAGCTTTGTACCACTTTTTGATGCTTTAATTCTATACCTTGGTTTTTTATGGATCACGCCCATGTGGGAAAGATATTACTTTAATGGCATCGAACATTTTCCTCATAGTTACTTAATTTTTGCAGTTCCGGTTTACTTAATTATCTGGTTATTAAGTATTCTGTTTTCAGGCGGATATGAAAAACCCATGAAACTTACCAAAATTTTACGGGGACTATTGATTGGAACCGGGATTATCCTGATAATTTATGCCTTACTACCAGAGACCTACAGGTTTTCAAGGGCTATGTTATTGATGGGGACTTTATGGGGTATAACCGGTTTGACTTTTTTCAGAATTTTACTTCATTTTACCGGATTTTCCGACTACAAATTCCACACAGCCAGAAAAATCAGGATGGCCATTGTGGGAGAAATTAATGAATCAGAAAAAGCACTTGAAATTTTGCATCAATCAGTACCAAACTTTGAATATGTCGGATTAATAGAGCCAACGGCTTCCGATGAGCATAGCGAATACCTTGGTACCATTGAACAACTTAAAGAAATTGTTGAAATTAACCGGATTGATGAATTAGTATTCTGTGCCAAAAATATTCCATCACATAAAATTATAAGGGAAATGCTAAGGCTGGAAGGAACCGGAATTTCTTATAAAATAGCCCCACCTGAAAGCATCTCAATAATTGGCAGCAACTCAATCGATACAGCCGGCGATTTATATACCATCGATTTCAATAATATTACCAAACAACATAACCTGCGCAAGAAACGGTTGTTTGATATTTTATTATCCATAATCCTTTTACCGCTTACACCTATTTTAATTTTAATGCTTCCTAACGGACTTTCGGCTTTTCGGAATATTTTTCAGGTATTGTTCGGATTTAAAACCTGGGTTGGTTTTTATTTCAGGAATGACATTAACACACTTAACCTGCCACGAATTAAAAAAGGAGTTTTAAGCTGGGCTTTAATACACTCATCTGCTACGGACTCCCCTGAAAAAATTGAAAAATTAAACCTGCTTTACGCCAAGGACTATCGCGTTTGGAACGATTTTGTTGTAATGTTCAAAGGCTTTAGGCAAATAGGACGAAGCTAGGTAAATATTATCTCATACAAAGAAGTGCCCCCGAAAATCAAGTTCGGGGCAAACTCTACAGTCTTCTTTTTAATGATTGAGCCTGCAATGCTCAGCCAAATGGTAAGTAAAAAAGGCTGAAGGCCATAAATTCCAATAACCAGAGGTTTCAACCCCTGGTTTCAGTCACCGAATATAAAACGGTGCATGCAGTGGGTCGATTTGTAGAATTAAATTATCATGCACCCCAATTTAAAGACGTATTGTGTTGGCAATTAGCCGAAAAACTACAACTATACAGCTTGCTCTGAACTGATTCGGAGGCTTTTCCATAACAATGTATTTATAACCACCAAAATTTCATTGGAAAAAATAGGTTTGCGAACCAATTCCGATCAACACTTCAGAAGCTATCTACAACCTGTTTTTATATTTATCCGGTAATATTGTTACTTGTTATCAATTTTATTAAATTGCCCGATGAAAATTAAACAACTAATTGTTAACTCAACTTCTGTTTATGATAAAGTTCAGGTTTCTTACGCTGGCGATTTTTTTATGGTTTATTAATGGAGCAGCCTGGTGTCAAACCAGTGAAGATTTATATAAACAGGGTAATGATCTTATTGATGACGGTAATTATCATGCCGCCTTAAACATATATCTAAAATTACTAAAGGATTATCCCAATAATGCCAATCTGAATTTTAAAGCCGGGTATTGCTACCTGAACACAGCAATCGATAAAGTAAAAGCCATCCCTTATCTTGAGTTTGCATCAAAACACCTTTCGGATGATTACAAAACCAATTCGTTTAATGAGCAAAATGCCCCGATCGAAACCTTATTTTATCTTGGCAAAGCCTACCACGTTAATTACCGGTTTGACGATGCCGAAAGTACATTTCTTCAGCTAAAACAAATGGTGAATGCTGATGATCATAAATTCCTTAAAGAAATTGACCACGAACTTGCAGCCTGTCAGGTAGCACGAACTTTGATTAAGAATCCGGTTGAGATGAATGTTACAAACCTTGGCAAAAACATTAATTCAATATACGCTGAACACAGTCCCTGTATTTCCGGCGATGAAAGTATTTTGATTTATACCTCAAAAAGGAAAGGTAATACCGGAGGAAAAATGACCGATGACGGACAGTATTTTGAAGATATTTATATCAGTAGTTTTGACGGGGAAAAATACACTCCGGGTCAAAAAATCAGCGAAAACATAAATACCCCGGGTCATGAAGCCTCCATTGGCCTTTCATTTGATGGTACCAAGCTTTTTATTTATAAAGATGACGATGGCGACGGAAATATCTACGTAAGCACCCGTAAAGGAGCCGAATGGCAGGTTCCTGAGAAACTACCTGAGCCCATTAACAGCAAGTATCGCGAAACCCATGCTTCGATGTCACTAAATCAGGATGAAATATTTTTTACCTCTGATCGCAAGGGTGGATATGGTGGGCTTGACATATACAGAGTTCGTAAGTTACCCAACGGTAAATGGAGCCGGGCACAAAACCTTGGTCCAAACATTAATACACCCTATGATGAAGAAGGTCCTTATCTTCATCCTGATGGAACTTCGTTGTTTTTTGCTTCCAAAGGCCACAATACTATGGGAGGTTTCGATATTTTTGTAAGTCATGTACTGGAAAATGGCTCCTGGTCGATACCCGAAAATCTTGGATATCCTATTAATACTCCTGATGATGATGTTTATTATGTCCCTTCAGTAGATGGCCGCAGAGCTTACTACGCCTCATATGCTAATAACAGCATAGGAAATTACGACATTTTCAGGATTGACCTTTCTGAAACTCATGTCAGAAATCAAACCGTGATTGCGGGTATTGCAATGAACCAGACCGGAGTTTTACTCGAAGATGGAATTATTACCATTACCGATGGTGATGATAATGTTTTTGGTATTTATACTCCCGATCCTGAATCAAAAAAATTCCTGTTTATTTTGCCCCGGGGTAAAAAGTTCACAGCTTTATTCGAATCATCAAACCTGCCTCCTTTTGAATATACACTCACGGTTCCTAAATACTCCTACGATCAGTCGAAAACAGTGGTTGTTTTTAACGATATTGTTCAACCGATTGAACCCGACAGTGCAGTAACTCCGGAACCCCTTGCTGACAAAATTAAAGCTGACGAAGAATTAATGATAGAAGATGATACCTTAATCCTGGATACAAAAACACTCGAATCCAAATCGGCACCTTCTCAAAGAAAGAAGCCGGCAGAAATAACTCCATCTGAATTGTTGGTGTCGAACGAACTGTACAAAAACGACAAGTATATTGAACCTACAGCCCAGGCTGATAATACGGATACAATTCAGAATAAGGATTCTGTTTCCGAAGTCGCAACCACACGTATTGATTCAACCAGCAATGCGGTTTCAGCCAATTTAGCGGATAATGATAATTCGGCAATTGAAAACGGATCGGTTCCTAAAGATATTTCGCTCATACTTGGCCTTGTATTTGGATTAGCAATAATCGGATCGACTGTTTATGTGGTTTTCAGGCGCAGGCGTGATTAATATTTGATAATTTTCTATTACATTTGAGTAATTATCCATGCTGACAACGTGAATTGGGAATGTTAAAACAACTATTATGAAGCAAAGTGTTCTATTTCTTCTAACTCTTTTTATAATCTCAGTGACCTATGGTCAGGATGAAAAAGAAATAAAAACCCTTTTTAAAGAAGCTGAGTCACATTTGTTGTATGAAGAATATGAACTGGCACTACCCATTTACCTTGAGATAATAAATAAAGGCTGGGATAATGCCAATATTGAGTTTAATGTTGGTCTTTGTTACACCTATGTACAACGACAATATGCACAGGCTTTACCCTACCTTGAAAAAGCAGTTCAAAGTGTGACTCAAAATTACAAAGAAGGTAACTACAAAGAAGATAAAGCACCAGAAGAAGCATGGTTCTTTTTGGCAAAAACTTATCGGGTGGTGGGTCAACTCGATAATGCCATTGCTACTTATAAAAAATACAAAACCATGATTCAGGTTTCTGATGTTTATATGAACGATTTTCTCGACCTTCAGATTAAATCATGCGAATATGCAAAAAATATGATGGCTAATCCGGTGAAATTTGTAAGCGAAGAAATTGATTTTGGCGAAGAAGGCGATAATTATTATCCGGCAGTTTCAGGTGATGAAAAATCAATTGCATTTACGGCATACCAGGAAGAACGTGACCCGGATTACGGAAACTTGTTTTTTGAGAATGTATATTATTCGACCCGGGAAGGGAATCAATGGAAAAAACCAAAGGATTTAACCAGCGATCTTGCCTCAGATGGATATTATTCAACGTCGTTTATGTCGTACGCCGGCGATTTTCTGATTCTGTATCACAATGATTATGGTAATGATAACCTTTATTACTCTGAATTGGTTGGAAAAAAATGGTCATCGGTAACCAAATTCCCTAAGCAAATTAGCGGACGAGATAATGAAACCCATGGTAGCATCACTCGCGATGGGAGTACTTTGTATTTTGTAAGTGACCGACCTGGCGGATATGGCGAGAAAGATATCTGGTATTCAGTAAAAGACAACAAAGGTAAATGGGGACCACCCCTAAACCTGGGCCCTGATATCAATACGGAATTTATTGAAGAATCGGTATTTGTAACTGATAATGGGAATACGTTGTATTTTGCTTCCGAAGGCCATAACAGCATGGGTGGTTTCGATATTTTTAAAACCACTAAAGATGCCGGTGGAAATTGGTCAGAACCGCAAAATCTGGGTTACCCGATAAATTCACTGGCCGACGATGTTTTTTATATGCCAGTGGGAGATGGTAGTGTTGCCTATTATGCTAAATATCCTGAGGGAGGCGGTCAACAAAGGATTTATCGTATCGAATTCCCAAAAACAGAACGGGTGGTCGAAGTAGCTGCTAATGACATTACTCCTGCCAATGATAGCTTAAATTTTCAATCAGATTCAACTCAAAACCTGGCTGAAAATACGAATATAACTGAAAACCAAGCAGGTAATACAAGCACAACAGGAACTTCTCAACCTGTTGAAACAAAAACTATTGTTGTACCCAGCGAATATGAACTCAATGGAAATTTAAAACTTCAGGATAATAAGGAACTCGATCACTCCTTTTATATCCATGTTGAAAAACCCGATGGCGAAGTTGTGGCTGCATTGAGCCCCGACCCTACCACCGGACAATTTCGTACTAAATTAAAATTTGGGCCCTACGTTATAAAAGCATTTGGCGATGGATACGAACCAGCTGAAAAACGCATTAATATTAGCGAGAACGAACAAAATCCCGAAGTACTGACTTTCATGGAAATGGTTCCTAAAGAAGTAAGTACCGGTGAATATTTTACAGTAAAGAGTATTTTGTTCGACTATAACAGTGATAAACTGAGCCGCGATGCGCAGGTTGAAATTGAAAAACTGGCTAAGCTGATGCAAAAAAACCCAACACTTAAAATTGAAGTGGATGGTAATACTGATGCACTTGGAACAGACGCATATAACCAGCAACTTTCTGTTAAACGAGCACGTTCAGTGGTTGATTATTTAAATAACAAAGGAATTGATAACACCAGGTTTGTTACAAAAGGATTGGGCAATACCAATTATATTGCAATCAATAAAAACCCCGATGGAAGTGACAATCCGGAAGGACGTAAACTAAACCGCCGGGTGGATATGAAAGTGATTAATGCAAACAATGATCAAATTACGATTGAAAATATCTATGTTCCCGATGAGTTAAAGTATAAAGAATTCCTTACCTATACTATCTTTTTAATGGAAACTCCTAAACCATTAAAACCATCGCATTTTAATACTTCAGGTGAAAATATCGCCAATGTGTGGATGTTCCGCACCGAATCGGGTTATTTATATACTGTTGGAAGATTTAATCATAAATCGGAAGCACTGACACTTATGAATAAGGTTGTTGATGCCGGATTCCCCGATGCAAGGGTAATAAGTAATCTTGAATACAACCAACTGGTACAAAAAAGCAGTAACTTCTTTAAATCAAAAATGGCCGACACCAACCGCAAAGTTTATACGATACAGTTATATGCTATGAAAAACCCGGTTGATGTGTCAAAAATTAAGGGCTTAAAAGACATTGAAGAGATTAAAAGCCCCGATGGTTATTACCGCTACATTTGGGGAGAATTTATCGGAAAAACCTCAGCCCGCCAGGCTTTGAACGATGTAATGCAAAAAGGATTTTATGATGCTTTTGTAGTTGAAATGGATAAAATCCGACCTGATTAATGGCATTGTTGTTACGTGATAAGAAAATTATTTTAAGGGCTCTTGAACCTGAAGACCTGGAATTTTTATATTCATGCGAAAATAATCCTGAAATATGGCACGTCAGTAATACCCTGACTCCTTTTTCAAAATACATTCTAAAACAATACCTTGAAACATCACAAAACGATATTTATACCAATAAACAATTACGATTAATTATTACCAAAATTGACGACCCATCAGCTCCAATTGGTGCTATTGATTTATTTGACTTTGATCCTTTTCACATGCGTGCCGGCATAGGTATATTAATTTGTGATGAACAAAACCGGAATATGGGTTT
The DNA here is from genome assembly GCA_046704385.1 of Bacteroidales bacterium. Taxonomy (GTDB): domain Bacteria; phylum Bacteroidota; class Bacteroidia; order Bacteroidales; family SZUA-534; genus GH45. The sequence continues at coordinate 2,699 of JBJKSB010000044.1, read as the reverse complement.
TGGCTCTGCTGCCTTAAATTTATTGATTACCTATTGCTTTCAACATTTGCATTTACACCAATTATATTGCAATATTTCAATAAACAATTCCAAAAGCATTGAACTATTTAAAAATGCAGGGTTTACGATTTGCGGCACAAAAAAAAAGTGGCTTAAAACCATTGATGGATGGGAAGATGAACTGTTTCTCCAATTATTAAACGAAATTTAATTAAAACAAGGTATGTCTTCCATATACTTGTAAGAGTTTTCAGCATAATTCATTAAACAGCAATAATGATTCATCCCGTTAGTAACTATCAGGTAATCAACCTTTAATTTAAGATTATATACGGCTATCTGGTCAAAAGTTTTTTGCGATATTTTTACTCCCGGCGCTTTGCATTCAACGATGAGCCTGGCCTTTCCATTTTTATCATATCCAACAATATCGCATCGCCTGAGCAAATTATTTAAATTTAAGCTGGTTTCAACGGCCAGTAATCCCTCGGGATATTTTTTATCAATTTTAAGAAACCATAAAAAATTCTGACGTACCCATTCTTCGGGTGTCAGTTTTACATATTTTTTCCTAATGGAATCGAATATCGTTCCCTTCGCCGGATTCACTTTTAAGAATGCACTGTAATCTGGTAGATTTAATTTATCCATATGGAGCATAAAAGTAATTGAATAGAATTTAAATCAAATACCGCTAATAATGTATTTCTTTCCAATTTTCTATTTTTCCAAATTTCCATCGTTCCAATTTTCCATCAACTCAGATTCATATCTCTTAACATTTAAACAATCAAACACATGAACATCTTACCAATTCAAAAATATAATATTATAAATCAACACCTTAATCCGATTCTAATTCAAACTCCCTTTAAATTATCAATAAAAGGCAAGGTAAATTGTGTAGGTTCACATATTGAGGTATCTTTGAAATTACTCAAAAGCTTTTAATATTTTATAACAATAACACTGGTATGCTGACATTTGAACAAATAATGACCGATCTGAAGAACAAAATTTATAAGCCTATTTATTATTTAATGGGCGAGGAAGCATACTTCATTGATCAGATTACCAATTATGTTGAAAAAAATGTTCTTCCCGATGAAGAAAAATCGTTTAATCAGACCATTCTTTATGGGAAAGATATTGATATGGGAACCTTGTTAAACACCGCCCGGCGATTTCCCATGATGTCGAATTACAATGTTGTAATTTTAAAAGAAGCTCAAAACCTGAAAGGAATTGATGGATTACCGGCCGACCAGGTAGATCCGTTTTTATTATATGCCGAAAATCCTGCGCCCTCAACAATAATGGTAATAAACCTTAGAGATAAATCACTGGATAAACGAAAGAAAATCTATAAAATACTTGAAAAAAACGCCATACTTTTTGAATCGAAACAGATTTATGAAAATAAAGTTGGAACCTGGATTATCTCTTACCTCAAAGAGCGAGGTTACACTATTGATATAAAAGCTGCCGAACTGATGGCCAGCCATTTGGGAAATAATTTATCAAAAGTAGCCCAGGAAATTGAAAAATTAGTTATTGTTGTACCCAAAGGTAAAGCCATTACCATGAAGGAGATTGAAGAGAATATTGGTATCAGTAAGGATTTTAATATTTTTGAATTACAATCGGCCCTGGGCAAAAAAGATATATACAAATCAAACCTCATCATCAACCACCTGGGTCAAAATCCTAAAACCAAAAGCATTATTCCCCTTATTGCTTTTTTGTACTCTTATTTTACAAAAATACTGATGGTGCATAGTTCTGAAGATAAATCAAATTCAGCACTTGGGTCGCTGCTGGGAATAAATCCTTTTTTTGTACGCGATTATATTGAGGCTGCCCGAAATTATAACCGGGCAAAATGCATACATATCATTGGTTTTTTACGTGAGTACGATACCAAATCGAAAGGAATTGACTCACCGCCCATTGACGATATAGATTTAATGCGTGAACTGGTTTATAAAATTCTTCACATCTAATTATGGCTGACCTCAGCATTTACAAAGCTTCGGCAGGTTCCGGCAAAACCTTTAACCTTACGCGCGAGTATTTAAGCCTGGCGCTCGATCCTAAAATCAGATTCAGCACAGTACTGGCTGTGACTTTTACCAATAAAGCCACTGCTGAAATGCGCGACCGTATTTTAAAGGAATTGTTTATACTTTCAAAGGGTGAAAGTTCAGATAATACTGAATATTTTATATCGAAATTTAACTGGACCTCCGAGCAATTAAAATTAAGGTCGAAACAAACCCTTAACCTAATCCTGTATAATTACTCCCAGTTTAATATCAGTACCATCGACAGCTTTTTTCAAAAAGTATTAAAATCGTTTACACACGAAACAGGCTTATCCTCAGGATTTAACATTGAATTAAACCTAAAGGCGATACTGGAATTAACTATCAGTAGTTTTTTCGAAAATATTAAAAACAATAAAAGCATTTACGAATGGCTGTCGGAGTATGCCATTCAAAAAATTGAAAATGGCAAAAGCTGGGATATTGAAAAGGATATTTACAAATTTAGTCTCGATGCCTTTAACGAGGTATTCTTCAGCTTTACCGAAGAACAATTTGAAGAGTTCAGTCAGATTGAAAATTTTAAAAGCTATAAATCCGAACTCTTCAAAACTCTGAATTATTTTATTAAATCTATGCAGGAATTTGGTATTC
>JBJKSB010000043.1:0-3214 GCA_046704385.1 Bacteroidales bacterium | reverse complement strand
GCCTATATAAAATGCTTCATTAGTCGTTAAATTTTTATTCCCTATAAAAGAATCAGTTATCCATCCCGAAGCAAATCCTAATATGGCTCCGGTAATTAACCTTATCGGAACACCAAGTAAATGATCTTTATAACTAATTTTTTTTATTCTGTTAATTGGAACAGGACTGCCGTATCTATCTTTTAATACATATAATTCTATTGAAGAACTTGGCAGTGTTTTTATCACTGCGGCTTTTAATTCTTTGCCGTTCTTTAAGATGTCTTTATAAACCGGGTGCATGTAATTTGTAGTATTATAATTTTCTATCCCTTTTATTTCATCGCGCTTTAGACTTATTTCTTTCTTTTGTATATCTGAAATCCGGAAAAGAGAATCATTCGAAATTATTACACCGTTAGATATTGTGAATGAACTGTCGTTATTCAACGTAACCTTAACATCTTTGTTTTTAACAGAATTGTTAAAATCTTTATAAAATTTTTGTTTGGACGGATAATCTTTTAGTGTATATGTGGAAGAACAGCCTGCTAAAAAGATTACCAAACCAAACAAAGCTAAATAAATATTTTTCATGTTATTCAAATTGAAACAACTTACGGATTAAATATGTAAGTATAATTGTATCCAAATAACCAACCTAAAATTGTACCTGTTATTGCGCCTATACCTAATCCTACGGCAGTGCTACTTGGTAAACCATTAATTTGATTCGAGTTATAAGCTGTATAAAAACCCAATGTACCTGAAATTACTCCAATAAACATTCCGTAAGATATACCTGAAATAATCCCTTCCCAGTGATTTTTATAGCTAATTTTTTTTATTTTATTTACAGGGATTATCGCTTTTTTAAAATAAAGGATTCTTGTCTCTACAAAGCTGATTGTATCTTTTGAAAGTGAAATATTCCGGGCTTTTAGCTTATGTCTGTTTTTTAATAAAATGTTCACAGTTTTGTTACCGGTGTATGTGTAAACGATTTTTTTTATACCGGATATTGGGATTGCATAATTTTTTTTGGAGGTGTCTTTAATAATAGAGAAAAGTGTGTCGTTAAGAATTACCGTTCCATTAATTGAATAAAAAACGCTGTCATTCTGCATGGTTATTTTAACATTTTTGTCCCCAGCAAAGTTATTATAATTTTCATAAAAGTCTAGTTTGAACGGATCATCTTTTAGTCTATATGTTAATGAACAGCCTGTAAAAATAGATACTGATGTAATAAACAAAACAAATAAAAAATTTTTCATAGCAATATCTCAATAATATTAAGCTATATTTCAAAGCGAAAAACAAAGTATATACACAATTATGAATTTGTAATATTAAAACCTCGAACCTATACCTACACCCACCCAAGGAATAAACTTATTTTCTATATTTGGCTGGTTATCAAAAGTAATTTGAAAAAATGCGCCTCCGTAAAGGGGGCTGTATTGATAGCCTATTGAAAATGTCGGGAGAATGAGTCTGGTAGGTATTGCTCCAACTCCAAGAATAAAATTATTATTATTGATTATTTTTATTAGAAAATTCAACATAAAAATAATATCGAGACCAAAGACAGGATGTTCTCCGGAATTTGAAGTGCTGGTACCGGCATCAATGCCAAGACCGAATCTTAGGCTTAAGTTAGGCTGAAATTGTCTTTCGTAATTAAAAGAAAATGTTCCGCCATTTCCCAATGCTTCCACATAAAATATATTGTATTTCAGCTCCTTAGGTTCAGGAATATATGGATATAGCTTTTCCTGACCGTAGGTATTTTGTCTTACTATTAATAAAATTATAGGCACTATAATCATAAAATACTTATATCTAAGCATATCTACTACCTGCCACAGTAAAAGGATACATGGTTATTAAAAAATTTTCTAATAAGCTACATATTGCTGTTCACCTGTATAATAACTTTCATAAACATACCAGCCGCCTTGTGTAGGATACACACAATCAGTACATGATGGATATTCAAGACATTTCCAGACTGTTGTAACTTGTTTTTCAAGTTCATAAAGATAACCTGTAGACCATGCGGTATTAGCAAAATAAGATATAGTGCTTTCATCTACATTTGAGTCAAGTCCATAAACCCAAATGGGATTCATATACCATGAACTTGCAAGATTTAATAGGTCTCCCCAATCAGCGCCGTTATTGCTTTTGTCAGGATTAAGAGTTATAAAATTTGTTAAATTTCTATACAACATACCATAATATCCTTTATATTCATCCCAATAATCATGTGCAGATCCACAAAGATTTCCAGAATATTGATCACACATTATTCTTACATTTTGATTTGGAAACCAATAAGTCTCAATTCTATTACCATCATCTTCCATTGGATAGCATGTTATATTATTTAGAGGCCAGTAATAATCACTAAACAAGAAAAATGCATCGGGGTTTTTGTTACTTATCCAACTAGCCATATTTAAAAAATATGAATTAGCTATTCCATTTTGTAATGGTTCATCTAAATAATAATAATTGTATGCAGGGTCATTTTGAATTTCCTGTTGGTTAACATTGTATGGCACATTCACCATCAAATTTGATAGAGGGAAATAATTAGTTATAGATGTATCTCCACTTTCACCGAAACCTACCATATAATATGTGAAACCATACTGATCATGTAATATTCTTGGGCTTAATATATTTGTCCAAATACCAATATGTTTCCCAGAAATTGGTTGATATTGCTCAACCAATTGCCAATAAGTTGCGATATGAAGGCCACATGTAACGGTATTAGGTGAAACTGTAATATTTTTCGTTTTCAAATTCTTATTGGTTTTAAAATATTTATCAAGTTCCGCAATCATGTTTGCGGGCAATCCTTTTTGAATAACTATGGTTTTCTTGCTTGAAGGCAATGTAATTATAGTATCTGCAGCATGGTCTATAGAAGTGGGAGGCAAAGTAGTTATTTGTGCAGTTGTGGATTTTGCCAAAGTTTTGGCATTTGTTGTCTTACTCACCGCTTGGGGGGGGGGTAGTAATAAGGTTCTCATTGCCGCAGCTTTGTAATAATGTTAGTACCATAGCGGCACATAAAATAGTAAATAGAAAGGTTAGTTTCATGTCAATTCCTCCTGTATTTTGGTTGGTTTACAATTTTGTATATAATTTACCCGCGGGCAAGTTAAAAAAATTATTATTAAAAAAAATCAGTAGTTCTACTGATTTTAAACTAGGAAGA